>JAVJOO010000003.1:0-300000 GCA_040216735.1 Alphaproteobacteria bacterium | reverse complement strand
GCGTCACGGCCGCCTATTTCGCGCGCCACGGCTATGGCGGGCTCGACGCGTTGGAGCAGGGGTTCCTGCGCCAAGACGTCATCGGCGATTTGGTGGCGGCGGGTCTCAACCCGGTCAACCTCGCGCGTTTGCCGACACCGTCCTATGCCCGGATCGACTGGTTGATCGCCGCGTTCCACAAGCGTCTCTTTGCCGAAGGCGAAACCTTCGCGACATTGCTCCAGCGGGATGGGCCACAACCCTATTTAATCGTGAATGCCGGCGATGTGACCGCCGAAGCGGTCTTCCCCTTTACCCAAGACCGCTTCGATTTGATTTGCTCGGACCTCATCGAGATGAAGTTGGCCGACGCTGTGGCGGCATCGGCAGCCTTTCCCCTCGCCCTCAGCGCGGTCACGCTGACGAACTATTCGCCGTGCCCGGCACAGGACCGCGCCTGGCCCGATCATCCGCCATTGCGAATCATCAACCCGCTTAGTACGTCGGCCTACGACAATCCCCAGGTTCGGCGGCGCGCGGCACGTGAATGGGCCTATTTGAACCGCTCATACCCGGACGATTATCTGAACGGCACCGGCGATATCGATCAAAGCCGACCACCGCGGCGAAAGGATTGGCTGAGCAAGCTGCCCCCCGACGAAGGCAGACGGTTCATTCATTTGCTCGACGGCGGGATTGCCGACAATCTCGGGTTGTCGGAACCGCTTTACTTGTTGTCCTCGGAAAACTCACCGGCCCTTGCGCGCGGTCGCGACGGCACTATCAAAAACCTCGTCCAGGCGATCTGCGAGAAGGACATCGGGACCATTTTGTTTGTCGTCGTCAACGCCCGGTCGGATCGGCAGAGCGCGTTGGACCGCCGACCGACGCCGCCGGGGCTGGTCGCGATGCTGACCGGCACCACGAGCAGCGCCATCGACGGCAGTACCTTTGGTATCCTCGACCGGCTTGATACGGTGACCAAGGAGTTGTTAAGGACGAACCGCGCGTGCGATCCGGGCGCCGTGCAGGACTTGGTGATTCTAAATGTGCCTGTCGATTTCGATTTTATCGACGACCCGGCGTGTCGCCAACGTTTCCAGGACATGGCGACCACCTGGACGCTGCCGGACCGCCAGATCGACGCGCTCTTAACGGTGGGCGCGGCCCTCGTCGCCAAGGGTCTCGGCGCCGCGCCCGGGGACGGCAGTCAGCCGAGCCCCCTCGCCCGGCTCGGGCTCACGTCTTTGATCGCCGAGACGCTACCGACGGCTTGCGACGCCGCCAAAGCCGGTTAGACCCTAGCCCCTTCAAATCCACCACTTGGTCGCCTATATAGGGAGTGCCGGTTTACCGGCTATGGCGATAAACGCTTCACGGAATAGGCGTAGCGGACCCGGGGGCAGTACCCGGCGCCTCCACCACAAACACACGGAACCCGCCGATTCGGGTCGCGGTTCGTTTTAGACCGTGTGTTTTTGATGGGGGCGAATCAGGATCGACGCGCGTAATAAAGGTGGAGTTTTTGCCCGGCATGGTACCACCGTTATCGGGCTGTATCTAAAAGTGCCAACGACAATGAAATGGCGCTCGCTGCTTAGTCATAAGTAAGCGCGGTTCGGGGGGGTACCGGGCAACAGAAGCCCCCCCACTTCAAATCTCCGTCCACTCCAGTCCCAACGCGGCGTCCCCCCTTGGATTCCGCGGCAAGCGGTCTAGTATGTGCGCCCGACGGGAGTTTCGACGACATGCGCGATCACTACAACTATCCAACAATGGTCGATACGGCACTGCGCGGTGTGGTCCGTTCGGTGTTGAAGCGCGTTCAGGAACAGGGCCTGCGCGGCAATCATCATTTGTATCTCTCGTTCCTCACTCATTTTCCCGGCGTCGTCATTGCCGACTACCTGCGCAGCAAGTACCCCAAAGAAATGACCGTCGTCTTGCAGCACCAGTACTGGGATCTCGATGTGACCGACGATGGGTTCGATCTCACTTTGTCCTTCCACAAAGTGCCGGAACGATTGACGATCCCCTTTGCCGCGCTAACCGGTTTTGCCGACCCCAGCGTTCAATTCGGCCTGCAATTTCAACCGGACCGGAGCCGCGTCGAGACCGGTCCGACCGGCGACAGCAGCGGCCCCACCCCGATTGGGGCGGGCGGAGCGATGGTCACGGTCGGCAGTAACGCCGATGACGCTGAACCCGACGCTGCACCCGACAAAACCCCCGATGTACCCGCTGGCGAAAAAGTCGTCGCGCTGGACCAGTTCCGCAAAAAATAGCCGATCGTGCGGCCACGCGCCGCGGAGGAGAACCGATGGTCGCGTTCCAATACCAGGACATGTTTCCGCTTGGGCCGGACGAAACGCCCTACCGACAGCTGAGCGACGAATTCGTCAGCACCATCGATGTTGGTGGCAACGAAGTCGTGCGAGTCGAACCTCAGGCTTTATCCCTGCTGACCGAGCAGGCGATGCGTGACATCGCCCATTTGCTGCGCCCAGGCCACCTGCAACAACTGCGCAATATCATGGACGACCCCGACGCGTCCGATAACGACCGCTATGTCGCCTACGAGCTGCTCAAGAACGCCAACATCGCGGCCGGGATGATCCTCCCAGGCTGTCAGGATACCGGTACGGCGATCGTCATGGCTTACAAGGGTCAGAATATCTGGACCCCCGGAAACGACGCCGAAGCGATTTCGCGCGGCGTCTTCTCCACCTATACCGAATCCTACCTGCGCTATTCGCAGATGTCGGCCCTCTCGATGTACGACGAGGTCAATACCGGCAGCAATCTGCCGGCACAGATCGACATCTATGCCAGCGACGGCGATACCTACAAATTTCTGTTTATGGCAAAGGGCGGCGGTTCGGCCAACAAGACGTTCCTCTACCAACAGACCCGCGCAGTCCTAAACCCGGATGGGTTGTTGGCATTTCTCGACGAAAAAATCCGGTCGCTCGGTACGGCCGCGTGCCCGCCCTACCACCTCGCGATCGTGGTCGGCGGCACCTCGGCCGAAATGAACCTGAAGACTGTCAAGTTGGCCAGCACCCGATACCTCGATACGTTGCCGACCGCCGGGAACGAACATGGCCAAGCCTTTCGCGACCTGGAAACCGAAGCGCGAGTCCATGAACTGACCCAGACGATGGGGATCGGCGCGCAGTTCGGCGGAAAGTATTTCTGCCACGACGTGCGCGTCATCCGTTTGCCGCGCCACGGGGCGAGCGTGCCCATCGGAATCGGCGTGTCGTGTTCAGCCGACCGGCAGGCCAAGGGCAAAATCACCCGCGAGGGCGTCTTTCTTGAGCAACTGGAAACCAACCCGGCCAAATACATGCCCGAGGTGCCCGAGGGCGAGCTCGGCGGCGACGTGGTGCAGATCGACCTCAACCGGCCGATGGCCGAAATCCTCAAGCAGCTTTCCAGCTACCCGATTCGGACCCGCCTGTCGCTGAACGGACCGATGATTGTTGCCCGCGACATCGCCCACGCGAAAATCAAAGAACGCCTCGCGGGCGGTGGCGGCATGCCGCAATATATGAAGGATCACATGGTCTACTACGCTGGACCGGCCAAGACACCCGAGGGGTATGCCTCGGGGTCGTTCGGGCCAACCACCGCGGGCCGTATGGATTCCTACGTCGACGAATTCATGGCTGCAGGCGGCAGTATGATTTCGCTCGCCAAGGGCAACCGCTCGCCCATGGTCCGCCAAGCGTGCGGCAAACACGGCGGGTTCTATCTCGGCTCGATCGGCGGCCCCGCCGCGCGCCTTGCCCAGGACTGCATCAAGAAGGTCGAGGTTCTGGAATACCCCGAGCTCGGGATGGAAGCGGTGTGGCGCATCGAGGTCGAAGACTTCCCGGCCTTCATCGTGATCGACGACAAAGGCAATGACTTTTTTGTCGGGACCGTCGAGCGAAAAGCCGCCTAGGGCCGCTGACTTGGCGATCGCGATCCGCGAAACGGAACCCGGTGATGCGGGGCGGCTCATTGCCCTGCAAGTCGCGTACTACGGAACCCGTTGGGATTTCCCAGCGCGCTTCTTCGAGGCCAAGATCACGCGCGAAATCGGCGAGTTCCTGGCTCGGCGCGACGATCCGCGAAATAGAATGTGGCGCGCCGACGACGACGGCACCTATGTCGGTGGAATCGCCATCGACGGCAGCATCGACCCACCGGCGGCATTGCTCCGCTGGTTCATTCTTGGCGAGTCCGCGCATGGCAACGGTACCGGTCGACGATTGATGGATGCGGCGATGGCGTTCTGCCATGCAAACAAACTTCCCAAGATCTATTTAGCGACGTTCGCGGGCCTCGACGCCGCACGCCATCTTTACGAAAAGGCGGGATTTCGCTTGATCAACGAGTACGAAAGCACGACCTGGGGGAAGCCTCTTGTCGAACAGCGCTTCGAATGTTTGCTGGACGGCAAACAAACATGAGCGTCTTACCGGATGTCTTGACCCACGATCTCGACGTCGTGTTCTGCGGATCAGCCGCCGGCACCGAATCGGCACGGCAGGACGCCTACTATGCCGGGCCCGGCAACAAATTCTGGAAGACCCTGGCCAAGGTGGGGTTGACCGACCGGCCCTTGGGACCGAACGAATACCTCCTGTTACTGACCTACCGCATTGGCTTGACCGACATGAACAAGGTCGAGTCCGGGGGCGATGCCGCGCTGACGAAATCGAGCGACGATCCGAATCGCCTGCGGACGCTGATTACCGACCACTCGCCCCGGTTCCTGGCATTTAACGGCAAGCGCGCCGCAAAGGCCTACTTCGGCCGCGACGTGAAGTATGGCCGCCAACCCGAAGGCATTGGCGAGACGGCGGTCTACGTTCTGCCATCCACCTCGGGCGCGGCGTCAGGTCATTGGGACTTCGGTCCGTGGCAGGAATTCGCCGAACACGTCCGCCAGCGCCGCGTCTTTTCCCGGGCGGAACCCGAACTCGACTCGCTGACGCCAGAAGCACGGGAGGACATGCGGGTTTCGTTGAACCGCCGTCTGTACCACCGCATCGGCCTGGATTTGCGCAAAAAGCGCGATGAGAGTGAATTCGCCTCGCGGATGACATCCGATGCGCAAATCCGCCGCCTGAAACGCGTCGCCGAAGACACGGCGGTGGCTTTCCTCGACGGTCCTGCAGCCTTTCTCGGCGTCGCAACGGACGGGCTGGATGCCGTGGTCGACGACTTCTTTACCGCCTATCCGGAACGCCCGGTGCAGGATAACGAGGGCGGCACCAAGTTCTGCGATTCGTTTTGGATCTATCTGTTGGGCCGCTCTATCGGCCCCGACTTCATCGTCGAGAGCGGCGTCCATCGCGGCCACTCCACCTGGCTATTACGGCAAGGTGGCCCGCGCGCGGAAATGCATTGTTTCGACGTGAGTTTTCGAAATCTCGTATGGCGCGACGACGGCGCGGTCTACCACGAGAACGATTGGATGGCGGACGGCGTGACCGCGCCCGAGACCGCTAATGTCCTGGCCTATTTCGACGACCATATCAGCCACGCCCGGCGTATCGTCGAAGCCCATGCCCGTGGATTTCGCACGCTGCTGTTCGACGACGATTTTCCGGCGCACCACCTCCACGCGACCGGCCATCCACCCTTGCCTACCCTAGCCATGATCGCCGACGACACCTTGAAGGATGGCGATGAGATCACCTGGTACCGCCATGGCACGGCGAAATCCTGGAAGGTGGATATCGCGACGCACCACGCCGCGCGCGCGCTGATCGCGCATTACGCGAAGACGCCCGACCTCGGCCCACTGCTGCGGATGCGGCCTCAGTCGGGAATCGCGGTCGTTCGGCTCAAGGACTAGGCCTTAGGCGAACGCGACCTGGGCGATCGGCGGCAAGTGCGCCGAGACGAGGGTCCAAGATTCGCCGCCGTCGGCGCTGGTCCATAGGTTGCCCGTGGTCGACCCCATCGCGAGCGCCGTGCCAGTGCGATCCACATCGAGCGCATGGCGATAGACCAGATCGTAACTCGCTGCTGATGGCAGACCCTTGCTATGCGCGGTAAAGGTCCGACCGCCGTCGGTCGTCTTGTTGACGACAAGCTTGCCGTCGACTGGGATACGGAATTCGTCCTTTATCGCCGGGACGAACCAGGCTGTGTCGGCATCCGTCGGATGGGCCGCGACGGCGAAACCGAAGGGCGACGGCTTGACGTCCTTGATTTCATCGAACGTTACGCCGCCATCGGTTGAACGAAAGATTGACACGTGGTGCTGGCACCACACGACATCCGGATTGGCGGCACAGTGGGCAAGCCGGTGCGGGTCCTGCGAAACGATGTCGTAGACAAGATCGGGCGGGACATAGTCGGCGCGCTGGCCCTTACCGACGTTGCGCCACGATGCTCCGGCATCGTCGCTTTTCCAAACTCCGCCGCAGGAAACGCCCAGAGTCAGTTTGGCCGGGTCGCGCGGATCGACATGAATGGAATGAATCCCCGCATCGTCGTACCCTCCACCGAACCACTTCGCGCGTTCCGGTACATTCCACAGGCTTTCGACTAGCGACCAACTCGCACCGCGGTCGGCGCTGCGGAACAAACCGCCCGGGATGGTACCCGCCCATAGCACGCCTGCTTCGCCCTTCCCGCCTGGCGCTAGACTCCAAATCAATTGAACCGTTTTGGCGTCTTCGTTCCTAGGTTCGGACGGGAGCGCAGGGGCGGCGACTTCGGTCCAGTTTCGGCCTTGGTTGTCCGAACGATGGAGTTTGATTCCAAAATGGCCCAAATTCAGCGCCGCATACAAGGTGCCGTCACGCCGGTCCTCAAGCACCGCGGTCACCGGTTGGCCGATGAACGCCGGCGAACCGGCCGACCAACCTTCGCCCTTGCGTTCGAAGCGAAACAGTCCCTTCCGCGTCGCGACGTTGAGTGTTTCAGCCACGCCTATCCTCCTGAAAGAGCTTGAAAAACGAATATTTCATCGGCCGCGCCGACCGAATCCGATAGGCCGACGCGGTCGCGGACAACCGTGTCGTTGATGTAGACGTTGACGTGCTTCCGCAGTCGCCCGTGTTCGTCCACGACGTAGCCGCGCAGGCGTGGGCTCTTCAAGAAGACAGCGTCGAGAACGCCCTGCACGGTTGCCGCCGACACCTCCATCGACGGCGCAGCGACGTGCCGTTCAAGATTGGCAGTAAACGAAATTCGGGCCACGACCGCTCCCACGACATCCCTATTGGTCGGGTGCAGATGCTATGGGATGGACTGCCGGGACGGCAAGGGAGGTCGCCAGGATGCACGCGAAATGCTTGCACGCAGCGCGGTGAGCGCGTACGCCACACCATGCCCGTCGATCCCACAATGCTCGTCGCCTTTATTGTCACCATTCTTGCCCTGGTGCTGTCGGTCGGACCCGATACGCTGCTGATCATCCGCTACACCATGTCCTCCGGCCCGCGCACCGGTTTCGCCACGGTGATGGGCGTCCAACTGGGATTGTTCACCCACACGGCCCTCGCCGCCGTCGGGGTTTCACTGGTAATCGCATCGAGTACCGTCGCCTTCAAGGCCATCGCGGTTGCTGGCGCGGCCTACCTCGTGTGGCTCGGCGTCCAGGGATTTCGCTCCGGCCTGATCAACGTGGAGGCGATGACCCGGGGCAAGGAAGTCGGTCCCTGGCGAGGCCTGCGCGACGCCATGTTGACCAACCTGCTGAATCCCAAGGTTATCGTACTCTTTCTCGCGCTAATGCCGAACTTCGTCGATCCGGCGCGCGGTCGGGTCTGGCTGCAACTTGTCACGTTGAGCGTCGCTCTATTCGTCGTCAATGTCGTGTGGCAATTGGGGGTCATGTTGCTCGCGGACGGCGCCCGGGTGTGGCTTGGCCGCCCATCGGTACAGCGCGCGGTGTCCTGGAGCACCAGTGCCGTCTTGTTTGCGTTTGCGGCCGGGTTGCTGGTCGATCACGTCCTTTAGGAACAACGAGAACGATCCGACAAAAGAGGCTTTGCGTGTACACTAGAAGGCAGAGGCCCACTCATGGCGCAAGAACCAACAACCCTCCTGCTTAGCCGCAACTTGCAGACCGCAGATACAGCCGGCCTCCAGTGCCCAATGCATCCGAGAGCAACGAACTAAGCCATGGTCACCACCCGCAGCGAACGCGACACCCTGGGGGAGATCGAGGTTCCCGCAGATCGCTACTGGGGCGCGCAAACCCAGCGCAGTTTGGAGAACTTCCGGATCGGCAAAGACCGCATGCCGCTCGCGGTTATCCACGCACTGGGCGAAATCAAGCGCGCCGCGGCGTTGGTCAATCTCGCGTACGGCGATCTCGACGAGGAGCGAGCCAACGCTATCGTTGCGGCAGCGTCGGCGGTGGCCGAGGGCGTGTTGGACGATCACTTTCCACTTGTGGTGTGGCAAACCGGTTCTGGCACCCAGACCAATATGAACGCCAATGAAGTGATCGCCAATCGAGCGAACGAGTTGCTCGGCCAACCACGCGGCGGCAACACGCCCGTGCACCCCAACAACCACGTCAACATGGCGCAGTCGTCCAACGATACATTCCCAACAGCCATGCACGTTGCAGTCGCCCGGGAGATCGATACCCGCCTGCTCCCGGCTCTCGAATCCCTGCATGCGACGCTGGACGACAAGGCGCACCGGTGGGACACCATCGTAAAATTGGGGCGCACCCACTTGCAGGACGCGACGCCGATGACCTTGGGGCAAGAGTTCTCGGGATACGCCACGCAAGTGGCGAGCGCGCGGGCTGGGATCGCGACAGCGCTCGGGCCGCTCTATGAACTTGCCCAAGGCGGCACCGCCGTCGGTACCGGCCTCAACGCTCGCGCCGAGTTCGGGGCCGCGGTCGCGGCACAGATCGCTGAGCGGACAGGCCTGCCGTTTGCCAGCGCGCCCAACAAGTTTGCCGCGCTGGCCGCACACGATGCGATGGTTGGAGTCAGTGGTGCACTCAACCTCACAGCAACCGTGCTGATGAAGATCGCCAACGACATTCGCTTGCTGGCATCCGGACCTAGATCGGGCCTTGGCGAACTGATCTTGCCCACCAACGAACCCGGCTCCTCGATCATGCCGGGCAAAGTCAATCCAACCCAGGCTGAGGCTATGACACAGGTGTGCGCCCAGGTGATGGGGAACGCTGTCGCGGTGACGATCGCCAACGCCGGCGGGCATTTGGAATTGAACACCTACAAACCGGCGATTGTGTTCAATGTCCTTCAGTCGGTGGGACTACTGACGGACGCGACGGCTAGTTTCGATACTCTGTGTGTGCGAGGAATCGAGCCCGACCTCGAACGACTCGATTCACTGATGCGTCAGTCCCTAATGTTGGTGACGGCGCTGGCCCCACATATCGGTTACGACCGCGCGGCAGATATTGCCAAGTACGCACATGCGGAAAACCTGTCGTTGCGCGAGGCCGCGCTAGGATCGGGTTCCGTTAGCGCGGCCGACTACGACAAATGGGTCGACGCTAAAGCCATGACGCGGCCACGGCCGTGACTATGAGCGTAGCGAAACGCTCGGTAATCGTCGCCGGGCACCGGACCAGCGTTTCCCTGGAAACGGAATTCTGGGAGGA
The DNA here is from genome assembly GCA_040216735.1 of Alphaproteobacteria bacterium. Lineage (NCBI taxonomy): Bacteria > Pseudomonadati > Pseudomonadota > Alphaproteobacteria > Alphaproteobacteria bacterium. Next base: position 290,411 of record JAVJOO010000003.1, on the reverse strand, counting down.
ACTGACAGACATTGCCAAGGCGCGAGACATTTCTTTGAACGCACTGGTGGGCGAGGTCGACGCGACGCGGGTCGGCAATCTGTCGAGTGCGCTGCGTCTGTTTGTTCTTCGAGTAGTGAAAACCAGGGCGATCAACGATCCCCAAGCCGTCGAATGATCCCACGCAGCAGGTCGTTTCCGGTGGCCGGTTTCTCTCCTTCGGCCCCATCACCCCCGCTCCCGGGCAACGCTGGAGCGCGACTATCGTTAGCCGGCGCCGCGGTTGCGGGACTAGACGGGCTGGAATCGTCCTTCAATAACTTGCGAATCAATGTCGAACCGAGGCGCTGCGCGAGATACTGCTCCAGCGCCTGGGTCCTTACATTACGTTGCGGGGCGTCGAGCGGGCCGGTTAGGTCGAGGCCGATATCGGGCGATTGGGGGTGGTCGGTCAGGCGCGCGCTAGTGCGCATGTCGAGGCGCCATCGGGCTAGGTCGACGACGGCCGTGCCGGACCCCGCAGCTGCGTCGAGCGCGGCGGTCAAGTCGTCGCTGCGAGCAACGCCCTCTTTGATGGCGAATGTACCGCTGATCGAATCGTAGGCCGTTTCGCCGCCCTGCAGCGTGCGCAGCATCAGGTCCGCGAAGTCCAACGCTTCATTGAGCCGTCCCAGCCGTCCGCTCAGCGCGGGCAAATCGACCCCACGGACAACACCTTCGCGGGCCGAGAAGGAAACCCGACCGGCCAAATTGTTGACCCAATCGAACTGACTCTGGCCGACCGTCGTCAAGGTTCCAGACATGTCGAACCGCCCCGTTACGCGGTCGAGATTTGCGCCAGCCGTGAGCGCCTGTTCAATGTTGGCACCATCTAACGACAGCGATAGATCGATCTTTACCGGACGGTCGGAGTTAACGGTCATCTTAATCGTAGCGTTACCGTCAAATAGCCCGCCGCCGAGCGGATCCACGCGCAAAGTTCCGTTCTCCAGCGTGGCCAGCAACACAGGTTCGGCAAACGCGTAGTCGCCATAGGTCAGGCCGCGCGGCCGCAATTCGAAGCGCCCATCTACCGCGCTGAGAGCAGACAAGTCGATCGGCTCCTGCGACAAGCGTGCACCGCCTCGGGCGCCGGGGGGTTGGGCTCCGCGCGCATTTCCCGTTCCGGCCGACTGGACCGAGCGAGGCAGAAAGAGATCGACTAGGATTTCGCTCGTGTTGAGTCGAGCGTCGATGCGAGAACGCGATCCGCTTAAATCGACCTGGGCATCGCCGACAAAATTGACCGGGCCGATTCCGCCCTCGACCCGGGAAACCGCAAAGCGCGCCGGTGCGCCTGCAATGTCGGCAAGCAGCCTCAAGCCGCCAAGATTTGTGGCGGCCGGTTGGTAGTCCGCCCCGAACGTCCGCAGGAGGCGTTCGGCATTCGGATGATTGGCTTGGACGCTCATGTTGAACGCAGCGTCGCCAAACGGGTTGTTGAGGGTCCCGCCGGCGATCACTTTGAGCTCCGCGACGGTTAAGTCGGTATCGAAATTGAACATTTCGCGGCTGCCTCGGACGATCGCGACCACCGAAAGGGGGCCATCCAAGGTTCGGTCGACCGGCGTTAACGTAAGGCCACCGAGTTCGGCGGCCCGCACGAAGCTGGGCCCATCTAGCTGGACCCTAAGATCGATGCGCGGCGCTGCCGCGAACAGCTCGACCCGCCCCTTCACCGCCGTGGCCATTGTTCCGATGCCCGCCTTGATGTCGACGGCAAGGTCTTCGGCGGTCCCGATCACGGTTCCGTTCAGGTCGATCTGTCCCAAAGCGCGGGCGTCTACGGGTAAATCGACGCCGAAGAAGCGTGCCGGCGCCGCCACGTCGCGCGCCTTCACCGTCACCTTCGCGTCGAAGGCCGGGACCGATGCGAATGCGCCGGCGCTGCCCGAGACGGAAATGGCTGCCCCACCGGCATCGCCGATCGCCGCATTGCGTACGGTGAGGTCTCCTGCGAGTAAGCCTGCATCCAGCTTGACACCACCGTAGCGGCGGCCGCCAACGGTGAGCGACTCGACGGCGACCTTGGCATTGGTGTCGAAGGTACCGAGGATTGCCAGCGCACCTGTCCCCAGAGCCGGTACGCCGCGCACCGGTTGGTCGGCAGGCCCGCCGCCGTCTGCCAGGTAGGCGTCGAGGTTCAGCCTGTCGATCTCGAGGTCGATGCTAAAGGACGGCCTCGCACGGAACGCATAGGCGACGCCACCGGTGATCCGTGAGGAATCGAGACGTAGATCGATCCCGAAGGCTTGGCCAAGATCTTTTGTGGCGCGAAGCCGGCTCTGAAAGCTGACTTGACGCAACCGCGCTTCCGCGATTCCGTCGAGCGAGAGACCGAGCCAATCGGCGGCAGCGCGAAAGTCGGACGACGCCAATTCAACGGTCCCGTCGAAGCGGGGCTGACCGTCGACCGTAGTCATGCGACCCGACAGGCTCACGTCAGACCCGCCCGGCAACATCGCATTGAGGGCCGTCAAATCGATCGCACCTTCGGCGGCATTGGCGACGACCCGAAGTTGCCGGATCAACCCCCCGCGATAGGTAAGCGCTTCACCGGTCAGCGTGAGCGTCGCTCTGACGCCATCCAAAGAGGTTAGCGGATTGGACAACTGCGGCGCCACGCCGGCCTGGGATTTCGCCGCGGCCGCACCCGACGTCTCGATCGCAACCGCATTGGCCCAGGCATCGAGATCGAGACGGCCCAGTGACAGCGTTGCGTCAACCTCAAGTGGCGCACCCAGGACTACCGAGGCAGCGCCGGTGGCGCGGGTTTCGCCGACGACCAAGCTAACGTCGTTGAGGGAAACCCCCTCAGGGGTGCCGGAGACCGCGGCGTTGATTGCAAAGGACTGAGCGCCTGGAACGACTAACGAGATATCGCGGCCCGCGAGCCGAGCAAGAGTGCTCAATGCCTCGCGTAGGTCGCTTCCTTCAAAACCGAACTTGGCATCGAGCGTCGGCGTTTTGGATAGTCCAGTGAAAGTCCCCTGAATGGTAGCAACCGCACCGCCGCGTTCGAGTTCCAACTTGCCGCGCAGCGAAGGCGCCGAGGCTGTGAGCGCGCCAACCGCCACGTCAAAGCCGATCGCCTGATCGCGAAGCGAAAACCGGCCTTCCGCAGCGAAGGGCCCCTCAGCCAGGTTGGAGGCAGTCAGAGTGGCGGTGATAGAATCGACACGCTCGCGACGCCCGTCCTTTCCGGCAAAATTAACGACACCGTTGGCGACGACGACGCGTTCGACACTGATCGCCGCCGCCTGTCCGGGATTCGTCGCCGGTGCCGATTCAGAAGAACTCGCGCCAAAGGTCCAATTGGGCGTCCCATCTTCGGCCACTTCGAGAAAAACCTCGGGCTCGACAAGGCGGACGCTGGTGACCTGGATCTCGCCGCGTAGGAGGGGCCACAGCGCGATCTGCACTTCGAGCGAGCGCAATGTCAGAAAATCGTGCGTGCCGCCGGCCACCGATAGCCGCACATCCGAGGCAGATAGCCGCGGCGTCGGCAAAATCGTCAAGCTGAGATCCCCGTTCATGGCCAAGGACCTGCCGGTCGCGCGCTCTATCGGCCCGGCGATTTCGCCCTTGTATTTGTTCCAGTCGATGAAACTAGGGGCTATCAGGGCCGCGGCCGCGACGAAAACGACGACCCCGAGGGCGATCAACAGGACGCGCTTCACCAATCGAACTCCAAACTCGTGTCGCAGGGACCAACGCTATGAATATAGGGGGTTCGGGCATCAAAACAGAAATGCTTCGGGCCCGTTGAGACTCCGGGGTATGTGGTGGCTAGAATGGCCGAATTCTAGTGATCGCATTATCCGTGGAGAGTTTTAATGAAGGCGTCAGATTTGTTCGTTCGTTGCCTCGAAGAAGAGGGCGTGACCCACATTTTTGGGGTTCCTGGCGAGGAAAACGCCGACGTCATGATCTCGCTGCTCGACAGCAAGATCGAATTCGTCCTGTGCCGCCACGAGCAAGCCGCAGCCTTCATGGCCGACGCCTACGGAAGAATGACCGGTAAAGCGGGCGTGTGTCTCGGAACCCTAGGCCCCGGGGCGACCAATCTGGTGACCGGGGTGGCCGATGCCAACATGGACCGGGCGCCGCTTATCGCAATCATCGGACAGGCGTCGACGCGTCGACTGCACAAGGAAAGCCACCAAAACATGGACTCGATCGCCATGTTCGCCCCCATCACAAAATGGGCCCAGTCGATTACCGAACCCGACAACATCCCCGAAGTGGTGCGCAAGGCGTTCAAAATCGCGGAGTCCGAGAAACCTGGCGCCTGCGTCATCGAACTGCCCGAAAATGTCGCCGATGAAGAGACCGGCGGCGCCCCGATGGCGCGTCACAAAACCCGCCGGGCCGCGGCCGACCACAAGGCGATCCTGCAAGCGGTCGAGCTCATTGTCGCCGCCAAGAATCCGTTGATTCTGGCGGGCAACGGCGCCGTACGCAAACGGGCTTCCAAGCAACTGCAGCGCCTTGCCCACAAGACCGGGATCGGCGTCGTCAATACCTTCATGGGCAAGGGCGCGGTGCCCCGCTCCGATCCGCACTGCATGTTTACCCTGGGCTTGCAGGGACGCGACCACATCAACGCCGCAATCGATCAGGCCGACGTGATCGTCGCGGTGGGGTACGACTTGGTCGAATACTCGCCCGAGCATTGGAACAAGACCGGCGGCAAGACGATCATCCACATCGACTTCTTCCCCGCCGAAGTCGACCTGTCGTACCCGGTTGCGGTCGATGTCGTCTCGGATGTTGCGGACGCTCTCTGGCAAATCAACGAGACAATCAATCGACGCTTTGAGGGCAAACTGCCACTATTCGATATCGGCGCCCGCGCCAAGTTGCGGCAGACTATCCTCGACGACTTCGCGATGGAGAAAGACGACACGTCTTTCCCGATGAAACCGCAGAAAATTCTGTGGGACGTCCGCGAAGTGATGGGACCCGACGACATTCTCCTGTCGGATGTCGGCGCCCACAAAATGTGGATCTCGCGCTACTACCAATGTGACGAAGCCAATACTTGCTTGATCTCGAATGGCTTCTGCACGATGGGCTTCGCCTTTCCCGGCTCGATCGGCGCCAAGATGGCGTTTCCCGACCGCCGCGTGCTCTCGATCAGCGGCGATGCCGGGTTCATGATGAACGCCCAGGATATCGAGACCGCCGCGCGGCTCGGCATCAACGTAGTCGCCATCGTCTGGCTGGACGGTGAATACGGATTGATTAAGTGGAAACAACAGAATTCGTTCGACGGCAAACACTCGAACCTGGCGTTTAACAATCCGGACTTCGAGCTCTTCGCCAAAGCCTTCGGGGTCTGGGGAAGGACGCTGACATCGGCGGCCGACCTGAAACCCACGCTTGAAGAAGCCTTCGCCCAGAAGGGTCCGGCGCTGATCGCTATACCAGTGGACTACGCCGAGAATCGTAAAATGACAAAACGCCTCGGCGAACTCGCCTTCACGATCTAACGAACGGTCAATCTTGGGGGCGGCGCGACGCCGCGGCAATATCGATGCGCGTAGCCGTGCTCGGCGCCGGGATCGTCGGCGCCACAACTGCATACTACCTGACCGGGGACGGCCACGACGTCACGGTCATCGACAAAGAAGCCGGACCCGCAAGGGGGTGTAGCCACGCTAACGCGGGACTGGTGAACGGCTTTACGGCGGGGCCGTGGTCCGCGCCGGGAATCCCCGCAACGGTTTTGAAAGAGTTTTGGCGCGATGCGGCGCCCTACCGGGTTCGCCTTCGCGCCGATCCGGCGATGGCGGTGTGGATCGCCCGGTTTTTTGGAAATTGCACTAAGGCGCGGACTGCCGCGATCAAGGCACGATTGCGCCGGCTTTCCAGCTACAGTTTCGACTTGCTGCGTACCGTCCGCGATACCGAGAACATCACCTACGATGCGCAGACCAACGGCCTACTTTATCTGTACCGCGACGACAACGCACTCCACACCGCCTTTATGGCGGCGACAGGCGGTGACGATCCACGCGCTTTCCCGAACCGCCTGACCCTCGACGAAACGCTGGAACGCGAGCCGGCGTTACGCGGCACCCACTGCCGATATGCAGGCGCGCTGCACTACGACAAGGACGAAAGCGGCGATGCACGGCTCTTCGCCGAAGCCCTTATGCGCGTGGTGACGTCGCGCGGCGCGCAGGCAATCTACGCGCGAAGAGTATCCAACATTCGGGTCGAACACGGTCGGGTTCGTGCGGTTGCCACCGATGCCGGCGACATCGAGACCGATGCCGTCGTGGTCGCGACGGGGATCGGCAGCGGGCGAATTCTCGCCCCCTTCGGAATCAAGCTGCCGGTGTACCCGGTCAAAGGCTATTCGGCGACCGTCGACGCGCCCGATCCAACCGCCCTGCCCCGCCATGCGCTGCAGGATGTCACGCGCAAGATTACGATGACGCCGCTTGGCGCGCGCCTCCGCGCCGCGGGCACCGCCGAACTTGCTGGCGACGACGCGACGATCGACCGCCGCCGGGCTGCAACTTTACACGATCACATGCGGGCGATGCTGCCCGCGGCAGCCACCGACACGATCCCATCATATTGGGCTGGGCTGCGACCGATGACCCCTGATTCGTTGCCGGTCCTTGGCGCCACGGCCGTTGAGGGCCTTTGGCTCAACACCGGACATGGAAGCCTGGGCTGGACCATGGCCTGCGGGTCGGGCCGCATCGTCGCCGACCTTATTGCGGGGAAGCCCCCCGCGATTAACTTGGACGGGCTGGGAATTCGTTAGACTGTCCAGCCCTCCGCGACGGTTCCGGCGCGCAGGAAGGATCGACTTACGTCGTCGCCCTGGGCGTCACAGGATTGGAGGTGCTGGGCGGCTCCCCGTTAGAGCCGGAGAATTTTTCCCGGATTCATGATGCCGTCGGGATCGATGGCCCTTTTGAGCGTGCGCATGACCGAGAGCGCATCGCCGTGTTCGGCGACGAGAAAGTCCACCTTGCCATAGCCAACGCCGTGCTCGCCGGTGCAGGTCCCCTCCATTGCCAGCGCCCGCGCAACCAAACTGTCGTTCAACCGGTTGGCCTCGGCGACCTCTTCCGGTTGGGACGGGTCGAGGACGAACGAGACATGGAAGTTGCCGTCACCGACGTGACCCACGATGGGCGCAGGCAGGAAGGAGGCGTCGAGCTCCTTCTTGGTCTCGACGATACATTCGGCCAACCGCGAAATCGGGACACAAACGTCGGTTGCCCAGAACTTGCTGCCCGGCCGCAGCGCCGCCGCCGCATAGGCCGCATTGTGGCGCGCATGCCAGAGCTTGTTGCGCTCTTCTTCGTTTGAGGTCCAGCGAAACCCGCCACCGCCATGGTCGGAAGCGATCTCTTGGACCATTTCCGCTTGCTCCTTGACGCCCGCGGGCGTGCCGTGGAACTCGAGCCAGAGCGTCGGCTTGACCGGGTGGTCCATGTCGAAGTGCCGATTGGTCGCGTCGATTTGGACCTCGTCGGCAAACTCGATACGGGCAACCGGAATGCCAAGTTGAATAGTCTGAATTACGGCGTCGACGGCGCCCTGGACGCTCTCAAAGTAGCAACTGGCCGCCGAGATCGCCTCGGGAATGCCATAGAGGCGGACGCTTACTTCGGTGATCACACCGAGCGTTCCTTCTGAGCCGACGAAAAGCCGCGTCAGATCGTAGCCGGCGGAGGATTTACGGGCACGGCGCGCCGTCTTGACGACGCGTCCATCCGGCATGACGACGGTGAGGCCCAGGACGTTCTCGCGCATCGTGCCGTAGCGCACCGCGTTGGTACCCGAAGCGCGGGTCGCCGACATCCCGCCGAGCGAGGCGTCCGCGCCGGGGTCGATCGGAAAGAACAGCCCGGTGTCGCGAAGATGGGCATTGAGCTGCTTGCGGGTAACGCCAGCCTGAACGGTACAATCGAGATCTTCGGCGTTTACGTAGAGCACATTATTCATCTGCATCATGTCGATGGACAAACCACCTTGGATGGCCACAACGTGACCTTCGAGCGACGTCCCCGCGCCGAACGGAACGATCGGTACCCGGTGCCGGGCGCATATCTTGACGACATCGGAAACCTCCTCGGTCGACCGGACAAAGGCGACTGCGTCGGGATCGCGGTTCGGATGATAGGATTCGTCCTTGCCATGGTGCGCGCGCACCGCCGCCGAAGTGGTGAAACGCTCGCCAAGGAGCGTCGATAGCTCGTCGAAGGCTGCCGAGAAATCCTCGGGCCGGGTGGTCCGTGCGGGCGCGTCGTGCATGTCGACCTCTGTGGGGTTGAGCCGAAGTGTAGCGGCGGAGCTCCTAACCGCGCAACGCGGTTCACATCGCACTGAGCGGTGACTATGATCCCGGCGCATGGAATTCGAAGCCCCTATAGTGGTCGCCGACGGCGGCAGGGTCCGACCGGAATGGATCGACTACAACGGCCACATGAATGTGGCCTTTTACGTCTTGGCATTCGACTTGGCGCTGGATGTGGTCTACGAACGCATGGGTATCGGCGAACCCTACCGAGAACGCACCAACAGGACGACCTTTTCGCTTGAGGGGCACACCCATTGGCTGCGCGAGATGCGCCTGGACGATCCGATGCGCTTCACGACCCGGTTATTGGACTGGGACGCCAAACGGCTGCACTTCTACATGGAGATGTTCCACGCTGAACAGGACTACCTTGCGGCAACCTATGAAATGCTAACCATTCACATCAATCTCGAACACCGCCGATCCGAGCCGTTCTCTGAACCGCTCCAGGCCATCTTCCGCGCGGCGCACGAATCCCAAATCGACCTGCCGCGCCCGGCCCACGCCGGGACGACGGTTGGGATTCGCCGCAAATGAGCGCGGCGCGCCTGGCCGGTTTAGCGTCGATCACGTGCGCGTTGGCGTTCACGTTGTTGGCGATCCCGCCGTTTTCGCGCCCCGCCCAGGCGAGTTGTATCGATACGCCCCGTCCCGAGGTGAATTGGCGGCGGTGCGATTTCAGCGGCCGTAATCTGGGCGGTATCGACGTGAGCGACGGAAATCTCCAGGGCGCGCGATTCGTGCGGACCAATTTGAGCGGCGCCCGGTTTTCCAACGCCAATGTCGACGGGGCCAAATTCGTGACGGCGAACTTGAACGAAGCCGACTTTAGCGGCGCACGAGCAGTCGGGACCGATTTCACCAAAGCCAATCTTTCCGGAGCGTCCTTCCGCGATGCCGACCTTCGCCGCGCCCGATTCTTCGATGCCGTTCTACGCCAAGCAGACTTCACCGGTGCCCGCTTGACCGGGGGCGACCTATTGAACGCCGATCTCTCGGGCGCGACGTGGATCGACGGCGTGACGATCTGCGCCCCTGAGTCGATCGGACAATGCAAATAGTGCATTGTGCCGCGCCAAGGAGCGCCTAAGCGCGTGACGATGCGCGAGACGACCGCTCTCGTCCGCGCTCGCTGGCATCAGTTCACCCACAACGATCAAGTCAAGCTTTCCGTCCTAGCCCTGATCATTGGGATCGGAATTGCCTACGGGGCCCTCGGGTTTCGGCTTGGAATCGAGGCGATTCAACGCGAAACCTTCGGCTTTCCCCTGCACGACGGATTTCACCTCATTGCGGCTCTTCCCTGGTGGCTGGTCCTCGCGGTCCCGACCATCGGCGGTCTGGCAATCGGTTTGTTCGTTCATTATTTGATGCCGAGCCAGCGAGCCTACGGCGTCGCCGACGTGATCGAAGCCGGCGCCCGCCATGGCGGGCGGATGGATGCGGGCACGACGATCAAAGCGGCCGTATTGTCGCTTGGATCGATCGGGGTCGGCGCTTCAGTGGGTCGCGAAGGTCCCGTCATCCATTTGGGCGCGGGACTGGCGTCTTGGGTCGCGCAACGGTTGCACCTGAATCCTTCGCTGTCGCTGACTTTGCTCGGCTGCGGCCTGGCTTCAGCGATCGCAGCCTCGTTCAACGCGCCTATTGCCGGCGTGTTCTTCGCCCTGGAGGTAGTGATCGGCCACTACGCCTTGCACACATTTGCACCCGTTGTGATCGCCGCCGTCGCCGGGACCGTGATTTCGCGTATTCACTTGGGAGCGTTTCCGGCATTCGTCGTGCCGAACTACGACATCGCGTCGTTCTTCGAGTTTCCAGCTTTCATTCTGCTGGGGCTGGTGTGCGCCCTCGCCGCCATCCTGTTCATCCGTTCGATCTTCGTCGCCGAAGACATCATCAACCGCATCGATTTCCCGGTTTGGGCGCGCCCGATGCTGGGTGGCGCGATGGTCGGTTTGATCGCGATCTTCCTGCCCCACGTCTTAGGGGTCGGCTATGCCGCTACGGACGCCGCGCTCCAGGCAGCCCTCCCGTTGTGGCTCATGCTGGCTCTGATCGTCGCAAAGACCGCGGCGACCGCGGTATCGCTTGGGAGCCGGTTCGGCGGCGGCGTGTTCTCGCCGTCGCTGTTCGTAGGCGCAATGGTTGGCGGCTCGTTCGGCGTGATCGCCGGCAGTATCTTTCCCGGCCTCGCTGCATCGCCCGGTTTCTACGCGATTGTCGGAATGGGTGCGGTCGCTGCGCCGGTGATCGGAGCGCCAATCTCGACAATCTTGATTGCTTTCGAGCTAACGGGTGAGTTTCCGGTAGTCATTGCCGCGATGGTTGCCATCACTATCTCGACTTTGATCTCCCAACAGGTAGCCGGCCGCTCGTATTTCCACGCCCAACTCAAGCGGCGTGGCGTTGCCATTCGAGCCGGCCGATTCGAGCAACTCCTCACCGCCACCCACGTGGGCGACTTGATGACCGACCAGTATGAAATCGTCGACGAACGAGCCCGCGCGAGCGAAATCCGAGAGACAATGGAAAATGCGCGCTATGGAGACTTCTTTGTGGTCGATGCCGACGCACGCTTGGTCGGCTCACTGTCCTTCACCGCGATGCGCGGACTAGCCCTCGATCCGGAACTAGACCAACTGATCAACGCCCGCGATATCGCCCGGCTCAACCCCCCGGTCCTATGCGTCGAAGACGATCTTGAAGATGCACTCAAGCTGATGGAGCGGTACCACGAAGATAGCCTCCCCGTCGTCGATGACCGACAGGGCCGCCTAATCGTAGGCATCCTCCACCATAAGACGGCCCTAATCGCCTACAACCAAGCGCTCCTGCGGGCGAGGGCCGAAGAGCACGACGAGGAAACCGACCGCCCGTGATCCTGGGAGGACCGCAATCGCTGTGGTATGACTCACCGGACCGATGTCCGACCCCTTCGATCTAGACGACATTCCCTTTGAGAATCCGACGCCGGCCCCGCGGCCGGGCGGCATCGCTGCGCGTGCAATGGCCGGTGCGGCGGCACCCGAGCCGACCTATCTCAAGACCCTCAACGAGAGCCAACACGAGGCCGTCGTAACCACGGACGGCCCGGTGCTGGTGCTGGCCGGCGCCGGTACCGGCAAGACCCGCGTGCTGGTCACCCGAATCGCCCACATTTTGAACCTCGGGTTGGCCAAACCGTGGGAAATCCTTTCGGTGACCTTCACCAACCGTGCGGCGCGGGAGATGAGCGACCGTGTCGGTTCTCTGGTCGGAGGTGCTGTCGACGGGATTTGGCTCGGCACCTTTCACTCGATCGGCGTCCGTATCCTGCGCCAGCACGCCGAATTGGTAGGACTCAAGAACAACTTCACCATCATCGACCGCGACGACCAGTTGCGCGTCTTAAAACAGTTGCTCAAGGCGGAAAACATCGACGAGAAGCGGTGGCCCGCCCGCGCGCTCGGCAGCATTATCGATCGCTGGAAAGACCGCGGCTTGACCTGGCAACAGGTCCAGCACGAAGACGCCGGCGAGTTTGCGATGGGCAAAACCGCCGCCCTCTACCGCGAATACCAACAGCGGTTGCTCACGCAGAATGCCGCAGACTTTGGCGACTTGCTGCTCCATTGCCTGACTCTGTTCACCGAACACCAGGACATTCTGGACATCTACCACCGCCGTTTCCGCTACATCCTGGTCGACGAATATCAAGACACCAACGTCGCCCAGTACCTCTGGCTGCGGCTATTGGCACAGGGTCAGCGAAATATTTGCTGTGTCGGCGACGACGATCAATCAATCTACGGCTGGCGCGGCGCCGAGGTCGGCAACATCCTGCGCTACGAGCAGGACTTTCCCGGCGCTAAGGTCGTTCGACTCGAGCGCAACTACCGCTCTACGCCACACATCCTCGCGGCGGCATCGGCGTTGATTGCCCACAACGAGGGCCGATTAGGGAAAACGCTATGGACCGATGCGACCGAGGGCGAGAAGGTACGCGTGCGCGGATTCTGGGACGGCGAGGAAGAAGCCCGCGCAATTGCAGAAGATGTCGAAGCCCTGCAACGGGCAGGCCACCGGTTGGACGAAATCGCCATCTTGGTGCGCGCGGGGTACCAAACGCGTGAGTTCGAAGACCGTTTCCTGACGATCGGCGTGCCCTACCGCGTGGTTGGCGGCCCGCGGTTCTACGAACGCCGCGAGATCCGCGACGCCATTGGCTACCTACGGGTTGTCTCCCAGCCCGAGGATGGGATCGCGTTCGAGCGAATCGTCAACGTGCCCAAACGCGGACTTGGCGAAGTCACGATGCAAGCCATGCACCGCCTCGCTCGGGCGGGTCAAATCGCCCTACTCCAAGCCGCGCAAGAATTGTTGGGCACGGACGAGCTGCGACCCCAGGCGCGTACATCGCTTGGCAACCTTTTGGAGAGTTTCGCGCGGTGGCGGGCGATGAAGGATCAATTGCCACTGGCGGAGCTCGTCGAGACCGTCCTCGACGAGTCCGGGTACACCGAGATGTGGCAACGCGACAAGTCGATCGATGCGCCGGGCCGCCTCGACAACCTGAGCGAACTTGTCCATTCCGTCAGCGAGTACGAATCGCTCACCGACTTTCTCGACCACGTCAGCCTAGTAATGGATCACGACAACGCCGGCGATAACGACATGGTCAACATCATGACCCTACATGCCGCGAAAGGGCTCGAATTCGATACCGTATTCCTGCCCGGCTGGGAAGAAGGTTTGTTCCCCAACCAACGGTCTCTCGATGATGGGGGCACGTCGGCACTCGAGGAGGAGCGACGATTGGCCCACGTTGGCATGACACGGGCGCGAAAAGCACTGCGGATTTCCTTTGCCCAGAGCCGCCGAATATTTGCCGAATGGCAAAACGCAATACCGTCGCGCTTCATCGATGAACTTCCGGTCGAAAGCGTCGAAGTCGCGGCCGAAGCGTCGGTTTGGGGGCAACCCGCCTATGGCCGGCACGACGACGCCACATTCGACACGCCCAACGAGAAACCCTGGGACAGCCCAGGCCGCCGTCGGATGCGCCGCCGGAACCAACGCGGCATCACCCGCGATGGGCAACTGATCGAGGCGCGCGCCGAGGCGGTCGACTGGGACGAGAGGCCAATCGGCACGTTTTCCGAGGGCGATCGGGTTTTTCACCAGAAATTCGGCTATGGCTTGATCGAATCGATCGACGGCAATCGGCTGGAGATCGAATTCGACAAAGCCGGCCACAAGAAAGTCATCGATACCTTTGTCCGACCCGCATGACCTTTCGTTTCAGGTGATCAATTGACGACGTCCTGGGAGACATCCGTCCGCGCGGAGGCGGCACGCTGTGCCGATGTCGAAGACCATTTTGAGGCGATCTTCGGCAACAGCCTCCTGGCCACGTCTCGGTTTGAGGAAGGCCAGGTCTGGCGGATCACTGCACTTACCGAATCCGAACCGGACGGCGACCTTCTGTCCAAGCTTCGTCTCGCACTCCAAGTCGACGAGCAAGTCGCTGCACCTGTGCCCGTTCTTGACCAAGATTGGGTCGCCAAAGTACAGCGCGACATGCCGGCAATCGGCGCGGGCCGCTATTGGATCTTCGGCAGTCACGTTCCGTTACCGCCGCGCGACGGTCGCATCCCCATTCTGGTCGACGCAGCCTCCGCCTTTGGCACCGGGCATCACGAATCGACTAAGGGTTGCCTAATCGCGTTGGATCGACTCAGCCGTCGCTTCGCGCCGGAGAAAATATTGGATGTCGGAACGGGTACAGGAATATTGGCAGTTGCTGCGGCGAAGACGTGGCCCGCACGCATCGTCGCGAGTGACAATGATCCAAAGGCTATACAGGTCGCAAGCCATGTCGTCCGGCAAAACGGCGTAGCCGCTTCGGTGCGATGCGTCCTCGCCGAGGGGGTGAGCGGTCGTTCGATTGTAGCGGCAGCACCGTTCGACTTGATTGTCGCGAATATCCTCGCAGGCCCGCTGGCAGCGTTAGCACCGGCGGTTAGGCGCCATGCCGCGCCTGGCGGCCGAATCGTGGTGTCGGGCATCCTGGCCGTGCAAACCGCGCAGGTCGTTGCGGCCTATCGGGCCGCTGGCTTCCAGCTTGCCGAGACGCTACGCCTCGGCGATTGGGTAACGATTGTTTTTCGCCGACCTTAGGGTCGCCCTAGAAAGACCCGCATGAAGGTGCGTGCGGACCTTGTCGTCGCTCCGCACGGCGACAAAGATGCTCCGGCGCAGACCTATGTCGTCGAGTGTATGGGAATCGATGGCAGAAAACGCAAGGAAGCGGCGAAACTGCCGTCGGTTGGTACGCCACAGGCGAAGCGGCGACTCGACAATCCGCACAGCCGCAGCGACCAGTCCGTAGCCCCGTTCGTCGAACCGATTGAGTGTCATGATTTTCCCGTCACAAGCTTTCTGTTTGCTTTCATGTTGGAGCAACCGTGGGAGACTTCAACTGTGCCTGCAGTGGGATCGCTAGGCTGTGAACGCTGCGCCGGCGAACAGCAAAACGCCGACCCGAAGGCCGGCGTTTCAGGTCGATCCGATGGACGGCGTCGAAGCTGCGCTACGCGACGTTGCGCGGTCGATTTTCGTTGGCCGGGCGATAGGCGCCAAACTCGCCGACCATGCGGTCGAGTCCCACGTCCATCAAGGTATGTTGGTCAAGGGTGCTCAACGCGCGATAAGCCGTACGGCGAGCATGGGCCGCGCGCATGGCGGTATAACCCGCGGCTAGCCGCGCCCAAAGGCGCTGGCCCAGGGTTGCCACATACTGGGCGCGTAGCGCCCGGGCTGCCTCGATCAGACGGTGCGCCTCATCATCATTGCGGTTGCGTTCGACGTTACTCATGGTCACTTTCACTACTCCAAAAAAACGGTTACTCGGCTTCACGGGATATGTTGCGTTGCAAGATGGGAATTTCAACCATATTTCAGCAATTTAGAAGAGATCATATCGCAACGCAGCATTGCGAAAAGCGCATGGCCCCGAAGGCCTACCAAGGCATAATGCAACGATGACCAATCTATACCCCATGCGGCTTGCCGAACTGCGCGCCGAACTAATGCGGCGCAATCTCGCCGGTTTTCTGGTGCCCCTACAGGACGAGCACCAGGGCGAATGGATTCCACCCCATGCCCAGAGACTGGCATGGTTAACCGGGTTTACCGGGTCCGCCGGAATCGCCGTGGTTCTGGCCGACAGAGCGGCGATCTTCGTGGATGGGCGCTACACCCTCCAGGTTCGCCAGCAGGTCGATTCCGATGCGTTCGCACCGCATCATCTTGTGGACGATCCGCCGACAGCATGGATAACCGCCAACTTGGGCAAGGGACGACTTGGCTACGACCCCTGGCTGCACACGCCGACCGGCGTCGACAATTTTGAAAAAGCATGCCGCGATGCAGGCGGTACATTAGTGGCCTGCGACAACAACCCGCTCGACGCCGTTTGGACGGACCGCCCGGCCCCGCCGAAGACCCCCGCTGTCGCCTACCCGCTCAACTTCGCCGGCGAAACGTCAGCTTCAAAACGCCAGCGGGTCGCCCAATCCTTGAGCGACGGCAAAGTCGATGTCGCGGTCCTCACCGCGCCGGACTCGATCGCCTGGTTGCTGAATATTCGTGGCGCCGATCTGGAATATACCCCGGTTACCCTGTCCTTTGCGTTGCTGCACAACGATTCGCGGGTTGATTGGTTTGTCGACCTGGATAAGGTCAGCGACGACCTATCGGCGTCGCTCGGCAACGACATCGTCGTGATGCCGACGGATGAGCTCGGGCCGGCCCTCACCTTTCTCGGAGAACATGAACGGCGGGTCCAAATCGACCCGACCAGCACGGCAAGTTGGATCGATGCGGCGCTACGCGGCGCAGGCGCTCAGGTATCGCGTGCGCCAGATCCCTGCCTGCTTCCCAAAGCGTGCAAGAACGACGTCGAACTCGCCGGAATGCGCGCGGCCCACGTGCGCGACGGTGCCGCCTTGACCCGATTTCTGGCGTGGCTGCCGGGCGCCCTGGCTAACGGTGGGATCGATGAAATCGCTGTAGCCGACCGCCTAGAGGCCTTCCGGCGAGAGAACAACCTATTCACCGGTTTGAGCTTCCCGACGATTGCCGGGTCCGGCCCCAACGGCGCAATCGTCCACTACCGCGCAATACCAGGCCGCGCACGGCGTCTCGCGCACGGCGATCTGCTTTTAGTTGACTCCGGCGCGCAGTACCGCGACGGCACAACCGACGTGACCCGCACAATCGCGCTTGGACCGCCGAGCGCCGAGCAGAAAGACCGCTTCACCCGCGTCCTGAAGGGACACATAGCGTTGGCGACCGCCACCTTTGTCGAGGGAACCAGCGGTAGTCAAATCGACGTTCTCGCGCGCGCTCCGCTGTGGGCTGCGGGTTTAGATTTCGATCACGGAACGGGACACGGCGTCGGCGCGCATCTCAATGTCCACGAAGGGCCCCATCGCATCTCGAAGATGCCGAGCAGGGAGGCACTTCGTCCTGGAATGATCGTTTCGAACGAGCCGGGTTATTACAAAGAGGGGACTTACGGCATCCGGATCGAGAACTTGGTCGCCGTCCACGAGGCGCCGCCGATCGACGGGGGCGAACGTAAGATGCTCTCGTTTGAAACGCTGACCCTTGCGCCGATCGACCGGCAGTTGGTGGCAACAAACCTGATGACGGAGGAAGAATTGGACTGGCTTGATGCCTACCACGCGCGCGTGAACAACACCTTGGCACCACTGGTCGATGCCGCCACCCAAACCTGGCTAGCGGTCGCCACCGCGCCGATCGAGCGCAACCCGTGAGCCTACAAGACGAGATCGGAGCAGTAATCGCCTCACTTGAGGCAGCGTGGAAAGCCCACAACTTCGCCGCGATCAAGGCGCTCTGGGACACCGACGACCCACAACCCATCTATATCGCCGAAGAGGCCGAGAGGCCATTTACGACTTGGCCGCAAATCGACCGCTACTGGTCGCACACAGCCGGTATCTTGGCCCGCGTTTCCCACCGGACCGCGAACCGCATCGTCAAGGCCGCGAGCGACGATATCGCCATCGTGCTCTACGACATGCATTGGAATGCCGAGGTCGCACCGGGTGGCTTGTTCGGCGGCGAACTGATGGCCGGCGACAATCGGGTAACGATCATGCTCCGCCGCAAGACCGAGGGTTGGCGCATCTTCCACTATGTCGAAGCTCCCGTTGCCGGGATGGTACAGATGCGCCAAGCCATGCGAGCATTGGTCGATCCGGAGTTCTAGGCCGCGCCGATGAAGTCGCGCCACTCCGCTTCGGTATAGACCTGCAAGCCAAGTTCGGCCGCCTTCTTGAGTTTCGATCCTGCACCCGGCCCGGCGACCACGATATCGGTTTTGGCCGAAACCGAGCCCACGACCTTGGCGCCGAGCGCTTCGGCCTGCGCTTTGGCTTCGCCGCGGCTCATCGTTTCGAGCGTACCGGTAAAGACAACCGTCTTACCAGCTGCCGGCGAATCGGTTTGAGCCTGGGGTGGCGCCTCGATCTCCGTCAATTCGCGTTGTAGGTCCTGGATGGCATCGAGGTTGTGCGCCTCGGCAAAAAAATCAACCAAGGCGCCGGCAACTTTGATTCCGATCCCATCGACATTGAGCAGTTCGGCCCATGCCTCGCTCTCACGGTCCTGCGCCTGTGCCATTGCCGCCGATAGCGCCTCCAGAGAGCCATAGGTCCGCGCCAACAGCTTCGCGTTGGCCTGTCCGATATGGCGAATACCCAATGAAAAAATCAAACGATCGAGACCGATCCGTCGGCGCGCATCGATCGCGGCAAAAAGCTTGGCAGCGGACTGAGCCCCCCAGCCTTCTTTGTCAGCAAGCGATTCGTGGGCCGTACCGTCCTGCGTTGCCAAACGAAAAATATCGCCGGGCCGGGCGATCCGGCCTTCTTCCCAGAAGGCTGTAATCTGCTTTTCGCCGAGCCCCTCGATGTCGAAGGCATCGCGCGAAACAAAGTGCTTGAGCCGCTCCACCGCCTGTGCCGGACAGATCAATCCGCCGGTGCAGCGCTTAACTTTTTCCAACTCACCCGACTCAAGCTGTTCACGCACCGCGGCGCTACCGCACCTTGGACACGCTTCGGGGAAAACGAAAGTCTTGGCACTTTTGGGCCGACGTTCGGGAACGACCGCAACGATTTGCGGGATGACGTCGCCCGCGCGTTGTACGATGACGGTATCGCCAACGCGGACGTCCTTGCGTTTGATTTCTTCTTCGTTGTGTAGCGTCGCGTTGGTCACGACGACACCGCCCACTGTGACCGGTTCGAGTCGGGCTACCGGCGTCAGCGCGCCGGTACGGCCTACCTGGATTTCGATGTCGCGCAGAACGGTGTGGGCTTGCTCGGCTGCAAACTTATGGGCGATGGCCCAACGAGGACTACGTGTGACTTGCCCAAGCCGTTCCTGCCAGTCCAATCGGTCGACCTTGTAGACGACCCCGTCGATATCGAAGGGCAACGCGCTCCGCGCATCCTGGAGGAAGTGGTAGTGCGCAAGCACATCGTCCACTGTCAAACACCTGAGAGTGGGCTCGTTCAAGGTAAAGCCCATGGCTTTGAGCCGTTCGCGAGCCATACACAACGTCGTACCGAGCGATTCGGACGTCTCACCCCAGGCGTAGCCGAAAAATCGCAGTCGGCGCGATGCCGTGACCGCTGCGTCGAGTTGGCGGAGACTTCCGGCTGCCGAGTTCCTCGGGTTAGCGTAAAGCTGTTTACCGGCCGCCTCTTGTGCCTTGTTCAACGTGAAAAAGTCATCTCGGCGCATGTAGACCTCACCGCGCACCTCCAGCACCGCAGGAACATCATTGCCTATGAGGCGATGCGGTACGTCCTCTAATGTCTTGATGTTACGGGTGATATCTTCACCCTCGGTGCCGTCGCCGCGCGTCGCAGCCTGAACCAGTTCTCCCTTCTCATATCGTAACGACGCCGACAATCCGTCGATCTTTGGCTCTGCGACAAGGGCTAATTCGGCATCCTCGCCCAGGCTGAGAAAGCGACGCACGCGCTGGACAAAATCGACAATATCTTCGTCGGCAAAAGCGTTGTTCAGCGACAACATCGGACGGCGGTGTACGACTTTGTCGAACTGCGCTGCTGGCATCGCACCTATCCGCGCAGACGGGCCGTTCGGAAGAATCAATTGGGGAAATCGCGCCTCGATCGCCGCGTTGCGTCGACGGAGAGCGTCGTAATCCGCATCGGAAAGCGCCGGGCGGTCCTCTTGGAAATAGAGGCGGTCGTGTTCGGCAATCTCAGCCGCGAGCCGCTTTAACTCAGCCTTAGCCTGCTCTTGGTCGAGTTCGTTCACCGCGACCGCGCGCATCGATTGTCGCGCCACGATTCAACCGCCCGCCTGTTCGATCAGTCGAGCCGCTTGGGCACGCGCCTCCTCGGTCACCACCTCTCCTGAAAGCATGCGCGCGATTTCCTCACGCCGCTGATCGGACTCAAGCTCCTCGACACCGACTGTCGTCATCGATTTCCCGTTGCCGCCCGGCCCCTTGGCAATCCGCCAGTGGTACTGCCCGCGTGCCGCCACCTGTGGAGAATGCGTCACAACCAACACCTGATGTTCCTTTGCTAAGGCTAGGAGCCGGTCGCCGACGGCTGCAGCGGTGGCGCCGCCGATGCCGGAATCGGCCTCATCGAACACCAACGTCGGCACTTGATCCTGGCCGGCAAGGACAACCTGAAGTGCTAGCATGAAGCGGCTCAATTCACCGCCGGACGCAATGCGCGCCAGCGGGGCGTAAGCTTGGCCCGTGTTGGTCACGGCCTCGAAGGCGACATCGTCCATGCCGTCCTTCGACCATTCGGTCGGTTCGCGACGGCGCAACACGACCTTGAATCCTGCCCCGTCCAATTTTAGCGGCGCGAGTTCCTTTGCAATCGCCTTTTCCAACGCCTTACCGGCCTTTGCGCGCTTTTGCGAAACAGCTTCCGCCTCGGCCGCGAACGCTTGCTGGGCGGTTACCGCCAGCTTGCGAAACTCGGCAAGGCGCGTGTCGCCAAGCTGAATCGTTTCTAGCTGAGATTCGAAGTCAGTTCGGAGCGCAGCGAGCGAACCAATTTCGCAACCGTGTTTGCGAGCAACCGCCCGTAGCGCAAATAGACGGTCTTCCAGTTCCTCAAGACTTCCTGCACCGAGGTCCAGATTGGTCGCGGCTTGCTCGAGCGCTTCGACCGCTTCATCGGTTTCGATCGCCGCGCGTTGAAGAGCACTAACAGCTAGGTCGAGCGCGCCCGCCGCATCCCCCGAAACGCGCTCCAAAATGCGCTGGGCGACCCGCAAACGATCCGATACGCCGGTATCTTCACCAAGTTCGGCGCGCGCGGCGCTCAAAGCCTGGGTCAACTTCTCACCATGTTTGAGTACCGTCCGTCGATCGTTGAGCTCGTCCTCCTCGCCAGCACGGGGCGCAAGTGCCGTCAACTCATCGACAGCGTGCCGCAGGAACTCTTCCTCTGCCCTAGCGCGGGCTAGTTCGCTTTCAGTTTCGGCCAAAGCCGCCGCTGCATTCCGCCATGCGTTATGGAGCGCGCTTAGGCGTTCAAGCGGGCGTCGCAGACCGCCATAGAGATCCAACAACCTCCGATGATTGCCCGCAGACAAGAGTGCATGGCTTTCGCTCTGCACCTGAATTTCGATCAATAGACCACCGATTTGGCGCAGGAAGCCGACACTGACGGGCTCATCGTTGAGAAATGCGCGGCTACGCCCGTCGGCAGACAACGTTCGGCGCAGGACCAGGGTGTCGTCGACCTCGATCCCGTGTTCGGCCGCTAGATCGCGCACTGCGGCACGTTCCCCGATCTCGAAAACTGCACTCACGACAGCTTGGGGTTTACCGGATCGCACCAAGGATGAATCCGCACGTTCGCCGAGCGCCAATCCAAGTGCATCCAAGAGTATTGACTTGCCGGCCCCGGTTTCGCCTGTCAGCACATTCAGGCCGGGATGGAATCCGATAGTCAAACGTTCGACGATCACGATATCCCTGATGGACAGGGTTAACAGCATGGGAGTTAGAACACCCGGCGGAAGGTGCGCGAGATAAACGACCCTTCATCTTCGACCGGCTCGAGATTCTCTCCCTTCAGGAGCCGGTAGGCGTCCGCATACCAATCGCTGCCGGGGTAGTTGTACCCGAGGACCGCAGCCGCAGACTGGGCCTCGGTTTCCAGCCCGAGCGCGAGGTAGGTCTCTGTCAGACGGTGCAACGCTTCGGGAACGTGGGTCGTCGTCTGATAGTCCACAATCACCTGCTTGAAGCGATTGAGTGCCGCCAAATCCCTTCCTCGACGCTGATAGTAGCGGCCAATTTCCATTTCTTTGCCAGCAAGGTGATCGCGCGTCAGGTCGATCTTGAGACGGGCATCGCGGGCGTATTCGCTCTCAGGAAAACGCCGCACGACATCGTCGAGGCCGCGCAACGCTAACTCCGTCAACTTCTGATCGCGTCCGACATCGACGATTTGCTCATAGTAGGACACACCGATCAGGTAATACGCGTAAGCAACGTCTTCGGAACCTGGATGGAGCTGAATATAGCGCTGGGCGGCGATCACCGCGTCGTCGAACTTGTTGGCCTGGTAGTGAGAAAAAGCCGTCATCAACTGCGCCCGCGAGGCCCAAATCGAATAGGGGTGTTGGCGCTCGACTTCGTCGAAGTTCCCGGCAGCCGCACTGTAATCGCCGGCAATCAGGTTATCCATCGCTTGGTTGTAGAGCTCTTCAACCGGTCGCTCGACATAAGCAACATCGTTGCGGTTCGCGCCGCAGCCAGCCACCGCAACCGTCACAACGATCGCAACGGCGGCGGTTCGGAACCATCGCCTCACGTGGAAACCTCCAATATCTGCCGGTATCGGTTGCGATTCAGTGCCGCGCACTCGCCGGAAAATGGTATCATCGGTGCCCACCTTGCTCAACGGGATTGCGATATCACGATCCCTGCGGGTTGCAAAGCGAAGACCGGGAACCGCATGAGTGACCTCGCCAAGAAGATCGACGACCATGTCGGTCGGCAAATTCGCAAACGACGCAACCTGTTGGGTCTGACCCAGGAGCAACTCGCCGACGCCTTGGGGATATCGTACCAACAGGTTCAGAAATACGAGACTGCGGCCAACCGAGTCAGCGCTGGTCGACTCTACGAGATCGCGGCAAAACTGGATTCCGACATCGGCTTTTTCTTCGATGGCCTAGACCCGTCGTTGCTCGGCACGCCGGTTGAACACGGGGGAAAAAGTCGGTCCACGGTTGAGTTAGTTCGAAGTTTTTCGGAAATTGGCGACGGTGCCGTGCGTTCCGCTGTGGTTGGCCTGCTCAAGGATTTGGGCGAAAAGACCGACTGACTAGGCCGTTGCGGCCATCGGTACCCTGACATCATTCCAATCCGAAGTCGGCGCGACCTTTTTGGATTCCACCGCTTTTTCGCGCCGCCACGCCGACCGATCCGCGAAGAAATCGCGGAGCAACTGGTGGTTGAGCGCATGTCCGGAGCGGACGCCGACGAAGTGACCTTCAAGGCGCGCACCGGCAAGGAAAAGATCGCCTACTGAATCGAGCACCTTGTGCCGAACAAATTCGTCGCGGTACCGCAAACCGCCGTCATTCATGACGGCATCGCCGGAAACCACAACCGCGTTATCGAGCGAACCGCCTTGCGCCAAACCGCGCGCGCGCAACGCATCGACTTCATGGGCGAACCCAAAGGTCCGTGCACGGCAAATTTCAGACTTGAAGGCACCGTTCTGTAGCGCCATCGAACACTTCTGGTGGCCGATCACTGCCGATTCATAGTCGATCTCAAAGGTTACCGAGAAACCATCGGCCGGCGACAACCGTGCCACAGCATCGCCTGCGCGGGATTCAACCGGACGCAATACCCGAATCACTTCCCGGGCCACCCCCTGATCGACGATGCCGGCGCACTCAATGAGAAATACGAACGGCGCCGCGCTGCCGTCCATGATCGGGACTTCAGGACCGTCCACCTCGATCAGCGCATTGTCGATTCCACAACCGAAAAGGGCAGCCATCAAATGTTCGATCGTCGATACCCGTACGCCATCAGCGTTGGCGATCGTCGTGCACAAACTGCTTTCGGTGACATTCTCATAAGAAGCAGTAATCCGGGGCTCCTCGCCGTGCACATCGGCACGGTAGAACACAATACCCGTATTAGGCGCCGCGGGGTGTAAGGTGAGCGACACTTTCGCGCCGCCATGCAAACCGATCCCACTGCAAGAGATACGGTTTCGCAAGGTCTGTTGATGGTTCACTGGCGTCCTCGGAGCTTTGCTTTCGCTCCTCGATAAATATTTAAAATCAACTACTTAAGTAGTAGTACTGCGATGTTGTTGTAACAACGGCCTCGACACCACACAACTCAATCTTTGTTACACAATGTTACGCGGGGCCGGCCCGGTGGAGGACGGTCCGGCCCCGGTATCGTCAGTTGGCTTGGCGCCGGAGGAACGCCGGGATTTCCAACAGATCCTCCTCGGGCTCCAGCGCCAGGTCCGGCGCCGCCGCAGGCTTTTGCGGCTCGTCATTTCCCTCGACCGGCGCCGGCGGCTTTGCGGCAGCCGCCGCGCTAGGCTTTACCACCGGTGCTGCGTCGAGCCGCGGTTCGGTCCGTTTGGCTTGGGCTTCACGTCCCGCCTCCTTCGCGAGAACCGCGTCCCAGACCTTTTCGGCCTCGGGCTCGGCTTCCTTACGGTTGCGCCCGCCACCGGTCATTCGCTCGAACAGGCTTGGACCGCGAACCCGTTTCTTCGGCGCGGCCGCACCGGCATTCGATAGCGCCGCTTCGGCGAACGGATCGGCCTTCGACAACGGCCCGCGACGGGCCGGGGCCGCCGCACGGGGCGGGATAAACGGCTCTCGTGCCGGCGCCTCGGCAACCTTTGGCGTGGCCGACTGCGCCGCCACCGGCGCAGGATTTTTGGCAACAGGTGCCATCGGTTTGGGGTTTGCCAATTCGGCTCGGACCTCGATCGGCCGCGTAACGGTGGCCGTGGCGACCGCTTGATGCACCTGGGGTTCATCGTACAGCGGCTGAGCCATGGCAACGGCGGTGGCCGCGGAAGCTACTCCAGCGGATGCGACAGCCGGAGCAACCGGAAGACTTTCAGGCTGGGCCATCAGCGGTCGCGAGACCACAGGTGCCGCTTGGGGCCGGGCAAAGGCCAATGCCGGTTGTGGCATCGGCGCAGGCTCGGCTGCCTCGGTCTCTTCGATGTGCCGGCGTGGTGCAACCGGTTCCGGATACAACGTATGGAGCCGTGGCTGTGCCGCCTCCTCGACGTCGATACCGGTCGCCACAACCGAAACCCGGACGCGGCCTTCGAGCGTTTCGTCGAAGATCGATCCGAAGATGATGTTGGCTTCGGGATCGACCTCGTCGCGGATCCGATTGGCCGCTTCGTCGACCTCGTAGAGGGTCATGTCGGACCCGCCGGAGATGTTGATCAGCACGCCCCGAGCACCCTTCATCGACACTTCGTCGAGCAACGGGTTCGAGATCGCCGCTTCGGCCGCATCGATTGCGCGTCCCTCACCTTCTGCCTCACCCGTCCCCATCATCGCTTTGCCCATCTCGGCCATAACGGTTCGGACATCGGCAAAGTCGAGGTTGATGAGGCCCGGCATCACCATCAGATCGGTAACGCCGCGAACGCCCGAATAGAGCACGTCGTCGGCCATCTTGAAGGCGTCGGCAAAGGTCGTCTTTTCGTTGGCGACCCGGAAAAGGTTCTGGTTGGGAATAATGATGAGCGTGTCAACGTAGCGCTCGAGTTCCTCGATACCCTGGTCGGCTAGCTTCATGCGGTGCCCGCCCTCGAATTGGAACGGTTTTGTGACAACGCCGACCGTGAGAATCCCGGCCTCGCGCGCCGCATGTGCGATGACGGGCGCCGCACCGGTACCGGTGCCACCGCCCATTCCCGCTGTGATGAACGCCATGTGCGAACCGGCGAGCGCTTCCATGATTTCGGGCAGCGATTCCTCGGCAGCACGGCGTCCGACATCCGGATTGGATCCGGCGCCGAGCCCCTGGGTCACGTTGATCCCGAGCTGGATGCGCCGATCAGAGCGCGATTGGGCCAACGACTGAGCGTCGGTATTGGCGACGACGAAATCGACGCCTTCTAGCTCTGCGTTGATCATATTGTTGACGGCGTTGCCACCGGCACCGCCGACTCCGACTACCATGATCCGAGGATGTAACTCGGTTAGCGCCGGGACACTTAGGTTAATGGTCATACTCACCCTCCACGTTCAATGACCTCATTGCTGTTCTCCTTCTGGACATACATTTCCTACCCATCGTTCATCCGGCTTCTGTGGCCGGTCAGAAATTTGTGGCGAGCCAACGGCCGATGCGCGAGATCGCGCCCCCCGCCATGGCTGGTTCGGTTGCGATGACGTCTTCCAACACAGGCAACTGCCGCCGGACCGCTAGACTGAGCAAACCGGCACAGGTCGAGAACGCCGGTCCGCCGGTCGATTCAGCCAAGCCGCCGACCCGAATAGGCCGGCCAAGCCTCACCTGCTTGTCGAGCACGCGCGCCGCGAGTTCTCGAATACCCTGCAGTTGGCTCGCTCCCCCGGTGAGGACGACCCGGCGTCCCGCCGATCTGGCAACGCCGGAGGCGTGCAAGCGATCGCGTACGAGTTCTAAAGTCTCTTCGATTCGGGGACGAACGATCCCGACCAGCATCGAGCGAGATACCTGGGCGGTTGCCCCTTCGTCGGTTTCGCCGACGATAGGCACATCGATCGTGTCGCGGTCATCCGACGGGCTTGGAATTACGCTGGCAAACAACGTCTTGAGGCGTTCGGCGTGCACCGTCGGCGTTGCCAGTCCGCGTGCGACGTCGTTGGTCACGTGGCGCCCACCGAGAGGCAGTGAATCTGCGAAGACCATTTCGCCGTCCTTGAACACCGCCATCGTCGTGGTGCCAGCCCCCATGTCGATGACCGTGACCCCCAGGCGCATCTCGTCCTCGACCAAGCACGACAGCCCCGAAGCATAGGGTGCGAGGGATACGCTCGCGGTCTGGAGGTGTCCGCGCTCCACGCAGAGCGTCAAGTTGCGCAACGGGCCACTGGCAACGGTAACGACATTGATGTCGACGCCAAGACGGGCGCCGAACATGCCGCGGGGATCGCGCACGCCCGACGATCCGTCGATCGTGAATCCGAGGGGCAGCGAATGCAGGACTTCGCGTTCGGGGTCGTCCTCTTCGGGACGCCCCTGTCGCAGCACCCTACGAAGGTCTTGGTCCCCAATGGCGTGCCCGGCCACAGCTACTTCAACGCCGACGGTGTGAGACGCGGGCCTACCCGCCGACATCGCCACATGGACTTCGCGAACGGTTTCGCCAGCCATGCGCTCGGCAGCCTCGACCGCGGCGCGCACGGACTCCTCCGCGCGCTCCATATCGACGACGGCACCCGCTTTGACGCCGCGCGATAGCTGGTGGCCGATGCCGACGACACGCACCGTATCGTCGCCCATGACGCGGGCAATGAAGCAACACACCTTGGAACTTCCCAGATCCAATGCGGCGATGACTTGACTGCGACCGGTTGCCATGATGCTACGTACTTTCGCCGGGATCGCGGACACGGGCAGCCGTCTCCGGAAGTAGTTTGAGAAACACGCGGTCGTCAACACGCAGATCGATGACGGTCACTTCGCGTTCAAGAATCTTGTTGTCGCGGTGGAGGTCGCACAGGCGGCGCCACGCCCGCACCATGCCTTCCTCAGGCATCAGCACGTCGATGTCGTTATCGAACTTTAGGTTCCAGCGCCGGCTCCCGACCCGCACCGCGGCCGTCACGCGAGCCTGCAAACCAGGATCGCTCGCCATCATTTCGATGAGCGGAGCCGCCTCGGTAGCAGCATCGGCGCCGACGACAAGCGGCAGCGCCGCATAGACTTCGGGACGCCGGTCGGTGATCACGATGCCTGTACGATCGATGACGGTGAGACGGCCATCGTGCTGCCAACGCGCGAAGGGTGTGCGTTCCTCGATGTGTATTTCCAGGATATCAGGGAGCCGCCGTGACACCCGCGCCTGTTCGACCCAACCGAGATTCTCGATACGCTCCCGCAACCGGCCCAAGTCGACCGCAAGGATCGGGGTATCGCGCGCCACGCCGATCGCCGCCATCAAGGAGTCGCGTTCGGCGTTAATTCTGCCGGAAAGACGGATTTCATCGACAGTCAAACCGGTCCCACTCGATACCGCAACAAAGGAGCGCTCGGCTACCCCCGCTACAACACCGGCGCCGCCCAACGCTGTGAGCCACAGGACCGGTCCGCCAACCGCGACTGCCAACACAGTAATCGCGCCGCTGCGCAGGAGGCGACGGCGATGCCGCAGACAGAAGGCGACCCAACCAGGTATGTTGCGTCTTGGTGACCGGCGTGGAGTCATCGTCCACACCCCGCGTCGCCCACCAGCCACTCGACGAGATCGCCGAAGTCGATGCCAGCGTGCGCAGCGATTTCCGGAGCCAGCGATACCGGGGTCAAACCAGGCTGGGTGTTGACTTCCATGAGGTAGAGGGCGCCGTCGCCGACCGTATCGTTGTAGCGGAAGTCGGCCCGTGACAGGCCACGACATCCGAGCGATACGTGGGCCGACAGCGCAGTATCGAGCGCCTCGTCGTACGTGTTCTTGGGCAGCGGTGCCGGCAAGAGGTGAACGGCCTCGCCTTTCTCGTATTTTGCACCGTAGTCGAAGAAGCGATGCGTGGAGCGTATCTCGGTGACACCCAATGCCCGGTCGCCCAGGACGGCAACGGTAACCTCGCGGCCCGGCACATAATTTTCGACCAGAACTCGGTCGCCAAAGTCCCACGTATCGTCGAGGGGACGGTTGTTGTCGCCTTCGAGGACGACGCGAACCCCGACGCTGGATCCTTCGTTTAGCGGCTTGACGACGAACGGGGGTGTGGGGGCTTCCCCGTTGCGGAAATCCGCGCGGCTCATGACGCGCCCTTCAGTACACCTAATACCGGCGCGTTCGAAAATCTTCTTGGCGGTCGGCTTGTCCATCGCCAATGCCGATGCCAAAACACCGGAATGGGTGTAGGGCACACCGAGTACTTCGAGCATGCCTTGGATCGCACCGTCTTCGCCGATACGACCGTGTAACGCATTGAAGGCAACGTCGGGCTTCGCTTCGGAAAGGCGCGCGGCCACATGTCGGTCGACATCGATCTCCGTGACGCGGTAGCCGCGCGCGCGCAGAGCAGCGGCGACCGACGATCCGCTAATCAGGGACACTGCCCGTTCCGCCGACCATCCACCCTTTAACACCGCCACGTGTTTTGTCATGGGGCACCCCCCGACGGTTCGCCGATTCGCTCGATTTCCCACTGCAGGAGGATACCGCTGTGGTCGGCGACGCGTTGACGGACCTCGTTGCCCAACGCCTCAAGGTCTGCAGCACTCGCTTCGCCCACGTTCTCAAGAAAATTGCAGTGCACCGGCGAGATCATGGCGCCGCCGCGCCGCAACCCGCGACAGCCCGCCGCATCGATCAACTGCCAGGCGCGCGGTGCATCGCTGCCGGGACCGCCAGGATTGCGGAACGTACTGCCGCCGGTACGCGAACGGACTGGTTGGGTCGCTTCGCGCGCCTGTTTGATCTCGGCCATCCGCCGGTGGATCGGCGCAACCTCACCGAGTACGCCCACAAGCCTGCAGGCGACGACGATCGCCTGTGCTGGCAGGCGCGATTGACGGTACGAAAAGGTAAGGTCTTCGGACGCGATCGTGGTGCTTTGACCGGTGCGATCAAGCATCGTCACCGAGTCCAAAACCCCGCCCAGGTCGCCATTGTAGGCCCCGGCATTCATGCGCACGGCGCCCCCGATGGTTCCCGGAATGCCGGAAAGAAACTCCAGGCCCGCAAGACCGTGTTGCGCTGCGACGCGGGCGATATTGATATCGAGTGCGCCGCCACCCGCCTCAATCCGCGTATCGCGGACAGCAACATCGGTGAAACCACGGCCTAATCGAATGACCACACCACGGATACCGCCATCTCGAACCAAGACGTTCGATCCAACTCCGAGAACCGTGACCTGAATATCCCGCGGACAAGCGGATAGAAATGCCGCCAAGTCCTCGGTATCGGCCGGACGAAACAGAACGTCGGCCGGGCCTCCAACTTTGAACCAAGTAATGCGCGAGAGCGGGTAGTCGGCGCGATAGACGCCACGCACCGAAGGCAAACGATCGAATAGGGCCACCGATTTCGCGGTCGCACTCATGCTCCGACCTCGCGTAGGCCCATTTCCGGGATACGCGCCGCGAGTTCTTCGGGCAAGCGTTGGGCCCAGGCGGTGATGTTGCCTGCACCCATGCAGATAACAAGGTCGCCGGAACGTGCGTGCGCGGCAACAACGTCGGCGAGCTCCGTATCGTGCCCAAGAGCGACAACGTGACGGTGACCGTGTCGCCGCAGGCCTTCGATCAGCGCATCGCGGTCGTAGCCTTCAAGCGGTGTCTCACCGGCGGGATATACGTCGGCGACAATGACAGTGTCGGCGTTGTTGAAACAGGTGCAGAACTCTTCGAACAAATCGCGCAACCGCGAGTAGCGGTGGGGCTGGACTACGGTAATGACACGCTCGCGCCCCATGTCTCGCGCTGCCTTAAGGACGGCGGCAATCTCAACCGGGTGGTGGGCATAGTCGTCAACCACCGTGACCCCACCGCCCGATCCGGTAATGGTAAAGCGGCGCTTGACGCCGCCGAAGTCTTGCAACGCCCCGCGCGCAACGTCGTCGGAAATCCCCATCTCGTTGGCAATGACAAAGGCCGACAACGCATTCTGGACGTTGTGAGCACCCGGCATGTTGAGCCGAACGTCCTTGATGCGGCGTTGATCGTCGCGCATACGATCATTGATGACGACATCGAACGTGCTACCGAGGTCGGAGAATGCGATCCGTTCGGCGCGTACGTCTGCCAAGGGGCTCAGACCGTAAGTGATGATCTTGCGGTCGCTGATTCGGCCGCACAGCGCTTGGACCTCAGGATGGTCGACGCACAGTGCCGCGAAACCGTAGAAAGGGATATTCTCAACGAACGTCTGGAATGCCGCCCGCTCGGTATCGAAATCGCCGTAGAAATCGAGATGCTCGGGATCGATATTGGTTACGATCACGACCGTCGCGGGCAGCTTGACGAAAGTACCGTCGGACTCGTCGGCCTCAACGACCATCCATTCACCCGACCCGAGCCGCGCGTTGGTATTGTAGGCGTTGATGATGCCGCCGTTGATCACGGTAGGATCGAACGCGGCGGCGTCCAGCATGGCCGCGACGAGCGATGTCGTCGTGGTTTTACCGTGAGTACCACCGACGGCCACCGACCACTTGAAGCGCATCAATTCGGCGAGCATTTCGGCCCGCCGCACGACCGGAATGAACGCGTGCCGCGCCGCAACCAGCTCTGGATTATCGGACTTCACTGCCGTCGACACGACGACAACGCGGGCATCGCCGAGGTTTACCGCATCGTGCCCCTTCGACACCTGGATGCCGAGCCCGCGGAGCCGCTGGACGTTGGCGCTGTCGGCCACGTCGCTGCCCTGGACCTTGTGACCGAGACTATGCATGACTTCGGCGATACCGCTCATGCCAATTCCGCCGATCCCGACAAAATGGATCGTTCCGATATCGAGGGGCAACTGCTTCATGCCGCAGCCCCTTGGATGAAGGATTGCCCGCCCTGACCGTTCGATCCTGCAAGGGAGTCAACGAGATCCGCGAGTCGCGACGATGCGTCCTGAATGCCAAAGCGGCGCGACGCGGCAGCAGCCTGCTCAAGGTAGTGCGGCACCGAAAACAGCGCATTGAGGCGGCCAAACAAATCGCTCGGCGAGAACGCCGATTGCTGGATGGTCCAACCCGCGCCTGTTTCACTGAACGCGTTGGCATTCGCCGTTTGATGATCGTCCGTCGCGTGGGGATAGGGCACGAGAAGCGCCGGGCGGCCCATCGCCGCCAACTCGAAGATCGTCGAGGCCCCAGCCCGCCCAATGACCAAGTGCGAATCGGCCATGCGGCGCGGCAGATCGTCGAAAAACGTGCCCAATTCGGCCGCGATTCCGAGATCAGCGTAAGCTACCCGGGTTGCCTCGAGATCTTCCAGCCGGCACTGCTGGACGATGCGCAAGCGTCGACGCACGCTCTCGTCCATTGAGCCGAGTGCCGCAGGTACCACACGGGAAAACACGTTGGCGCCCTGGCTGCCGCCGAATACCAGCAGGCGTATGTCGCCGCTGGCATCGGGGCCACGGTAGGGGCGATCGCGGTGAACCAAAATTTCCGGGCGCACCGGGGTTCCGGTGACGGTTGCCCGACTGCGGTCGGTCGAGTCGATGCGCTCGGTGTGCGGAAAGGACAGAGCGATGGCATCGACGCGCGGCGCTAAGAGCCGGTTGACCCGCCCAAGGACTGCGTTTTGTTCATGTATCGTAGCGGGGGTTCCCAAACGTGCTGCGGCTAACATGGTTGGCAGGGAGGGATAGCCGCCGAAACCGACTACAGCATGTGGCTGTAGTCGGGGGAGGAGGGCTCGCGCTTGGAAGACCCCCGCTACGACATTCATGAGCCCGCCGACCTTTTTCCCAACGCCCCCGGCCATGGAACCGGCGCGGACGACATGAGTTTCAAGGTTGGCGAGCGTGTGACTGTGGCCCGCGCCCCGTCGATCGGTGACGAGCACGAGACGATGACCACGCGCTTGCATTTCCTGCGCCAACGCTTCGGCAGGAAATAGGTGACCGCCGGTCCCACCGGCGGCAAGGACGATTGTGCGCGCGCTCATACCGCGCCACCTTGGGAGAACGCCGGGCCGACAGAAGTCGGTTTGACGCCCGCCGGCGCAACAAGCCCTGAATTGATCGCTACGCCGGGGCGATGCCGGGTTAACGCGAGAACGAATCCCATACCGATCGCCAACGCGAGCAAGCTGGAGCCGCCGTAACTGATAAAGGGGAGCGTCATGCCCTTTGCCGGCAGCAAACGGACGTTGACCCCCATGTTGATCACTGCCTGCAAACCGATCTGCACCAAAATGCCGGAACTCGCCAAGACGACAAAGAGATCGGTCTCTCGCAACAACCGAACCAAACCGCGCAGCACCAAGACCGCAAACAGCACGACGACGGCAAGCGAGGCGAATAGACCGAGTTCTTCCCCAGCAACGGCGAAGATGAAGTCGGCATGGGCGTCGGGAAGGATCGACTTAACGATCCCCTCGCCCGGCCCGGTTCCGAACATGCCACCGTTACCAAAGGCATTCAGCGACGCATCGATTTGGAAAGTGTCGCCGCTGGACGGATCGAGAAAGCGGTCGATCCGGGCCGCTACATGCGGGAACAAGGCATATGCGCCGACCGCGCCGACCGCCCCGACCGCCGCGATGACGGCGACGACAAACATCGGAATGCCGGCAAGAAACATCTGGGTGACCCAAACGCACAGCACGACCAACGTCATGCCAACATCCGGTTGCATCAGCAACAACGCGACCAGGATCGCCGCCGCCGCCGTGGCGAGTGCGTAGCCAGGAAAGCCCGGCTGAGTCACCCGTTGGGAAAGCATCCATGCCGCGAACACCGCAAACGTCGGTTTCGCAAACTCGGAAGGTTGGAGCAGGAACCCGCCGAAATCGATCCACCGACGGGCACCCTTGATGCTCTCTCCGCCGATCAAGGTGCCGACTAGGAGGACCAGCGACAGCGCAAAGCCGACGACCGCGATGCGACGCACCCATAGGACCGGCAGGAGCGACATACCGAAGAGCGCGATCAAAGCGGGAACAAGATAGAGAAGTTGGCGCCGCACGAAGTGAAAAGAGTCGAGGCCGATCCGTTCTGCTACCGCCGGGCTTGCGGCCATGATTAGGACGATCCCAACCGCCATGGTTAGGAGCAAGATAAGAAGGGTCCAGCGATCGACAGTCCACCACCACCGGCCGACGACGCTGCGATCGGTGCGCCCGAGATCGATCATGCGGCGCCGCCCGTCGGCGCTTGGCGCGCCACCAAATCTCGAAATGCATCGCCGCGCGCTTCGAAGTCGCGAAACTGGTCGAACGACGCGCAGGCCGGGGAGAGCAGAACCACAGGGCGCCGTCCATCCGAGGCGGCGTTGCGAGCGTCACGTGAAGCCGCAGCGAGCGCTCGATCCAGTGTCTCGGACCGGACGACCGTGGTGTGCGGCGCAAATGCGACCGCCATCTCAAGGGCCGCTTCACCGATCAAGTACGCCACGCGTACATGCGGCAGGAAGGGTTCTATCGCACCGTAGCCGCCCGCCTTAGGCCGTCCCCCGGCGATCCAATAGATCTCGTCAAATGCCGCTAGGGCGCGCGCCGCTGCGTCCGCGTTCGTTGCTTTGCTGTCGTTGATGTACTCGGCACCGGCGATTTCACCGAGACTTTCCATCCTGTGAGCGAGGCCAGGGAAACTCGGCAGCGCCCCCGCGATTTCATCGCGGGTCAGTCCGACCGACCGCGCCGCACCGTAGGCCGCGGCCACATTCTGCCAGTTGTGCCCGCCACGGAGAGTCTTGATGCCGTCGAGGCAGATCGTCTCACGGTCGCCGTCGATCCGGTCGTAGAGGATACCGTCTTCGACAGAGACACCGTCATCGAGCACCCGTCCGACCGCAACAGGAATTACGTTCTGTTGGCCCTGGTCCTTGAGCGACCGATAGGTTGCGCGGCAATATTCGTCGTCGACGCCGACGATCGCCGTCTGGCCGCCGCTCTGGCCATTGAAGATTCGGCGTTTGACCGCAACGTAGCCGGCCATGTCGCCGTGCCGGTCGAGGTGATCGCTGCTGATATTGATCAGGACCGCCACGTCGCACACTAGCGAGGGCGCAAGATCGATTTGATAGGACGACAACTCGACGACATAGGTGCCCGTCGCGCCAAGCGGTTCGAAGTCGAGTACGGGGCGTCCGATGTTGCCGCCCACCGAGACCGACCGTCCCGAAGTACCGAGCAAGTGACCGATCAAAGCCGTCGTCGTCGACTTACCGTTGGTGCCGGTGATGGCGACGAGGCTCGCGATTGTCCCCGCAGTCGCGAACAACTCGACGTCGCCGATCACGGGCACGCCGGCCGCTTGGGCCTTACGCACCACAGGATGGGGCTCTGGATGGGTGAAGGGGACGCCGGGGCTGAGAACCAATGCATCGATGTTGTCAAAATGACATTCACTAAGGTTCGTAAGCAGGACTCCTGCCCCGGCGTTTTCGTTGCGCCTGTTTTCGTTGTCATCCCATGCGACGACTTTGGCGCCGGATTTCGTGAGCGCACGCACCGCTGCCGCGCCACTCCGGGCGAGACCGAAGACGGCAACAGTGCGTCCAGCATATGTCGGAAGCGCAATCATCTGAGTTTCAACGTGGACAGACCAACAAGCGCAAGGATGACGGCAATGATCCAGAACCGGATGACAATGGTCGATTCCGCCCAGCCCTTTTCCTCGTAGTGATGGTGCAAAGGCGCCATGCGAAAGACGCGCTTCCCGGTGAGTTTGAACGACGCGACTTGGACAACGACCGATACGGTCTCCAGAACGAAGAGGCCACCAATCACGCCAAGAACGAGTTCGTGCTTGGTGATGACCGCGACCACACCCAGCGCGCCGCCCATCGACAAACTGCCGGTATCGCCCATGAAGACACTGGCCGGCGGTGCGTTGAACCACAGGAACCCGAGACCGGCCCCAACTAAGGCCCCGCAGAACACTGCAAGCTCGCCCGCGCCGGGCACGCCGTGAATTTGGAGATAGGTGGAGAAGACAGCGTTACCGACGAGATAAGCAATCAACGCAAACGACGCAGCTGCCACCATAACCGGAACGATTGCCAACCCGTCGAGACCGTCGGTCAGATTCACCGCATTCGATGTGCCGACCATGACGAAGATCGCAAACGGTACGAACAACCAACCGAGATTGAGCAGGACGTCTTTAAGAAATGGAACGGCAAGGCCGCTATCGAGCGGCGACCCCATGAGGTGCACAATCCAAATCGTCGCAACCAGCGCGATTGCAACCTCGGCAAGCAGCTTGAGACGCCCCGGCACGCCGTGGTGACTCTTGCGTGTAACCTTGAGGTAATCGTCGAGGAATCCGACGGCGCCAAATCCAAGGGTGACCAACAATGCCGCCCAAACGAAACCGTTACGCAGGTCCGCCCACAGCAACGTAGAAACGCCGAAACTGAGGAGGATGAGGAACCCCCCCATTGTCGGGGTGCCCTTCTTGGTAATCAGATGGCTACCTGGACCATCGTCGCGAATCGGTTGCCCGGTTTGCTGCATGTTGCGCAACCAGCGGATCAATCCTGGTCCGAGTAGGAAACTCAAGACCATGGCCGTCATGACGGCTGCACCGGTCCGAAAAGTGAGGAAACGAAACAGATTGAATAACCCAAAATCGTCGGCCAGCGGGGCAAGGAGGTTGTAAAGCATCGCTAGCCGCCGTTCGCCCGACGCGGAGTGCGGTCGAGCGCTTTGAGGGACTGAACGATTGGCGCCATACGGCTGCCCAGCGACCCCTTCACCATGAACACATCGCCCGGTTGGACTGCGGCAAGGACCGCGGGCGATAGGCGTTCGGAGTCCTCCGCCCATCCGCCCAGCGTCGCGGTTGGTAACGCGTCGGCCAACGCCTTCATGTTGAGACCGCAGCAATAGACACGGTCGATCCGCGCCGCCTCAACGAGTGGCGCCAACGCAGCATGGAACGCCGGGCTCTCCGCTCCCATCTCAAGCATGTCGCCGAGAACGGCAACGCGGCGCCCCGCCTGCGCTACCGGCGAACCGCCCAATAACTCAATCGCGGCGCGCATAGACGCCGGATTGGCGTTGTAGCTCTCGTCGATTATCAAGAACGTCCCGTCCCGCAACACGATCTCCGTGCGTGCGCCGCGCCCTTCGGGCGGCGACAGTGCGGCGAGCGCCAGCCCTGCAAGTCCCAAGTCTGCGCCTATCGCGTTTACGGCGGCCAGAACAGCGAGGCTATTGAGCGCCCAGTGGCGGCCCGGCGCACCAACTTTGTAGGTCATCGGTTGACCACAAATATCGGCAGAGATGCAGGTACACTGCTCCGTCATTGCCGCTTTTATTAGACGCACCTCGGCAGCCTCCGCCTCGCCGAAGCCAACAATGTGTCCCGCCCCCGACTTAAGCGCCGCAGCGGCCAACCGGTCGAAATAGGGATTGTCGCGATTGAGAATCGCGGTACCGTTCGGCTCGAGGCCCTCAAAGATTTCAGCCTTGGCATCCGCGATTCCGGTGACCGAATCGAAGAACTCAAGATGCACCGGCTCGACCGTCGTAACGACCGCGGCATGGGGGCGGACAAGACGCGACAGCGGGCCGATTTCGCCGGCATGATTCATGCCGATTTCGAAGACTCCGTAGCCGCTTTCGCGCGGCATCCGCGCAAGGCTGAGCGGTACGCCCCAGTGATTGTTGAAACTTGCCCTGCTGGCATGGGTCGGCTTCTGGCGCGCTAGCGCAGCTCGCAACGCTTCTTTCGTACCGGTCTTGCCGACACTGCCGGTGACCGCGACGACGGTACCTCGCATGCGCGCGCGAGCCGCAACACCGAGCTGACGCAAGCCAGCTAGCGGATCGTCTACGCGCACCAAAGATGCATCGGCGGACGGCGCGGCATAGCCACGCGCGACCATTGCTGCGACTGCACCCCTTTGCAAAGCTTCCGCGACAAAGCGATGACCGTCGTGTTGGGGCCCAGCGATCGCCACAAAGAGATCGCCAGCCTGGACCGTCCGGCTATCGATCGAGACGCCTGTGGCACACCAGCCTAGCGCGCCGGACGCAGCCCCAGCCGTCGCCGCCACGACCTCCAGGTCGGTCCACAGAGGCGAAGGGGACTGCGCGGTCATGCCTGCTTCCTTCCGCGATCGAGAATCGCTTTGCGAATGACCGCGGTATCGTCGAAGGGCAGCACGCGACCGCCGACGATTTGACCGGTTTCATGGCCCTTGCCAGCAACGACCAACAGGTCTCCTGGTTCGAGCAGCGCAATGCCCCGGGCGATCGCCCGACTTCGACTCGGGATGTCTTCTGCGTCCGGACAGGATGCCCTTATCTCGCTACGGATCGAGGCGGGATCTTCGTCGCGCGGATTGTCATCAGTGACGATGACCACGTCTGCAAGCTGAGCGGCGATTCGGCCCATTTCAGGTCGCTTGGCTTTGTCGCGATTGCCACCGCAACCGAATACGAGAACTAGCTTGCCCTTGGTGTGCGGCCTCAATGCCAACAACACATGGGTCAAAGCATCCGGCGTGTGTGCGTAGTCGACAAATATCTTGGCGCGGCTGCTCAACTCCTCGACAAGTTGCGCCCGCCCGGTAACGCCCTTCAAGTGACCCAACGCATCGACCGCAGCGGCACGATCCGCGCCGGTGGCAATAACTAAGGCCAACGCCGCCAAGGCGTTTTCCGCTTGGAACGACCCGTAGAGCGGCAGCAGAACCCGGTGGACGGCGCCCTGGACAGCAATCTCGACGGTCTGCCCACACGGACCCGGGTCCGCGGCAATCAATCTGAAATCTGCCGCCGCCGCCGCTCCATAGGTCAAAACGAGCTGGCGCCGGCCGACGCATGCCGCGCGAATGGTCTCGAACTCCGGCACGTCGGCATTTAGCACCGCGATACCGCCCTCGGGCATGACCTCGGTGAACAATCGCAACTTGGCCGCGAGATACGCCTCTTGCGACCCGTGATAGTCAAGATGATCATGACTGATATTGGTAAAGGCAGCAGCCGACACGCGAACCCCGTCCAGCCGATACTGATCCAGACCGTGACTGGAAGCCTCCATCGCCAAGTGCTCGATTCCCTCGCGAGCGAGGCGATCGAGGCTCTGATGGAGGGTCACCGGGTCCGGTGTAGTCAGATTACCTTCACTGGAACCAAGCGCGGTACGTAAACCCAGCGTCCCGAGACTGCCGCCGCTATGACCCAAGCGTTTCCATATTTGTGCAGCGAACTCAGCTGTCGATGTCTTACCGTTCGTTCCGGTCACCGCAACGATCGTTTCGGGCTGACGCGGATAGAATCTCGCAGCCATCAGCGCGAGCTGCCGTCGCGGGTTGTCATCCGAAACGACGAACACCTCGCCGGCATCGATTGCAGTTCCCTTGGCCGCGAGAACCGCAACGGCCCCTTGCTTGATGGCATCGGGAATGAACTGCGTGCCGTCGGCGCGCAGTCCCTGGAGGGCTGCAAAGAGATAGCCGGGCAAGACAGCGCGACTATCGGCCGTGATCCCCGCAACTTCGATCCGCGAGGCGCGACCGTTCGATCCGGTAAGGTCGGACAGGCGCATCAGCGTCCCTGCCGAGCAGATACAAAAAGCGACTCGCCACGAACCTCCGCGGGAGGGCGTGCCGGCGCAACGCCGAGGAGCGGTGCGATCCGATTCACAATACGGCCTGCCGCCGGAGCGGCGGTCCAACCGGCCGTTGCATAATTGAATGTCCGCTTGGTCCCCTTGGGCTCGTCAAGCGCGACGAAAACGACATACCTAGGATCGTCGATTGGAAATGCCGCCACGAATGACGACAGCAACGCCTTCCGGCGATAACCGCCAACGCCGGCCTTTTCAGCGGTGCCGGTCTTGCCGCCCACTAGATAGCCCTGTGCCGCGGCTTGTTTGCCGGTGCCGTCTTCGACGACCAAACTCAGGAGTTCGCGCATCGACTGTGACGTCTGGGCGGAAATGATCTGCGGTTGCACCCCGCGATCCCCCGCGTTCCGTTTGATAAGCGTCGGCGCAACCGCGAAGCCGCCGTTCACAACAATGCTGTAAGCGGTCGCCATCTGTAGTGGACTGACCGCGATACCGTGCCCGTAGGCGACAGTCATCGTGCTGATTTCCCGCCACGGAGTCGGGAGCATCGGCGCGCCCACCTCGGGAATTTCAATGTTCGGGCGGTCTAGTAACCCCAGCGACTTCAGGAAAGCGCGTTGCTTCTCACCGCCCACATCGAGCGCCATGCGCGCGCTACCGATGTTAGAGGAATACTGAAATATCTCCGCTACCGTGAGCCACCGGTTCTTGGCGTGGTCGTCGTTGATGAAGAACCGCGCGACACGCAGCGGTTTGCTGGCATCGTAGGTGTCGGCCAACCCAGCGGAGCCATATTCGAGAGCTGCCGCGGTGTTGAACGTTTTGAACGTCGACCCCATTTCATAAACGCCCAACGTCGCCCGGTTGAACAAGCTATCGGCCGAAACGCTTTCCCGAGCGCCAGGGTCGAAGTCCGGGAGTGAGACCATGCCGACGACTTCGCCGCTATGGACGTCCATGACGACCGCGGTCGCGCCGATGGCCTGAAATTCTTCGACGCTGGCACGGAGTTCGGCACGGAGCGCGTGCTGCACACGTACATCGATGCTAAGCGCGACCGATCGCCCGGTCGCTAGATCCCCGTCCATACCCTTTTCGATCCCGACCAGCCCATCGCTGTCGACGCCGGTAAACCCGACAACGTGCGCGGCGAGCGGACCTTGGGGGTACACACGGCGCTCCTCTTCGGCAAACCCGAGCCCCGGAATGCCGAGCCGGTTCACCGCGTCCTGCTGACGCGGACTGAGATGCCGTTTGATCCAAACAAACGAGCGATCCGAGGAAAGCGCCCCGGACAATTTCTCGGTGTCCTGGTCAGACAACACCGACGCAAGCTTTACCGCCGCTTGTGCTGGGTCCAGAACCTTGCGCGGATTAGCGAACAGAGAAACGCCGCGAACATTGCCGGCCAAAAGGACGCCGTTCCGGTCGGAGATTTCGGCACGTTCGGTGTGCTGCTGGCGAGCCTCAGCCGGAAGCGCCGCGCTGTCAGGACTAGGCGCAAGTGCGGCCAGACCGATCAATCGCCCGGCAATCACCAGGAAACACAACGCAAAACCTGCCGCGATTGCGATCAAACGGATGTGCCCGGTGTCCAGCGCTTGCTTGGCAACGCCATCGAGCTGGACGAGACGGCGTAAGCCGCGCCGCCGGTCGTACTGGTCTTCACGCGCGCTCATCGCGTGCGTCCGGCATCGGAACCGGCCTGGGCCAGTTCGTTGTCGCGGGGGCGCAGTGGAATTCGCTCAAGACCGCCAACCTGCGAAGCAGTCGGCGTGCCTAAGTCGAGGTAGCGTGCAACCAACGCCTGAATGCGTTCCGGTTGATTGAGAAAACTCCATTCCGCGTGAAGGACGCGTAACGTCTCCTGCTCTTCGGCGATCTTTTTGTGCAGCAGTTCTTTTTGCTGGCTGAGATCGCGGACCTCGTACTTGAGCTCAAAGAGCCCGGTTACCATGACCGCAAGCAAAATCAACCCGATGGCCAAGGACGGACGAATCATGACGGTGCTCCCGTACATGGCGTCGCCGTCCGAACCGCACTGCGCAGGCGCGCCGACCGCGCCCGAGGATTGCGCGCAACCTCGGCGTCGCTCGGTTTGCGCAAGGGCTTGGAGATGAACGTCGCGGGAACCGGTGCAGCGAAAGGCGGCAGGTGGCGATTGGCATCCGGATCGGAGTGGCCACTTCGATTGCGCAGAAAGCCCTTTACCGCGCGGTCCTCCAGGGAGTGGAAGGAAACAACTGCCAACCGTCCGCCTGGGGCGAGCGCGCACTCGACCGCGGCCAGACCGGCCTCCAATTCACCGTCGGACCCCAATTCTTCGTTGACGTAGATGCGTAGTGCTTGAAATGTCCGGGTCGCGGGATGAATGCGGCCCCGTTCGCCCGGCACCGCTCGGGCAACGATCTCGGCTAGGCGCCCCGTCGTTGTGATCGGCGCTTCGGCGCGACGCTCGACAATCGCGTGGGCGATGCGGCGCGATCGCCGCTCTTCGCCAAACCGATAGATGATGTCGGCCAATGTCTGCTCTTGTTCTCGGTTGACAACGTCGGCCGCGGTCGGCCCGGTGCCGCCCATGCGCATGTCGAGCGGGCCGTCGTGCATGAAGGAAAACCCCCGCGCGGGATCGTCGATTTGCATTGAGGACACACCAAGATCCAGGGCGACCCCTTCAACCGACTCGACGCCGTGCGCCGCGAGCAAAGACCTCATTTCGGAGAAACGTCCCTCCAACAACGTGAGGCGTCCGCCGTAGTGCGCTTCTAGCGCCCTGCCCTTTTCGATTGCTGCCGGATCGCGGTCGATCCCGAACACTCGGCATTGCGCGGCATCGAGAAATGCACGGGCGTAGCCGCCAGCGCCAAACGTTCCGTCTACGTAGGTTTCACCGTCGACCGGTGTGATGGCTGCGCAGACTTCGGACACCATCACGGGCACATGCGAATAGGTAGCCCGTTCCGACTCCATTAGGAGGCCCCATCCCCGCCACCGGGGGGAGCCGCTAGGCGAAGCGACGCGCGATCGCGCTTCGCACGCTCTACCGCTTCGGCTTCGTGGCGGGCAAACGATTCTGGCTCCCAGATTTGGAAGCGGCGGCCCTGACCGACGAAGGCAGCGTGCTCGGTGATTCCAGCGTGGGCGAGCAATGTTTCGGGGAGAATGATTCGGCCTTCGCCGTCGAACGGGAGTTGATGCGCCTTGCCGAAGATTGCCTTGGAGAAATCGTCGTGTTCGTCGCTAAACGGATTGAGATCGTCGATCCCTTCGGCCAAACGCTCGAAACGATCGATGCCGCTTCCTTCGACCGCGGCATAAACCAAAGAGGGAAACGCGACCACACCGGAGAACGACTGCTGAGACAGCACGGTACGGAAAGTCGCAGGCACGGAAACCCGCCCCTTGCGATCAACCTTATTCACGAATGTGGACAGGAACAGCGCCACCGCTGCCTCCCCGAAAACCTCTCCCAGCGTCCCAAACCGACCCCGCCATGAGTTGGCCTAGATCGGCCATTGGGACAAGATGGGATATCATGCCATTCTATGGGCGTCAATGGAATTGCAAGTAATTCCGGTGGGTTATGAAGTACTGCACCGACGATACTTCAGGTGAATCGACGTCGATCCGTCGAGGTTCACCAACCAACCTTCCATTAACAATGCAATCGGGCAGCATTGTGTTCGCGGTATGTTCACTTCGGGAGTAATCGGATGCACCCTAGCAAATCGGTGTCTTGCCCGGCCCCCGAACATTTGTTCTCTTTTTGTTCTTTTCTTGAAAGCGCCAGGCGGCCTGTAAGCCGGGTTCTGTCCCCTTGCGGGGGATGACCATTCCTCTGGGACGCCCGTTACCGGACGCCTCAAGCAACCGACCCAGGCAGCAGGTCCAGGAACCGACCCCGCCGAGCGAACCCGGCACACCACCTCTATTTGGTCTTGCTCCCGGTGGGGTTTGTCCTGCCGCCGCCGTTACCTACGGCGCGGTGCGCTCTTACCGCACCCTTTCACCCTTACCTCGGCTGAAGCCAAGGCGGTTTGCTTTCTGTGACACTTTCCCTGGGGTCGCCCCCGCCGGGCGTTACCCGGCACCGTTTTCCCGTGGAGCCCGGACTTTCCTCTACCGGCGCCCGAAGGGCCGACAGCGGTCATCCAGCCGCCTAGCACGCCTAACGTAGTGCACCAGGCTCAGACGTCAACGAAGAGCAGCATGAGACCGTTCACCATGGAACGGGTTTCGGGATCCGCGATCCCGTCGACCAGTGCCTGCCGGTAGCGGCGTTGGAAGGCGGTCACGACAGCTTCGGTCTCAGGTCCGAATACGCCGTTGGGGGCTATTCCGTACCCAATCGCACCGAGCGCCCCTTGCAGGGCGAAAACATCGTCGTTTTCATCTCCCAGCCGCAAAGTGAGCGAGTCTACCGGCGCTGGGTCGGGCCACACGGCAAGGCCTTTGGCCGCAAGACGGCGCCATTCGAACAATTCGCCGGGATCTTGTTTTCGTGCCGGCGCGACATCTGAATGCCCCAGGACTCGCGCCGCCGATATGTCGTGCCGATCCATTATGCCCGCGCACAGACTTTCTAGTCGGGACATTTGGGCCTCGGGAAATCCCCGGTAGCCGAACTCGTGGCCGGGATTGACCAATTCGATCCCCACGGAGCGCCCGTTGATGTCGGTTTCGCCGTGCCAGGACGCCACACCGGCGTGCCAGGCGCGGTGCGCCTCATCGACGAGCCCATAGAGCGTGCCGTCTTCATCGATCAAGTAGTGCGCACTCACCTTTGCGGTGGAATCGCACAGTCGGTCCAATGCCGCTCGGCAGCTTTCCATCCCAGTGTAATGCAGGACGATCATGTCTACGACGCCAGAACGAGCGTCGAAGTTCGGCGACCGCCGCCGGACAATTTCGGTCAAGGCGCAACCTTCTCTGGAATTGGTGCGCCGCGTCGCGCCGAACGGACGGCGATAATGGCAACCCCAACGATCGTCATCAGCCCGCCAATGAATATTTGGATCGTCAAGTGATCGCCGTAGACGGTGACACCGAAGAAGACCGCGAAGATCGGCGAGAGCAGAAACAACGGATTGACCCAAGTGACCGGGTAACGCTGAAGAAGAAAGTAAAGGCCGCCGTGGCCGATGAGCGAGGCGGCAAGAACTGCATAAACGATCCCGGCAATCGGCGCGAAGGTTGCCGTCCGTAAGGCCTCGATCTGCCCACTTTCAAACAGGATCGTCAGAAGTAAGTAAGCGGGAATACCGACCAGGCCGGTCCACGCCTGGATCTGCAGCGGACCGACACCCTTAAGCTGACGGAGCATGATCGTCGCGACCGCCATCGGAATCGCGCTGAGTACAACAACAAGCAAAGCGTCCAGATGATTGACTACGACAGGATCGAAGGAGACGACAACGGTGCCTGAGAAGGCTACCGCAATCGCCGAGGTCCGCCAGACGCCGACGCGTTCGGCTAGAAAGAGAACCGCCAGGATAGTGCTAAAAGGGATGAAGAGTTGCGTGGCGATAGCCGCCGAGGACACGTCTCCCGACAGGCCGAGGCCCAGAAAATTGAGTGAGAAGTGGAATACGCCGATCATAAAGCCGACAGCCACGACAGCACGCAGCTTTTCGCGCGGCACCCGCAAGAACGGCAACAGAATGAGTGTCAACAGGACGAACCGCAACAGCAGCATTTCGAAGGGCGGAAAATGATCGAGCGCGGTCTTCGCCGCGACAAAGTTGAATCCCCATAGGACGGTGATCGATAGCGCAAGCAGGAGGTGTTGCGGTTTCATCCCCGTGACGCGCTGGCGTCGTCCCGAGGCTTCTTGTCGAAATCGACCTCGCCGCCCTCGCCTTCACGTGACCGCAACACAATGATCGCAACCCCCAGAAGCGTTAGCGCACCGCCGAGCATGATCTGCGGCGTTAGCACGTCGCCGTAGACCGCCACGCCCGATCCGATCCCGAAGACCG
The DNA here is from genome assembly GCA_040216735.1 of Alphaproteobacteria bacterium. Taxonomy (NCBI): domain Bacteria; kingdom Pseudomonadati; phylum Pseudomonadota; class Alphaproteobacteria; species Alphaproteobacteria bacterium. The sequence continues at coordinate 245,568 of JAVJOO010000003.1, read as the reverse complement.
GTAGCAGCAACATGAGCGGCGCGACAGTGCTGACCGGATAGCGTCTGAGTAGGAAATACCAACCGGCATGAAACAGCGTTCCGACGAAGATCGTATAGACGAAGGCGTACCATGCCAGGGCCGACGCATCGGGTACGGCAGCCCAACGATCGAATTCGAAAACAAACGAAAGAACAAACATTTGCGGCGCCGCCATGGCCGACAGCCAAAACTGCAACTGAAAGACCGTAATGCCGCTCAGCTTCCTCATGAACAGCGACGACACCGACAGCGACATCGCGGACAGCATCACGAACAACATGGCATCGATCTGGCGGAATGCAGCCGGATCGAACCCCATCACCGCGACACCGCCGAAGGCAATGGCAATGGCAACGCTGCGTACCCATCCGATCCGCTCGCCGAGGAAAACGATCCCAAGGATCGTCGAGAACGGAACATAGAGCTGGTTGGTAATGGCCATGGTCGAGACGTCGTCGGATAAGCTCAACGACTGAAACATAAAGCCGAACTGCATCACGCCCAATGTCACCGCTACCAGAAAAACATTGCGCATTTGGCCTGGGAAAAGGCGTGCAAACGGCGACAACACAACCGTCAAGATCGCAAACCGCATTGCCACTGTGAGGAATGGCGGCAAGGTATCGACGGCGATCTTGGACGCGACCCAGTTGGTACCGGCCGCAGCCGCCATGACCAACGCAAAGACGAGATGCTGCGGGCGCATAGGACCTCTAGGCGAGCCCCCGCTCTTTTTCTATCCGATCGTAGGCGACGTTGATGGCCGCGAGCTTATCGTTGGCGACGCGCACGAACTCCTCGGGTACACCTTGGGCAATCAGCGAATCGGGGTGATGCTCGCGAATCAATTTTCGGTAGGCTTTTTTGATCTCGTCGCCGGATGCGTCGCGCGTTACCCCGAGAACACGGTAGGGATCGGCTTGGTCGGGTCCGAGGTGACCCTCCTTGATGCGGGCAAAACCGTCCGCATCGAAACCGAATATCCTAGCCACGCCCTCAAGGTACCCGAGTTCGGCCGGATGCATGACGTTGTCGGCTTTGGCGATATGGAACAACCCGTCCAGAAGGTCTTCGAGGACTTGCGGGTTATCCTTGAAGAGACCGGCGATCTGGTGCGCGTAAATCTCGTAACCGCGCGCGTCCTTGCGGGCCTGATCGAAGACCCGCGCCACGTTTTTCATCTCTTCGGGTGGAATCTGAAAGACTTCTTTGAACGCTTGTATCTCGTCCGCCGTAACGACGCCGTCGGCCTTTGCCATTTTCGCGCCCAACGCGATGACGCCGATCGTAAACGCGATTTGCTTGGTTGCGTCGCCACCGCCGTCGTCGGTGCGCGCGCGGTGACGATCGAAGACGTGCCCGGCCAACCCGCCCACGAGCGCGCCAATGGGCCCCCCGACCGCGAAACCGGTCGTTGCTCCGATAATCTTACCCCAAATACTCATGGCATCACTCCTGTGCGAACCTAGCGCGCAGGGTCGATTTTCGCCAGCGGTCGTTGTCTCGAGCGCTCGCTAGGCCGCCGCCGTCCGATGTGTTATCGAACTGAAGATGGATGGACGGTGGCAGTTCTGGATCGACCGTGGCGGCACGTTTACCGACGTGGTCGCCCGCGCGCCGGACGGCTCGCTCCAAGCACGAAAACTCCTCTCCGAAAACCCTGAGCGCTACCGCGATGCGGCCCTTCAGGGAATCCGCGAAACCCTCGGTGTAGCCGCCGACAATCCGATTCCCGCCGATCGGATCGCGTCGGTCAAGATGGGTACGACGGTCGCGACAAACGCGTTGCTGGAACGCAAGGGCGACCGGACGGTGCTGGTCATCACCCAGGGCCTGGGCGACGCTCTGAGGATCGGCTACCAAAACCGCCCGAAGCTCTTCGCTCGACACATCGAACTCCCGGAAATGCTCTACGAGCAGGTGATCGAAGCCGAGGAGCGCATCGCCGCGGACGGTACGGTTCTGAACGACCTGAACGAGGCCAAGGTCAAACAGGACCTTGAGGCCGCCTTCGCCGACGGCATCCGGGCCGCGGCAATCGTCCTGATGCACGGCTATCGCTTTCCTGAACACGAGAGACGGGTCGGCGATATCGCGCATACCATCGGCTTCACCCAGGTCTCGGTCTCCCACGAGGTGAGCCCGCTGATGAAGTTGGTCAGCCGCGGCGATACGACCGTGGTCGACGCTTACCTTACGCCGATCCTGCGGCGCTATATCGACGGGTTAGCCGACGAACTAGGCGGCACGCGCCTGATGTTCATGCAATCCAGCGGCGGTCTGGCGCGTTCCGATTTCTTCCAAGGCAAGGACTCGATTCTCTCGGGACCGGCGGGCGGCGTCGTTGGTGCAGTGCGGACCAGCGAACGCGCAGGTCTGCCGAAGATCATCGGTTTCGACATGGGTGGCACATCGACCGACGTGTCGCACTACGACGGCGAGTTCGAACGCGCGTTCGAAACCGAGGTCGCCGGCGTCCGGATGCGGGCACCGATGATGGCGATCCACACCGTAGCGGCCGGCGGCGGATCGATCCTCCATTTCGACGGGTCGCGCTACCGGGTCGGTCCAGACTCCGCAGGCGCCAACCCAGGGCCGGCCTGCTATCGCCGTGGCGGCCCGCTGACCGTGACCGACGCCAACGTATGCGTCGGCAAGCTCCAAGCCAGTTCCTTTCCTACCGTCTTCGGCCCGGACGGTGACCAGCCGATCGACGCCGCGATCGTGCACGAAAAATTCGAGGCCCTGGCAGGCGACATCGAACGGGCAACCGGCGACAAACGATCAGCCCAAGAAGTCGCCAACGGTTTCATCAATATCGCGGTCGAGAATATGGCCAATGCCATCAAGAAGATCTCGATCCAACGCGGGTACGACGTCACAGATTACACGCTGTGCTGCTTCGGCGGTGCGGGCGCGCAACATGCCTGTTTGGTCGCCGACGCGCTCGGCATGACGAAGGTGGTCATCCATCCGCTCGCGAGCCTGCTTTCGGCCTATGGGATGGGCCTTGCAGACACGACGTCCATGCGCGAACTCGCGGTTGAGGCGGTCTTGGACGACGCGTTAGTCGATCGCTTGCGCCAGGATATCGATAATCTGGAAAGTGACGCCCGCAGCGAACTGATCGGCCAGGCGATCACGCCCGACCGGATCGAGATGCTGCGCAGGGCCCATCTGCGCTACGAAGGCAGCGACACGCCGTTGATTGTGAACTTCGCCGACGCCACGACGATGCGCGCCGAGTTCGAATCCATCCACCGCCAACGCTACGGTTTCGATGCCCCGGAAAAACCGTTGATCGTCGAAGCCGTAGCGGTAGAGGGCCGCGGACGCGCCGAGGTCAGTAAGGCATTTTTACAGGACGCCGTCGCGCCGTCCGGCCCCCTACCCGCCCCTGACGCCGAGGTCACAGTCCATACCATCGAAGGAAACCTCGAAACCCCGATCTACGCTCGCGCGCAGGTGCCCGCCGACACCCCGGTCGCAGGGCCCGCCATCATCACCGAACCGAACTCGACGATTGTCGTGGAACCGGGTTGGCAAGCGACCCTCAACGACCGCGCCGAACTTCTGTTGACCCGTGTCGTTGCCAAGCAACGCGCCCATGCCATCGGCACCGAGGTCGACCCGGTGATGCTGGAGATCTTCAACAATCTGTTCATGTCCATCGCCGAACAAATGGGCTCGACGCTCCAGAACACCGCGTCTTCGGTCAACATCAAGGAACGCCTGGACTTCTCGTGCGCCGTGTTCGACGCCGACGGAAACCTGGTCGCCAACGCTCCGCACATGCCGGTTCATCTCGGCTCGATGAGCGAAAGCATCAAGACCGTCATTCGCGAACGTGGCGACACCATCAAGAAGGGCGACGTGTACGTCCTCAACGCGCCCTACAACGGCGGTACCCATCTGCCCGATGTCACGGTCATAACTCCCGTGTTCGACATCGAGAGCGGCGCGCTCTTGTTCTTTACCGGAAGTCGCGGCCACCAGGCCGACATTGGTGGCATCACGCCGGGTTCCATGCCGCCGGATTCAACGAGCATCGATCAGGAAGGCATCTTGATCGACAACTTTACGCTGGTCGACGGCGGCCATTTACGTGAGGCCGAGATGTTAGAGCTGCTCGCCTCGGGCCCCTACCCTGCCCGCAATCCGGCTCAAAACATTGCCGACCTGAAAGCCCAGGTCGCGGCGTGCGAGAAAGGCGTCCAAGAATTGCGTCGTATGGTCGACCACTTCGGGCTCGACGTTGTGCAAGCCTATATGGGGCACGTCCAGGACAACGCCGAGGAATCGGTACGCCGCGTGATCGACCGTCTGCACGACGGCCATTTCGTCTACCCCTTCGACGACGGCTATGCGCTTCAGGTTGCGATCAAGGTCAACCGTGCCGCACGGGCACTAACGATCGATTTCACCGGAACGTCGGACCAGCACCCCGGAAACTACAATGCGCCGCGCGCCGTGACCATGGCCGCCGTTCTCTATGTCTTCCGGATGTTGGTCGACGACGATATTCCGTTGAACCAAGGATGCCTGAAGCCAATCGAAATTATTATTCCCGACGGCTCCATGCTCGACTCGAGCTATCCGGCCGCCGTAGTAGCGGGCAACGTCGAGACCTCGCAAAACCTGACCGATACGTTGATCGGCGCGCTCGGCGTCCTAGGCGCGGCACAGGGCACGATGAACAACTTCACCTTCGGCAATGCACGCTGGCAGTATTACGAGACCGTTTCGGGCGGCTCCGGTGCCGGGCCCGGTTTCGACGGTACTGCCGCGGTTCAGGTTCACATGACTAATACCCGCCTGACCGATCCGGAGGTTCTGGAGTGGCGATTCCCGGTTTTGCTGGAGAGCCACCGGATTCGCCGCGGCTCGGGCGGAGAAGGCCAGTGGCGTGGCGGCGACGGTACGATTCGGCGAATACGTTTCCTCGAACCCATGACGGCCGCGATCCTTGCAAGTCACCGCGTGGTCCCTCCGTTCGGCGCGGCAGGCGGCGGCCCCGGGCAGTGCGGCCGCAACTGGGTCGAACGCGCCGACGGCACGCTCGACGAAAGCAAATCCGGGCGGTGGGCGGTTGAAATGAATCCGGGTGACGTCTTCGTCATTCAGACCCCGACGGGCGGCGGCTTCGGTCCCGTCGGCAACGCGAGAACGGCAGCCAAGTAACTGTGTACGACCAGTCGGTCCTCCCCGTTCCCCTACAAAACCGCTTTCTTCAACACGAAGATTGGCGTTGGGGCTATTTCGCCAACCCCGACGGCGCCCGCCTGCGCGCCGGATGGGCCGATCCGCGCCCGCGCAAGACCCTGCGCGCGACTGCGATTGCTCTGCCCGGTTTCGGCGGTTTCGCAGAACAATGGTTCGAGCTTTACGCCGATCTCCTCGACCGAGGGATTGCCGTGCGCCACCTCGATTGGCGGGGCCAAGGTGGGTCCGACCGGTACCTCGACAACGGCCACAAGATGCATTCGCTCGGCTATCAGCGGGATGTCCGCGACCTCCACGCTTTTCTCACGCGCTTCGTGGACTTGAACGCGAACTTTCCGGTGTTCTTTCTCGCCCACTCGATGGGCGCGCATATTGCGCTGCGCTATCTCTCGACCCACCCCGGCAGCGTCAACGGTGCGTTTCTCACCGCACCTATGTTGGGGATCAAGACCGACAAGGCCGCGCCTGCGGTCGTTGCGCAGGTTGCGCGGGCGATGACCGCGACTGGGTTCGGCACCCGCTATATCTTGGGACATGAGGACTGGTGGTTTCGGGAACACTACCCGGTCGAGGAAAGCCGGCTCTCGCAGGACCCGGTGCGCTACCGTGTCGCGCAGCTCTACTACCGTCTTGAACCAAGCCTTCGAATCGGCGGTGGCACTTGGCGCTGGCTCCACGAATCGTTTCGATCGATCCGCCATCTTCGGCAGGCATCCGTTCTACGGAAGATCGAGTCGCCGATATACATCGCGTCGGCGGGCCAGGACGTCATCGTCGAGAATGCGGCCCATCGCGCGGCAGCACTTCACCTGCCCGACTGTCACGTCGAAGATTACCCTGACGCGAAGCACGATATTTGGATGGAGCGCGACGCCGTCCGCGCGCCGCTCCTTGCTGCATTGGATCGCTTTCTTACCGACAAAGTCGGCGTCGCCTAAACGCCTCGAAAGATCTCGGCAAGCGGTCGCTCCAGCGGCGCGTCCATGATCCTCGCCGCCAATTCGCCCGCGGCGGTTTTGCCGATTCGCCCCCCCCCATAACGGTGGAATTTTGCAACGACGGCATTGGCTCGCATCGGGCGGTCGGGGTCGCCGACAACACCGTCCACAGCGACCTCTGTCTTGGCACCGTCGGCGACGATTTCGAGAACGGCGCCACGACCAGATGGAAACACTTCGCCATCGTCGACGCCTATACATTCTTCAAGTCGCCTGATTTCCGTGTCGGCAAGCGCGGTTGCATCGTAAGCCTCCGGCCCCAGTGAACCGCGGACCAAAGCGTGGGCAACACCGTAGGTCAAACTGAACTGCGCTTGGATGGCGTGCTTGGGCGCGCGGTTGCCGCAATAGGTATTCGCCTCGGCGTAGGTTCGAAGGGCGATGGACTCGATCTTCTCGGTCGCATTTCCATACTGGGCCCTCCAGTCGAGCGCGGCTTGGACGCCGTAATGCACATGGCGCACGGCGGCAAAAGGCTTGAAATACCCTTCCAGAATCAGCCAAACCTGGGGCGGGGCCAGGGCGCCAAGACGTTGCGAATCGAAGGTTAGACCAACCGCGTCGTCGAGCACCTGTGTCGGCGCACCGACACCCGCCGCGAGCGCGTATGCCGTTTCGATCCCGCGCGACACGGCCTGGGCAACATAGAGATTGCGCATCGTGGCACCCTGGCGCACCGGTGCGTAGAGGCTAGCCGGGAGCGCGCAGGCTGCCGCCTGAACGGCGGCGCCGATCGCCGCTGCGCCGGCACCTGTGGCAAGCGCTGCCGCAGCGACGGCCGCGGCTATCGTGCCCCAGGTTCCGTCGACATGCATGCCAGGGCGAATCCGCCAAGCTTCGCCGAGGCGCCCGCCCATCTCGTAGCCCAGGACAACGGCATCCAGTGTCGCCCCGAGGGTACGATCGCCAGCCAACGCCACAGCAACCGCTGCGGGCACCGCATGCAAACCCGGTCGCCCGTGAGCCCGGGCCAGGCCCTCGCATGCTTCGTCCCAGCAGGCCGCCAGCGCCATGACATGACCAAAATGCTGCGGCACAAGACCGGCGGGGAAACCTGGACAGACGAGCCCGCCAGGGCCACCCAGGCGTCGGGCATATCTGTCAACCTCGGCGCGGCCGAGGCCGGCGATGGCGCATCCCAGCGTGTCGAGCAAAAGAAGGCGCGCCTTTACCGCGACGTCGTCATGCTCGGTTGGGCGCTCCTTTGCCAACCAGTCGACGATGGGCGCGAGTTGTGTCGTGTATCCTGTCAAAATTCCGCCTTGTGAATACCCCGATACTTCCCGATGATCGGGCGATGAAAACCCTACGGCAAGCCTGCGCCCTCGTATTTTTCGCACTCATGGTGCTTTTCGGTTCCACCGCCATGGCCCACGACGCCCCGATGCCAGATCGCTTCACCGAACCGGATGGGTGGCAGTGGGGACGGTTTACTAACCCCGCGGGGGCAGCCATTCGCTTCGGGTATCTGCGCGCCGACACCCCGCGCGCCACCGCCGTGATCGTCACCGGCTTCCGCGAGTTCGGCGAAAAATACTTCGAAGTCGTCCGCGATCTGCATGCACGCAACATCGACGTGTGGCAAATGGACTGGCGCGGGCAAGGCGGTTCGGACCACTACCTTGCGGATTCGCAAAAGCCTTGGTTCCAGGGCTACGACCGCGACGCCGACGATCTGCGGCAATTTGTGACCGACTTTGTTGAGCGGCGCGATGGTGTCCCAGTGTTTGTGCTCGCCCATTCAATGGGCGGTCACATCGCGTTACGCCTGCTGCACGACCATCCTGACGTTGCCGAATTCGCTATCCTGACGGCGCCAATGCTGCGCATCAATACCGGGGCAATCCCCAGGTGGGTCGCGAAACCGCTCGCTTGGGGTGGTGACCTCTTTGCAGGGGAAAACTATGTCGTCGGTGGCAAGGCTTGGGTCTACGACCATGACTTTGCCGTCGAAGACAGCGACGTCTCGCAGGACCCCGAACGCTTTCGAGTAGGCGACGAGTATATGCGCCTAAAGCCAGCGCTACGACTCGGGAGCGCGACCTACGGATGGCTGCACAACGCGTTTCGCGCGATCGCCGAGATCAACGAGGAGAGCTATCTGCGCGCCATTCGCACGCCGGTGCTACTGGCATCCCCGCGCAACGATCAGATCGTGCTACCGGACGCCCATGACCGCGCCTGCATGCTGATGGCAGCGTGCGACCTGTTCCCGATCCCCGGCGCCAAACACGAGATTTGGATGGAGCGCGACGACTTCCGTCAGCCTTGGTTGGAACGCTTCGATTCGTATTTGTCCAACCAACTGGAAAGCCGGTAGAATCGTACTAAGCCGTTGCCACGGCGTCGATCTTGGCCGCCAAAATAAAGTCGTTCTCGTGCAAACCTTTGATCTTATGGGTTTGCAGCGAAACGTTGACATAGCCCCAACCAAACGCGATGTCCGGATGATGGCCCTCCTCCTCGGCCAAAGCGCCAATGCTGTTGACGAAGGCCAACGCACCGACAAAATCTGTGAAGGTGAAACGCCGTTCGAGCCAGGTTGCGTTCTGAGTCACGCTCCAGTCGGGCACCTCTCGGGCGAAAACCACCGCTTCGTTCTCGGTGAGAGGTGGGATGCCACCGCGGCAAGGAACGCAAGTCTTGCTGGCAAGGGTCATGGATACCTCGGGGATCGAGTGAAAATTGAGTGTGCACTAGACACCGTCGACAGCAACGATACGGCCCTCGGCGTGGGCGTGTCGAATGCCGACGATCGCGCGGTAATCGGGATCGTTCCAGAAAGCATTTAACGCCTCGCGGTTAGGAAATTCCATCACCGCAATACGACCCGACCACTCGCCCTCCAGCGACTCGGCGTTGCCGCCACGAACGATAAACCTACCGCCGTGGCGAGCGACAAGCGCCGGCGTTTGGGCGGTATACGCTGCGTATTCCGCTGCGTCGTGCACGTCGATCTCGGCGATCAAATAGGCAGACATCAAGGCTCCTCCCACAGGCTGTGGCGTCGAAGCCACTCTTCCAACGATTCTTCCGGATACCGCGCGAAGTGACGGTGGCCTAGCCCCGATGGCACCTCCACCCACGGCGCTTTGTAGTCGAGCATCATGTGGACGTATTCGGGCGGCACTGGCAGCGGCGTTTCGACAACGCTCGCGAAGGGATGCACTAAGTCGGGCCAGTCCGGGCTGTAGGCCCACAACGCGGCCCCGCAGACGCCACAGAACGCGCGCTTAGACGAACTCAGTTCACCGTCCGGCGCACCGGCCCCGTGTTCGGTCACGCGTTTTTCAACCTGATAGGTCTGCACGTTTTCGCCACCGCTCACCCGCAAGGTTTCGAATTGGGCCGAAAGGTTGACCCCGTAACCGCCCGAGCCTGCGGTCTTACGGCAAATCGAACAATAACAACGCAGAAACGGCACTGGCGCGTTGGACTCGACGGAAAAGCGCACCTTGCCGCAGTGACAGCCGCCCTCGAGTTTCATAGTGTTTCTCCGTGCTTCGTGTGCGTTTGGTCATGCTAGCGGCTGTCGCACCGAGGGCCAATATTGTAGGGAGCCGATGTGGCGAGCGTATTTGTGACCGGGGCTAACCGCGGATTGGGCCTGGAATTCGTCCGCCAGTACAGCGCGGACGGGTGGCGCGTCTTCGCAGGGTGCCGCGCACCGAACAAAGCCAGCGACCTCAATGCCATCGCGTCGGGCTCCGGTGGGCAAACGACCGTCCATGCCGTCGATGTCGCCGACCGTGCGGCCGTGGAGCGCCTTGCCGATACCATCGCCGATCCGATCGATGTGTTGATCAACAACGCGGGACAGATGGAAGCGTGGGACGAGGGCTTCGGCAAGATCGACTACGCCAATTGGGATGCGATCCTGCGGACCAACCTGTTTGGCGCCGCCTGGATGACGCACGCCTTTGCGCCCCACCTCGCTAAGGGTGGGCAACGCCTTGTCGCCATGATGACCTCTGGACTGGGTAGTCTCGCCGACAATCGTGCCGGCGCCCGCAACCCGCCTGGCAAACTCTATCTCTACCGTTCCAGCAAAGCCGCCCTCAACATGTTGGTTAGCAAGCTGGCGGCCGATCTCAAGGCGCGTGGCATCGCGGTGATCGCGATGGGTCCCGGCCACGTTCAAACCGATATGGGCGGACCGACCGCGAAGCTGATGCCGCCCGAAAGCATTGCCGCCGTCCGCAAAGTCCTAGCGGCTCGCACGCTCGACGATACCGGCCGCTACTATTTCCATACCGGCGACGAGTATCCCTGGTGAACGAGGTCCGATCATGCCGACAATTCTAATCACGGGCGCCAGCCGGGGAATCGGCCTCGAATCGGCACGCCAGTATGCCGCGGACGGTTGGAAGGTACTCGGTTGCTGTCGGCAACCGGCGACCGCCACCGACCTTGCGCGGATCGAGGGTGTCAGCGTCCATGCCCTGGATGTGACCGACTTCGCCGCCATCGATGCCCTAGCAGGGGCAATCAACGAACCGATCGATGTACTGATGAACAACGCGGGGCAAAGCCCGCGGCCGCAGCTCGGATTCGGCAATATGGATTACGCCGCTTGGTCGAATCTGTTCACCGTCAATACCTTGGCACCGTTCAAGATGGCCGAGGCCTTTCAGGGTCACGTCGGGCGGTCGACCCGCAAATTGATCGTCAATGTTTCGAGCGTCATGGGATCGATCGCGGAAACCGCCGCCGGCCACGTCGCCTACCGCTCGACCAAAGCAGCGCTCAATATGGTCACAAAAACTCTTGCCGGGGACCTCGCCGACGGCATCGCTGTTTTTAGTATCCACCCAGGCTGGGTGCGTACCGACATGGGCGGCCCGAGCGCAGCGATTTCAACGGAAGAAAGTGCCGCCGGAATGAAAGCCGTGGTCGAACGCGCGTCCCTGGAATCGAACGGTCGATTCTTCAATTGGACCGGCGAAGAAATCCCATGGTGAGCGTATGACCACCTTACTAATCACCGGCGCCAATCGAGGCTTAGGTTTGGACTTCACCCAACGATTCGCCGAAGCGGGATGGCGGATTCACGCATGCTGCCGCGCACCGGACCGCGCCGACGCCCTACAGACTCTGGCAAAGTCCCACGACGTCACGTTGCATGCGCTGGACGTCTCGGACTTCGCGCAGATCGACGCGTTGAAGTCGACACTCCGCGACGAACCGGTCGACGTTCTGTTCAATAACGCCGGGATTATGGAAACCAGCCAGCGCACGCTATCGCTCGATCATACCAACCAGATGTTCGATACACTCGACGAAGACGAATGGATGGCGGTGATGCGAGTCAATACCATGGCTCCGCTGCGGATGTGCGAGGTTTTCGTCGACAACGTCGCCGCGAGCAAGCGCAAACAGATACTGATGATGTCGAGTATCGTCGGTAGCATCGGTAGCAACCAGACACCGCGCTGGTATCACTACGCTACATCGAAGACCGCGCTTAACATGGTGATGCGGAATCTCGCTGCGGACCTGAAAGAACGCGGCATCACGGTCGTCTCCCTACACCCGGGCTGGACCCAGACCGACATGGGCGGACCGTCCGCGGCGCTGACCGTCGGTGAAAGCGTCGGTGGCATGGTGAAGGTCATCACGGCGCTAACGCCCGCCGACAGCGGGCGGTTCATTGCCTGGAACGGCGAGGACGTGCCCTGGTAGATCGGCCTTAACCGGTCGCGGCCTCGAACGGAAAGCGATCGCGCCAGTGGCGGGCGATATCCTCGCGGGCGCAGATCCACACGTCGTCGTGTTTGCGAACATGTTCCAGAAATTTCTGCAACGCACGCGCCCGGCCGGGACGACCGACGACCCGCGGATGTAAGCCCACCGACATCATGCGGGGCCGCGTCGCACCTTCCTCATAGAAGAAATCGAACGTGTCACGCATGTAATTGAAAAATTGACTGCCTTCGGTGAACCCGCCCGGCACCGTGAAACGCATATCGTTCACTTCGAGCGAATAGGGAATTACCAGGACCGGATATCCCGAATCGACGACCCAATAGGGAAGGTCGTCGGCGTAGGAATCGGAGTCGTAGAGAAAACCGCCCTCCTCCGCGGCAAGCCGCCGCGAAATCGCGCTCATTCGACCCGCGAACCAACCGACCGGCCGCTTACCCGTTGTCGTGCGAATGGCGTCGATGGCACGCTGCATATGGTCGCGTTCCTCGGCTTCGCTCAGCGCGCCGTGGTCGATCCAGCGATAGCCGTGGGTGGCGATTTCATGACCCGCGTCGGCCATGGCCTTTGCCGCGACCGGGTTGCGCTCCATGGCCTGGCCGCAGGCGTACACCGTGCAGCGCACATCGTAGCGATCGAACAGGCGTAAAATCCGCCAGATGCCAGCGCGCGATCCATACTCATAGATCGACTCGACTAAAAGGTTCCGCTTGCCATCGAGCGCTTGGAAGGTCGGATGCCCCGGCACATCGGTCATCAGTCCTTCGGAGTGCGCGTCGCCGTCCATGATAGTGTGTTCGGCGCCCTCCTCGTAGTTGATGACGAGATTTAGCGCGACGCGGGCACCGCCGGGCCATTGTGGGTTCGGCGGGTTGGGACCGTAGCCGTAGAGATCCCGTGGATAGTCGTCCTTGGTCATGATGCGCGTCCTCTTTTGCCGGGAGTCTAGCGCGAAACCACCCGCAGATCAGGCACGATCGTAGGCTAGGTTCGGGGACAACCAGCGCTCCGCCTGTTCGATCGAGACACCGCGACGTTCGGCATAGTCGGCGACCTGGTCGCGGCCGATCCGGCCGATCCCAAAATATTGCGAAGCGGGATGAGAGAAGTAGTAACCCGACACCGAAGCGCCTGGCTGCATCGCGAAGCTTTCGGTCAGCTTGATCCCGGCGTTCTTCTCGGCGTCTAACAGGTCGAACAGCGCCGGCTTTTCGCTGTGGTCGGGACACGCGGGATAGCCCGGTGCGGGCCGGATACCGCGATAGGCTTCCTTGATCATCGCCTCGTTGTCGAGGCTTTCGTCCGCCGCGTAGCCCCAAAACTCCTTGCGAACCCGCTCGTGGAGCCGTTCGGCGAACGCTTCGGCCAACCGGTCGGCCAGCGCCTGCAGCATGATACCGCTGTAGTCGTCGTGCGCCGCCTTGAACTCGGCAAGCTTCGCTTCGATCCCTAGACCGGCCGTCACAGCAAACCCACCGACATAATCCGCGACGCCGCTATCCTTGGGTGCGACGAAATCGGCGAGACAGAAATTGGTCCGCCCCGCCGACTTGCTCATCTGTTGGCGCAAGAAATGTACGGTTTCTCTGACCGTTTGCCTGCTTTCGTCGGTATAGATCTCGACGTCGTCGCCAACGGCATTCGCCGGGAAGAAACCGAAGGTCGCACGGGCCGTGAGCCACTGCTCACCGACCAACCGTTGCAACATGGCTTGGGCATCCTTGAATAGGTCCCGTGCCGCATCGCCGACCGTCGCGTCCTCAAAGATGTCGGGGTACTTGCCCGCCAGTTCCCAGGTGCGGAAGAACGGGGTCCAGTCGATATAGGACGTCAGTTCGGCAAGGTCGTAGCGATCCAGCGATTGAATACCAAGAAACGTCGGAGCCGGCGGTTGGTAATTCGACCAGTCCCCGGCATACCCGTTGGCGCGGGCCTCGGCCAACGGGTGTTGATTTGCCTCGGAATCGCGGTTGCGGTAGCGATCGCGCACCCCTTCGTATTCGGCGGTAATGTCGCTGACATAGGCTGATTTTCGCGTCTCGCTGGTCAGATTACTTGCCACCGCGACAGCGCGCGAGGCATCGAGCACGTGGATCGCCGGACCGCGTTTGTATCCAGGGGCAATCTTGACCGCCGCATGGACCTTCGACGTCGTCGCGCCGCCAATCAATAGAGGAATGTCGAAGCCTTCGCGCTCCATCTCGAGCGCAACGGTCACCATTTCGTCCAGCGACGGCGTAATCAGGCCGGAGAGCCCGATGATATCGACCTTCTCCTTGCGCGCGGTTTCGAGGATGGTCTGGTAGGGCACCATCACCCCCAGGTCGATCACCTCGTAGTTGTTGCATTGCAGAACCACGCCGACGATGTTCTTCCCGATGTCGTGGACATCGCCCTTAACGGTCGCCATGAGGATCTTGCCCTTTGCAGGCGCACCGACATCCTTTTCGGCCTCGATGAAGGGTAGCAAGTGAGCTACGGCTTTCTTCATGACGCGGGCACTCTTGACCACCTGCGGCAAGAACATCTTGCCCGAACCGAACAGATCGCCGACGACATTCATCCCGTCCATCAGCGGCCCTTCGATGACCTGGATGGGTTTGTCGAATTCCTGACGCGCTTCTTCGGTGTCTTCGACAACGAAATCAGCAATCCCCTTGACCAACGCATGGGTCAAACGCTCGCGTACCGGCGCCTCGCGCCAGGAAAGATCCGCAACCTGGACCTTGCCGCCCTTGGCCCTGTAAGCCTCCGCGATTTCAAGTAGCCGGTCGGTGCTGTCCGCACGGCGATTGAGAATGACGTCTTCGACGGCGTCCCTAAGGTCCCTAGGGATCTCCTCGTAGACCTCGAGCTGGCCCGCGTTAACGATGCCCATATCCATGCCCGCGGCAATGGCGTGATACAGAAAGACCGAGTGCATAGCCTCGCGAACCGCGTTGTTGCCGCGAAACGAAAATGAAACGTTGGACACGCCGCCCGAGACGTGGGCGTGCGGGAGCTCGGCCCGGATCCGACGAGTCGCCTCGATGAATTCGATTCCGTAGTTGTTGTGCTCTTCAATACCCGTCGCAACCGCAAAAATATTGGGATCGAAGATAATGTCTTCCGGCGGAAATCCGACGTCGTTCACGAGAATGTCGTAGCTGCGTTTGCAGATATCGAACTTGCGGGCGGCGGTGTCAGCCTGGCCGTCTTCGTCGAAAGCCATAACCACGACCGCGGCGCCGTAGCGACGGACCTTCTTGGCCTGCTCGACGAAGGGCGCTTTGCCTTCCTTCAAGCTGATCGAGTTAACAATCGCCTTGCCCTGCACGCATTTCAGCCCAGCCTCGATGACCGACCACTTGGACGAATCGATCATAATCGGGACACGGCTGATATCGGGTTCCGAAGCAATGAGATTGAGGAACGTCACCATCGCCTGCTCGGAATCGAGCATGCCTTCGTCCATGTTGACGTCGATGATCTGGGCGCCCCCGTCGACCTGACCCCGCGCGACTTCCAGCGCAGCGTCGAACTCACCGTTGACGATGAGTTTTTTAAACTTGGCCGAGCCGGTGACGTTGGTCCGTTCACCGATATTGACGAAACGCGCAGTATTCATGAGTCAATCAACGTTGCTTCGAGACCTGATAACCGCATAACCGTCGGCACTTCGGGGAGGGCGCGTGGCGCAATGCCCGCCACCGCTTCGGCGATTGCTTTGATATGCGCCGGGGTCGTTCCGCAACAACCGCCGACTATGTTGATCAACCCCGACTCCGCCCATTCCTTTAGGAACGCCGCCGTCGTTTGGGGGTCTTCGTCGTACTCGCCCATCGCGTTGGGCAATCCCGCATTCGGGTAGGCGCATATCTTGGCGTCTGCAACCTTGGCCAACGACGCGAGGTGGGGGCGAATTTGCTGGGCACCGAAGGCGCAATTGATGCCGATAGTAAAGGGCTGCGCGTGCCGCACCGAATGCCAGAAAGCTTCAATGGTTTGGCCCGACAAGTTGCGGCCCGAAAGGTCGGTCAAAGTGCCCGAGACCATCAGCGGAATCCGTTCTCCACGCTCGTCGAAAAGTTCTTCAATCCCGAAGATCGCCGCTTTGGCGTTAAGTGTGTCGAAGATCGTCTCGACAAGCAGAAGATCAACCCCTCCGTCTATCAAACTCGCAGCGGCATCGCGGTAAACCGCCCGCAACTCGTCGAACGTCGTGTTGCGGTAGCCCGGTCGGTTGACGTCCGGCGACAAGGACGCCGTGCGGTTGGTTGGCCCCAAAGAGCCCGCGACGAAGCGCGGCCTATCCGGCGTTTCAGCCGTTTTCGCATCGGCCGCGTCGCGGGCAATGCGCGCGCCGGCGCGATTCAGTTCGGACACCAGGTCTTCCATGCCGTAGTCGGCTTGGGAAATCGTGGTCGAGTTGAAGGTGTTGGTTTGAATGATATCCGCACCGGCACCGAGATACGCATCGTGGATTTCACGAATGATTCCCGGTTGCGACAGATTCAATAAATCGTTGTTGCCTTTGACGTCGCGCTTGAAGTCCTTGAAGCGCTCGCCTCGGTAGCCCGCTTCGTCGAGCTTGTACGACTGGATCATCGTCCCCATGGCGCCATCGAGGATGAGTATCCGGCGATCGGCCGCCTCTTGCAGTGCACGCCATCTCTCTTGCCGGTTCATCGTGCGTCTCCGTCTTGGTTTTCGCCCGAAGGGGCGGGGCCGCGCAGACCGAGGATGTGACAGATCGCGTAGGTGAGGTCCGCACGGTTCAGCGTGTAGAAGTGAAACTCGTTGATTCCCGCCGCCTGCAACCGACGACATTGTTCGGCAGCGATCGTCGCACCAACAAGCTTGCGGGTCTCGGCGTCGTCCTCGAGCCCTTGGAATAGACGGTGCATCCATGCGGGCACGTCGGCCCCGCACATTTTGCAAAACCGCACCGCGCCCTCGAAATTCGAGACCGGCATAATGCCCGGCACGATCGGGACGGAGATACCGGCGGCCCGCACTTTTTCGAGCCAACGAAGAAACACCTCCGGGTCAAAAAAGACTTGCGTGATCGCTCGGGATGCACCGGCATCGATCTTTCGCTTGAGATAGTCGATGTCGGCAGCGGGACTTGTCGCGTCAACATGGACTTCCGGATAAGCCGCAACACTTATCTCGAAATCCGCCACCCGCTTCAGCCCCGAGACGAGTTCAGCGGCATTGGCATACCCGTCCGTATGGGGCGCAAAATTCGGATCGTCCTGCGGTGGGTCGCCGCGTAGCGCCACGATGTGACGCACCCCCGCATCCCAATAACCAGCGGCTATGCCGTCGATCTCCGCTCGGCTCGCGCCGACACAGGTCAGGTGTGCCGCCGGTACAAGCGACGTATCCTTCAGCAAGCGCACCACTGTTGCATGGGTCCGTTCGCGCGTACCGCCTCCAGCGCCATAGGTAACCGAGACGAAGCGAGGGCGGATCGGCTCCAGTCGTTTGATCGACGACCACAGCATCTCGTTCATCTTTTCTGTCTTTGGCGGAAAGAACTCGAACGACACGTCGGGCGGCGCGCTGGTGTTCTCGTGCGTAATCAACCCCTGGTAATTACTCATCCTACTCGTGCCTCGCCTGTCGGTTTCTCGCCGTGCCACACCGTGACCGTTAGCGGGTCGCCCTCGAGGTGAACGCTCTTGCCCACCGAAAGGCCCGCCGTCCGCATCCAGCCCGAGACTTCCGCGTCGGGAAACCCGAGCCTGCGATGAGCATGTTCCTCGCGCAGCGACTCGACGTTGTGAGGCGCGAAGTCCGCGACAACCATCAACCCGCCCGGTCGTAAGATTCGCCCGCCTTCGGCCAGCACGCCGGCGGGCTCGTCCGCGAAATGAAGCACTTGGTGATATGTCACCGCGTCGACCGATGCTTCCGCGAACGGCAGGCTATGCATGTCGGCGTGGCGGACCCGGCAATTCTTGAGGCCGTGGCGATCGAGATTCGCTCGCGCGAGCCCGAGCATTTCATGGGACGAATCGACCCCGATGGCCTCTTCGGCGGCGGGCCCAAGAAGCTCCAACATCCTTCCTGCACCGGTTCCGACGTCGACGAGCGTGCCGATTCTCCGGTCGGCAAACTGTCGCACCATGATCGACTCGACGTCGAGGTCGGGAACGTGAAGACGCCGGACATCCTCCCATCGTTCGGCGTTGGCCCGAAAATACGCGGCCGCCGCGCCGGCACGGGCGCGGCGGACGGCGTCGAGCCGAGCGGCGTCGCCGTCGGTTCCACCGGCATCGTCAGGCAGGAGGTCGACGATCTTTTTTGATAGCTCACCGGCCTCACCGATATCGCTGAGGCGGCAGAACACCCAAGTTCCCTCACGGAACCGTTCGATGAGGCCTGCGTCACCCAGCAACTTCAAATGGCGGGACACCCGCGGCTGGCTTTGCCCAAGTATTTGGGTGAGTTCGCTGACGGTGAGTTCCGCGCGTGCAAGCAAGCCCAGAATGCGGAGCCGTGTCGGTTCCCCGGCCGCGCGCAATCCACCGAGCAAGATATCCAGGGAAACTGCCATTCGAATAGATATAAAGATATGCTTATGTTTGTCAAAGGAATAGTATGCACCCGTCGTCCACAAGTTGTGTTCCATTGACTTCGAACCACCATATAGGCGGCACTAAGTGCGTCATTGGCGCAACACCCGTGGCCGGAAACCCTCTCTGAGGCCACGCCTTACTGGTTTTGAATAGGTCGGTGTGCTACTCAAAAGCCCGCGAATTACATGGATTCAGCGTGCGTTTCAGACTGAGCTATTCGGGGGTCTTCGCTGGGTTAGCGGGGACGGCTCAGGTCTAGCTTTAAGTAGTGAGTTTTTTCGGGATAGGTCTGAGCCTTGAAATCTTTGTCCAACTCGACCGGCGGAAGGCGCGTAACCTTTCGCGCGGCCTTCGTCCGCAACCTCGCAGCGGTCGCAGCACTCTTCGCGGTCGCATCTTGCGCTACGCCAGGCGACGATTCGGCGCAAATTGCGGATCCACTGGAGCCGGTGAACCGGTACATTTTCGCGGCCAATCTCGCGGTCGATACGATGCTGATCGAGCCGACCGCCCAATTCTATCGCGATTTCGTGCCTGACCCCGCACGGAACAGCGTCAGGAATTTCCTGCGCAATCTCGAAACACCGGTCATTCTCGCAAACGATGTCCTCCAAGGCGATATCGATGCCGCCGGCGTGACGACCCGCCGTTTCTTCATCAACACCACGGTTGGCCTGCTCGGGCTACTGGACCCAGCCACTGGAATGGGCTGGGAACGGCGCGACGAAGATTTCGGCCAAACCCTTGGACGCTACGGCATCGGCCCGGGCGTCTATATTGTCCTTCCGATTCTCGGCCCCTCAAGCTTACGGGACGCGGCCGGGTCGTTCGTCGACTATTATTTCGACCCGCTGAACTACTACGCGGAGAATACCGACCGGAAATCGATTACTTTCGCGCGTGCTGCGATCCGCGGGATCGATGCCCGGGCGCGGAATATCGAAACGCTTGACGAAATCGAACGTACGTCGATCGACTACTATGCAACCTTGCGCAGCCTCTACAATCAGCGCCGCCAAAGCGACATTCGCAACGGCACCACGCCGTCCCTGCCAAACCTCGATCTAAGCAGCGACGACGAGAAGGACCGTACAGCCGCGTTGAAGCAATAAGGGAGACGACGTGACCCAGATTCGTCGATTCCTGCTCGTCCTCGTCGCAGCGGTAACCGTTTCGGTCAGCGCGACCGCCCAACAGGCCCGCGCCGATAACACCGAAGAGTTCATCGCCCACCTCGGCGACCAAGCCCTTCAGGTACTCGTCCTCAACTCGCAAACCCAGGACGAGCGCACCCAGGCGTTCCGGGCATTGCTAAACGAGGGTTTCGACCTGCCGTTGATTGGCCGGTATGCGTTGGGCCGTTTCTGGCGGCAAGCGACCCCGGAACAACGCGGCGAGTACGCCAAGTTGTTCGAAGACTTCATCGTTACGACCTACGCCGCGCGCCTGAGCGAATACAGCGGCGAAACGTTACGCGTCGTCAGTTCGCGGCGGGACGATGGCGACACCATTGTCGTATCGGAAATTGTTCGCGAGGGCCTTCAGCCCATTCGTGTCGATTGGCGTGTCCGCCACGGCGACCAAAGCCTCAAGATTGTCGATGTCGTGGTTGAAGGCGTCAGCATGCTACTGACCCAGCGCGACGAGTTTGCCTCGGTGATCCAGCGGTCGGGCGGGCAGGTCGAAGGCCTTCTCGCGCGCCTGCGCGAGAAAAATGGCCAAGACTAGCTTTGCTCCTCACCGGCGGACTAGCAAAACACTTTACGATAGGCTCCAAAGAGAATTGCAACGGCGAGAATCAGAAGCGTCGCTACATTGTTCAAAGGCAATAAAGCCTGCGCGAATACACTACTCCCCAGATCGATCACAGTCGTTGACAGACCGACGGTGGCGAGACCGGCCAGGTTTATCAACGAGGGCCCAACGAGCGCGCCCAGGCCAATGACAGCCAAGAAAAAACCAAAGCGGGCATAAAGGCGCCGCCGCCGCATCGCTTCGACGCGCACCATGACAGTTCTCGAAAACGCCGTGCCCTCGAGCGGTTCATCGGCACTTGCAAAGAGGATTTGCAGGGATGGGTCGCGTTCGTCGTTCATCGTGCGTTCTCCGTTTGGGGTATTTCCTGATAGGCCGAAAGAAGGCTTCGTAACTGCTGAGTGCCGCGACGGACGTGAGATTTCACTGTACCGATCGGCAAGCCGGTGACATCCGCAATTTCCGGGTGAGTCATCCCCTCGTGGTAGGAAAGGACGATGCAAAGCCGGGCCGGCAGCGAGAGGACAGCGAGGGCGCGATCGAGATCAATGCCAGCTCCGGGCATCGTGGGCGGCGCAACCACCGAAACGTCGAGAGGATCGGCATCGTGTAGCGCATCGTTTGCGCGCAGATACTGGAGCCATGTATTGAGAGCTAGCCGCTTGAGCCAGGCACCGAACTTGTGCGGTTCGCGCAAATACGCGATGCGCCGCCACGCTTGCAGAAAAACCTGTTGCGACAGATCGTCAGCGAGAACGGCATCGCCGCAACAACGTTGCATCATGGTCCGAATCCAGCCCTGACGGCGTCGCACGAGATCCGCAAAGGCACCGCGATCTCCGGCGCGTGCCGCGCCAACTACCAATGCCTCAACAGCATTGGCGTAGTCGACCGGCGTCTTGGTCAAGACGCGATCCCCAGCCGCCGCTATCCGTCCAGATTGTCGTTGTAGCGTTTAGCAATCTTGCCCGCGACGAATAGACCGATACCGATAGACACCAGGACCGCCGCGGCCCCCAGCAAGGGATAGAGAATCTCCGGTGCCAACACCGTGAGCACCCAACCCAAAACGGCAACACCTGGCGCTACGGAAAACACGACGATCCCAGCCACCATAAGATCGCGGTCCAAGAATTGGTTGCCGCCGACGTTTGCGGCTAAGAGTTTTTCGGTGAGCACCGGATCGACCGGCTTATTGCTTTCCAGCATGCGACGCATCGTTTCTTGCTGCGACTCATACTTGCCGCGGTAATACCAAATTGCGGCCACAACCACTGCCGCAACGAACCCCCAGAAACCGATGGCGCCCAACCCGGCGCCAAGACCCATGCCATTCATATCTCATCTCCATCGTTCCAACGATAGTTACGTATAGAGATGCCGATTGAGGTGTTATGGATGCAACGCCAAAAAAAATATCTCGGGGGCCGAAAAAACAAGAGATTTGCTGGACATCAAAACACTAACGGACGTTGACCCTAACACAAGGGGAGGTACTAGCCGGAGCGCCCGTGGCGGTAGAGTTCCATATTCGTCAGGTACTTACGGTTCTTAATGGGATCGTAGGGCGTGTAGTTTAAGGCCCGAACGAAGCGGCGAATGATGTCGCCGTCCACAATATCG
Organism: Alphaproteobacteria bacterium; assembly: GCA_040216735.1. NCBI lineage: Bacteria > Pseudomonadati > Pseudomonadota > Alphaproteobacteria > Alphaproteobacteria bacterium. The sequence continues at coordinate 223,679 of JAVJOO010000003.1, read as the reverse complement.
ACATCGATAACATTGAGGCAGCCAGTATCCTGTTCGAAGGCGGCCATGCCTTCCGGCCCCCCGTGAGTCACCCAACTTAGGATCGCCCGATTGGTGCCGCCGTGCGCCGCTACCAGTGCCGTGGTCCAATTGGGTTTAGCGAGCAGATCCAAGACGCCGTAGGCCACCCGCTCGTAGAAATCGGTGAACGCTTCCCCGCCCGCAAACCGGGCTTCGGGCAAGTGCGCTGTCTCAAACCCGTAGATGAACTCGGCCTCGATCCGCTCAGGCGAGAGTTCGGCGAACTTGCCCGTCCGGATCTCACGTAACGACGCGATCTCCTGAACGGGAAGGTCGCGCCCAGCCAGTGCCCCGGCAAGGGTTTGTTCGGTGCGAATAAGCCCCGTGTGAGCCGCAAGATCGAATGTGATATCGGCTAACGCCGCGCCCAGGAGCGCGGCTTGTCGCTGCCCCTTTTCTGTGAGTTCGACCAAATCCACGTCGGGAACCCCCGCACCACCGACGCCGTAGTCGACCTCACCGTGACGGAGCAAATAGATGCGGCGTCGACCTTGGGTGCCGGGAAGGCCGTGGCTCATCGCTCAGTCCCGCGGGAATTGCTTGTACTTGATGCGGTGCGGTCGGTTGGCGGCTTCTCCGAAGCGACGCTTGAAGTCGGCTTCGTAGTCTTGATAGTTGCCGGCGAACCATTCGACGTGGCTGTCGCCTTCAAACGCTAAGATATGCGTGGCAATTCGGTCGAGGAACCAGCGATCATGGCTGATCACCAGGACGCAACCCGAAAAAGCTTCCAAGGCGTCTTCAAGCGCACGCAGTGTGTCCACATCCAGATCGTTAGTCGGTTCGTCGAGCAAAAGAACATTCGAACCCGACTTTAACATCTTGGCGAGATGAACTCGGTTGCGCTCGCCGCCGGATAGTTGCCCAACCTTTTTTTGTTGATCCGCGCCCTTGAAGTTGAAAGCACCGACATACGCTCGGCTTTGAATCTTGCGTTTGCCGAGGTCGATTTCTTCATTGCCTTCGGAAATCTCCTCCCACACCGTCTTGTCGGGCGAGAGCGTATCGCGACTTTGGTCGACATAGCCAAGCGAAACGGTGTCGCCCAAGCGCAACGTCCCGTCGTCGGGCTCTTCTTGACCCGTCAACATGCGGAAGAAGGTGGTCTTTCCGGCACCGTTCGGGCCGATGATGCCGACGATGGCGCCGGGTGGGACCTTGAGCGACAGATCGTCAATCAGCAGGACCTCGCCGAACCCTTTCTTGAGATGATCGATCTCAATCACAAGGTCGCCCAAGCGCGGCGGCGGCGGGATAAGAATTTGTGCCGGGCCCTGCACCCGTTCCTGCTCCTGCCGCAGCAGGTCTTCATACGCATTGATGCGGGCGCGGCCCTTGGCCTGCCGAGCCTTGGGCGTTTGCCGAATCCAGTCGAGTTCGTGGCGTAACGTGCGTTGGCGCGCCTCTTCCTGGCGGCCTTCTTGAATCAGGCGTTTCTCTTTTTGCTCGAGCCAAGACGAATAGTTGCCCTCCCAGGGGATGCCATGGCCGCGGTCGAGTTCGAGAATCCAACCAGCGACATTATCGAGGAAGTAGCGATCATGGGTAACGGCAACGACCGTGCCGTCATAGTCGTGCAAGAAGCGTTCGAGCCAGGCTACCGATTCGGCGTCGAGATGGTTGGTCGGCTCGTCCAAGAGCAGCATGTCCGGGCGCTCCAGCAACAACCGGCACAGCGCGACCCGGCGGCGCTCGCCGCCCGAGAGCTTGGCCACATCGGCATTCCCCGGCGGGCAGCGTAACGCGTCCATCGCGATCTCGGCGGTGCGCTCGATCTCCCAGCCGTTGCCGGCGTCGATCTTTTCTTGCAGATCGCCCTGTTCGGACAACAGCGCATTCATTTCGTCGTCGTCCATTGGCTCGGCGAACTTCGCGCTGATGTCTTCGAAGCGCTTGAGCATGGCGGCCATCTCGCCAACGCCGTCCAGCACGTTGCCCAGAACGTCCTTGTTCGGATCGAGCTGGGGTTCCTGTTCGAGATAACCGATGCGCAGGCCGTCGGCGGCGCGCGCTTCGCCAAGAAACTCCGTCTCCCGCCCCGCCATGATCCGCAGCAGCGTCGACTTACCGGCGCCGTTCAGCCCGAGGACACCGATCTTGGCTCCGGGCAGAAAAGACAAATAGATGTCCTTGAGGACCTGCCGGCCGCCCGGATAGGTCTTATTCAGGCCGATCATCGAGTAGACGTATTGGACTGCCATGGGGCTCGCGCGCTTTTGTAAGGGGTCGCGGGCTTGTAGCGGATGGCGGAATGCTCCGCAAGCGTTGCTCCGCGGGACGAAGGCGGGCACAGTCGAACTCCCCTGGTAGGCGGCCTTGTGAGCTATTTCCTTTTCATTCTGCGCAACCGGAGTTTCCTTAGCTTCGGGATTTTGATGATGTTCTCGTCCAGCTTTGGACAGACCTATTTCATCAGCTTGTTCGGGGCCGAAATTCGGAACGAATTCGGCCTGAGCCACGGCGACGTCGGCCTCATGTACTCGGTCGCTACTTTCGCCAGCGGCATGACCTTGATCTGGTTGGGACGCAAAATCGATCACGTCGATTTGCGGGTCTACAGCTTGGCAGCCTGCGGTGGGATGATCTTCGCTACCCTCTTCATCTCGTTGATCCCGGGCGGCGTGTTTCTGTACCTAGCCTTCTATCTGCTGCGTCTGACCGGCCAAGGGCTGTTGAGCCACATCGCGGTAACCAGCATGGCGCGCTACTTCGACCGCGACCGGGGCAAGGCCATCAGCATTGCCGCGATGGGCTTGCCGGTCGGCGAGGCGGCGCTGCCGATCATCGTGGTCTCCTTGATCGCGGCCGTGGGCTGGCGCGGAACCTGGCAGACGACGACGGTTTTCATCGTCGTCGTCCTGGTTCCGGCAACTCTGTTGTTGCTGCGCGGCCACCGTGCACGGCACGACGCCTGGGCGGATGCCACCACCAAGGCCCAGGCGGCATCGGACCAAGGCAGCGGCCAGCGGCAGTGGACCTTGGGCGAGGCACTGCGCGATATCCGGTTCTGGTTCATCATTCCCGCGGCATTGGCGCCGGGGTTCGTGATGACCGGCATGTTCTTCCACCAGGTTCATTTGGCCGACGCCAAGGGATGGTCGCTGGCGTGGCTTGCAACAACCTTCGTCGGCTACGCGATCGCCGTGGTCTTCACATCGATGCTGACCGGGCCGCTCGTCGACCGGTTTCGCGCGTCGCAACTGCTGCCGTTCTATCTGCCGCCGCTCGCCATTGCGATGCTGATCCTGGTTCTGTTCGATCATCCCGGATCGGCACTCGCCTATATGATCGCCGCCGGCGTCACGATCGGCGCCGGACATACCATCGTCATGTCAATGTGGGCAGAGGTCTACGGAACCGCACACTTGGGCGCAATCCGATCGATTGTACAGGCCTTAATGGTGGCAATCAGCGCTCTGGCGCCATTTATCTTCGGTGAGCTTTTTGACCTCGGCGTGACGATCGAGGCTGTCGCCGGGGCGTGTTTGATTTACGTTTTGGTCTCGACCGTCGTGTTGAAGCTCGTCTTCCGCGGCGTCCCCGCCCCTGTTAGCGCAACGAAATGAAGAGACCATGACCGACACCGACAGTCCCAACGCCGATCAAGCCGAGTTCTGGAATGGACCCGGCGGCGAGACCTGGACCACCCAACGCGACCGTTTCAACGCGATGCTCGGCCCCATCGGCCTAGCTGCAATCGCCCGCGCACAACCGCAACCCGGCGAGCATGTGCTGGACGTCGGCTGCGGCACCGGTCATACCACGGGCGACCTGGCCCGGCGCGTCGCGCCGGGCGGATCGGTGACGGCGGTCGATATTTCGGCACTGATGCTGGATGAAGCGCGGCGCGCCAACGATGGCCACGGGATCCCGGTGCATTTTCACGTGGCCGATGCCCAAACCCATGCCTTTGAGGCCGATGCCTTCGACCTTGTGTTTTCGCGCTTCGGCGTGATGTTCTTTGAAGATAGCGTGGCGGCCTTTGCCAATCTCTACCGGGCGCTCAAGCCGGGTGGACGGTTGACCTTCGCCTGCTGGCAGCCGGTAGACCAAAACGCCTGGGTTCATGTGCCGGGCGGTGTGGTAGCGCGGCACCTTCCGGTCGAGGGGCCGGCTAAGGATCCGGCCGCGCCGGGGCCCTTCGCCTTCGGTCAGCGTGCGCGAATCGCCGATATCTTGGGCGCCGCCGGGTTCAGCGAGATCGCGACCGAGGCACACGATACGTTGGTGTTGATGGGCGGCGGGGGCTCGATCGAAGCCGCGGTGCGCGCGGTCACCCACCAGGGTCCGCTTTCCCGCGCCATCCACGATGCACCCGAGGACGTTCAGGCACGAATCCGCGACGAGTTGACCGAGGCCCTCACGCCCCACGCCCACGACGACGGCGTCCGCCTCGGCGCTGGGGTGTGGTTAGTGACGGCGCGAAAGTAGCCGCGCCGGCAGCGAGCGTTCGCCCGGGGCTAAGCCCCGACGAAATCGACGATAATCTTGGTGAGGTACTCGGCTTCGGTGGAAACCAGAGGGGCACGCGTGCCCTTGAGGGTGCGGTGTTCGGCACCCTGCACCAGCGCCGCGGCGGCGGCGGTGTGGTCGGCCATGATGTCGCGCTCGGCGGAGAGGAATAGCGTGGGGCACGCGAGCTGCTTGAGCGCCGGCGCGAGGTCGTAATCCGCGTAGGCGCGCAAGCCCCAGTGGTAGCGGCTGTAGATATAGGTGTTCTCGGTACAGGCCATACGCAGGATGGCGTTCTCGGTGTCGGCGCCCCAACGCCGCTGCCAGAACTGCCAGATCGGCAACAGGTGGCTGCCGTCCTGCTGGGGTGCCGGTTCGCCGAGTTCGGCGAGGTAGGCACGGTGACCGGCAGGATCGGTCGGCGGCGCGGCGAGGCCGACAAGGTGGGTCACGCGGTCCGGTCCGGCTAGGTGGGCGATCTCGGCCGCCATCGCAACCCCGATTTCGGTCCCGAGCAAGGCAAAGCGTTTGGCCCCGACAGCGTCGATCGCCTCTAGAAGGCGGCGGGCGTATTCGGTGAAGCTTTGTTGGGTCAGGGTCGAGGGGGAAATGCCGTAACCCGGCGCATCCAAACCCCAAACGCGTAGGTGGTCGCCCAGCAGCGGGATCAGCCGCTCCATCTGGCGGCACGAGATCGGCAGTTGGTGCAACAGAAAGATCGCCGGACCGCTGTCGCCGGCGTAACGCGCGTGGATCTGCTCCTGCGGCGCGGGCGTCTGGATATAAGCGCGGTGCTGCTTGACCACGGTGGATTCCCTTAGGCGTCGAGAAAACCTGCGAGTTCGTCCGCCAGCGCCGCCAGCTTGTCGCCCGTGGTGTACCACGCATCGTAGCGACCGCTTTTCTTAAGCGCGGCGCGAGGAATGAAGGGCACGGTGTTCTTGTCACCCATTACCGGCATCTTGAGTCCCTCAACATCGCCGCACCGCGCGCGCCAATCCTGATCGAACGAGGCGCGGACGACGAGATGCTGGGTGCGCGCAGCGCGCAAAACTTCGACGGTTTTGTCGTGCAGAGCGTCGGCATCCGGCAAACCGACGTTGCGGGCGTGGGCGCCGTCGTGGATGAACCACGGCCAGAACAACGAGGTGTCGCGGTTGAACTGCCAACCTTGCGTGAACTGCTTGCCCATCATGTCGATCTCGAGTTTGGGCGTGTAGTTGTTGCGCAGCGACTCGAGCGACGGCTGCTCGTAGGACTGCGTCCACGCGACCTTGTCGGTCGGCCAGGGAAAGATGAACAAGCCATCGACGATCAGCTTGCGCACCCGCGCGGGCGCCGCCAACGCCATCTCGATCGCTGTATGGGCGCCGACCCGGTTTCCGTAGAGGTCGAAGTTCTTCAGCCCCAGGGCCGTTGCCCCCCGCAGCAGCATGTCGGCGAAAACCGTTAGAGGCGGCTCTTCATCGCCATTGTGCGGCGGCGCCGCCGAATCACCGGTGCCGGGGAGATCGAAGGCATAGACCGGGCGCGACTGCGCCAGAAGTTCCATGAGCGGCACCAGGCCCAGGGATGTGCCGGGCGCGACCGGCAGCATGACTAGCGGCGTGCCCTTCTTGTCTGGGCCGGCGACGCGGACCATCAGTTGACCTTCGTCGAGATCGGCAAAACGGCGCTTAACGGTCATCGATGGTTTCCTTTTGGTGGATCTTTGGTGACGGTAGGCGGGTCTTTTCGTATTGGCGCGACAGCATGCCGTTTTGCCGAAACAAAGCCAAACCCCTCAGGGAGCCGTGGATTCCCGCGCCAGAACAACGAAGCCTGAGCGGTTTTTTTTACCAAACGAACCCAAATTTTTCTCTAGAAATCAGACGCTTAGATTTTTCGAAATTACAAACGAACCCAAAGTGGGGCGTTTCCCGGTTCACATCGCGACGACCGAACCAGGCCACCTTGCCCCGGCTAACGACCTATCGTCCGAGTCTATCCAAGAATGTACCGGGCGACGAATCACGTTCTATGTCCCCAACTCCGTCAAGTTACTCTGGTCACAGGGTAAAACGAGAGGGCGTGGAATCCGGTGCCGCGGTAGCGCGCCCCCCTCACTGCCTTTCCCCTCGGTGAGGGGGAGGAATACCTTGCGCTTCGGCTCTTCTCGTGCCGGGCAAGGTCGCTCGAACGAACGACGGTGCGTCGGAACTGCGACTTCCTCCGTCGTATGGGGTCGTGGAGAAGACCCCTCCCTACCCTCCCTTCATTGAAGGGAGGAATCGCGCGGTCAGTCCCGCCAGACGACGCCGGGGATGGCGCGGAGTTTTTCTTCGGCGCCCGAGCGGGTGTGGTAGGAGGTGCCGGCGGCGCGGCCGCCTTCGCTTTTTTTGCCGGCGGCTTCGGCACGGGCGACGATTTCCTCGGCGCGGTCCTTGGGGATCACGACGACACCATCCTCGTCGCCAAGGACGAGGTCGCCCGGGTTAACGATGACGCCGCCGCACAGCACCGGGCTATTGAGCCAGCCCGGCCGCTCGGCGCCGCGGTTGCGCGCGACGGTGCCGCGGCAAAAGATGGGTAGACCTTCTTCCTCGCGCAGCATTTGGCCGGTCAGTACGACGCCGTCGAGGACCACACCCGCGCAGCCGTTTTCTAGGGCGCCCGCGGCCATGCTGGCGCCGAAGTTGGAACAGTCGGTGCGCCCGCCCGCATCGATCACCAGGATGTCGCCGGGTTTAACGTATTTGGTGGCTACCCGGCTCATCAGCGAATCGTCGGTATACTCGGGCCGCACCGTGAAGGCGGGGCCGGCGATTTTCCAGTCCGGGCGCAGAGGTTTGATCGCGCTATCGACGCATTGGCGGGGGCCGAGTTCGATCCCTGCCATACACACGTAGAGACCCTTGGCGCGCGCGACGAGCGCCGGGTCGGGCCGCTCGATATCGGTAATGATGGTGTACATGGCGATGTCCCCCTGTTTGCCCGAATTCTAGCCCGCCAGCTCCGCCGCGGGGAGCCCGCCGTGGCGCGCTTACGTCATGAGATGTTGGTGCCAGCGACCCTTGAGAAACATACCCAGAAGCTTGCGCGCCTGGGTGTCGCCCAAGGTCAGATTCTTGAGTTCATGCTCGTAGTCGATGAAACCTTCGAGGTCGTGGGCCTTGCCGGCGGTATCGACGAAGGCCATCGAAGCTTCGCCGAACTCGCGGTGGGCGATCGACTTGCGGCTGAGCAGGGTCACGGCCGTATGGCGCGGGTCGTTGCGGATAGTCTCGAACAAGCCGTTCACGGCTTCGCGCTTCCCTTCGAGGACCTGGAGGAACGAGCCTTCATGGTGGACGACAATGCCGGTGATACCACGCTCTTCGTTGCGCTTTCGGTTGCGGGACAGGAACGTGGGTAGCGTGCCTTCAGGCAGGCTCTCGGTTGCGGCGCTGACATAGATGAGTTGGATCATGGGAGCATCCTCGTCGTTGATCCATATTCAAGCCGGTCGCTCCGCCATGGGCAACGATCAAACGCAATCTAGCAGGACGGCAAAGGCAAGCGCCTAGAGTTTCACGCCGAACCGCGGACCGGCCCACACCATGGCGGCGTAGAGCGCCATGGTCAGCAAGCACCCCAACCCAAGGGCTGGCCAAAACGCCATGCCGCGCTTCAACAGGAGGGGGATCAGCAGAAACATCGGCAAAGATGGCAGAACGAACCAAAACGTCGCCGTCGCGTGGGCGGCCATCCGGTTGGGATCGCCGGTGTCGCGCCACAACCACATCATCCCGAGCACCGACACGAGCGGTAACGACGCGATGAGGCCGCCCAAACCAGGCAGACGGCGCGCGACCTCAGAGACAATGGCTACGATGATGCCGGACAGAATCACCTTAGCGACGAAGTAGCCCATAGCGTGGCCCAAATAACGATAATGCGCCAAGTCTAACGAAAAAGCCCTCCCCGTGGGGGGAGGGCTTTGGTCGTTTGAGGTGCGCTGCAGCCTACTTGAACGACATCTCGTGGTACATGATCGTCTGGTTCACGTTACGGAACCCCTGCACATCGGGGTGGTAGGCGTGCAGGTTGTTGTAGGCGATCAGGTAAAGGTTCGACGCCTCTTCGTATTGGAGCGCAATCAGGTCCTGCAGGATTTTCTTGCGCTTGTCGGCGTCGAACTCGGCATTGGCCGCGTCGATCATTGCTTGCTGCGTCGGATCGCACAGATAGGGCTTACCGCCTTTGCCGCACGACTGATTGAGGATCGACGTGGTCGCATCCATCACCGGGGCGGCGTTCCACAGGTTGTGCCACATCGGCGACGGCCAGGCGACGGGGAAGAACTTCTTGATCCAATCGCCGAAGGGAATGACCTCGACGCGAACCTTGAGACCGACCTTGGAAAGGTCCGCCGCGGTCTGCTGGAAGATCTCCGAGTCTGCCGGAAACGCGCCTGGCACGACATTGACGACGATTTCCTCATCGAACGGAAAGTTGGCCGCCTTCAAGAGCGCGCGGGCTTTATCGGGGTCGTAGGGATAAGGCTTGATCGCACCGTTGTAGCCGAACGCGATCGGCGCCACGCCGGTACCGGTGGCCGTACCACCGACGCCGCCCAGCAACCCATCGGCCATCGCTTGTTTGTCGACGGCATAGTTGAGGGCTTGGCGAACCCGCTTGTCTTGGAACGGCGCGAGGTTGACGCCTTCGGCGCCGTTGGTCTGGGTGATGCCCCAGGTCAGAACCTGCGAGCCCGGCGTGATGTCCATCTTGAGCCCCGCCGATTCCAGCGTTGCCATGTCATCGGGGGTCGCGCCAAGCGCGACGTCGAGTTCGCCCGAACGGAGCGCCGCAATGCGCGGCTGACGTTCGGGAAGGTCGTATATCTCAAGCGTCTTGACCTTGGCCGGGCGCCACGTGTCGGTGACCGCTTCGAAGACCGCCTTGGAATCGTCCTGCCAACTGACCATCCGGTAGGAACCGGTGCCGGACGGACGCTTGGCGAAGCCATCCACGCCGAGGTCGGCCCACGCTTTGGGCGCAACAATCATCATGGCCGACATTTCGGCGGGCACGATCGGGTTCGGGTTGGTGGTCTTGATCTCGACCGTCATGGGATCGGGCGCCGTGATCGAAGCAATAAACTTGGTCCGGCTCGAAGCGGAAGAACCCTTAGTTTTGCCCTCTTCGGTTTGCAGCCATGCCCATGCCTTGATGACGGCATCGGCGGTGAAATCTTCACCGTTATGGAACTTGATATTGGGGCGCAAACGGAAACGCCACGTCGTCGCGTCGACGTTCTCCCAACCCAGCGCTAAGCTTGGCGTCGCAGCACCGTCGGTTTCGACGAAGGTCAACATGTCGAACATCGGCGACCACGAAAAGACATTGGGCGTACCGATCCCGAAGTACGGGTTGCCTTCGGACGTCGCCAAATTCCATGCGCCAATGCGGAGCGTCTTATCTTGCATTTGGGCTTGGGCCGGCAGCGCGGTAAGCGCCGCGCCGACCATCAGGGCGCTCGCGCCCAGGGCTAGCTTCTTCAAAACCATGGTTTTCTCCTCCCGCACGGCACCTCAATAGCGCCTTGTGCGCGTGACCGTATCGCCGCGTCGCCCGCCGGTCAAAGGGTCGCTCCCGAGGTGCGTTGGATTTGCAATAAATGCGGGAGAACTACCCGCGCAATACACCTGGAGGTGATCGCCGACACGGTGGCGGCCCCTGCAATCGTGCTAATATCGCGGCACCAGTGACGATCCAGAGCGGACCGACCGATGCGTTATTTTCCTGTGCTTTTTTGCGTTGCCCTTCTCCCCCTGCTGGGGCTGCTCAGTCTCGGTGCGCCCGCGCCGGTCCACGCGCAGTCAAAAACCACGATCTTGCAGTACGACAAACAGGGACGGGTCATCGGGTCGGAGAGCTCGCGCGGCGACGGTAGCGGGGCAAGCAACAGCGGAGGACGCGACGCCAGTGCACGCGGCGGACGAACCGGCGGCGGTGGTCCCAATGCGGCCAATCCCGACGACCGGTTCGAGCCCGGTGAGCTTATTGTCGCCAACGTGCCCGCGGATTTTGTCAGGGATGCGCGGGCGCTGGGATTCAGCGTCATTGAAGCAACGCAGCTCGGCAATCTGGGGATGGAAATCGTCCGGTTACGAGTCCCCGCCAACGTCTCGGTGCCGGACGCGCGCCAAACCTTGATCAGGGAGTTTCCCGGGATCATCGCCGACGCCAATCACCTCTACGAGCCTTCTGCGGCGCCGCCCGCTAGCCTGCGCAGTGGCAGCTTGGCGCGCTGGACGGCAGGATGGGACCAGGCCAAACCGAGTTGCGGACGCGGCATCCGTATGGGGATGATCGACGGTGCGCTCGACACCGATCATGTCGCGCTCAAGGGCAGCAACGTGACCTACAGATCGTTCCACAAGGAGGGGCGCCAACCTGCGGCGCATAGTCATGGCACCGCGGTCGCGGCACTGTTGGTCGGCTTGCCCGGCGACAAAGGTTGGGGCGGCCTCCTGCCCGGCGCCGAGTTATTTGCGGGCAACATGTTCGAGGAAAACGACGGTCAGGTTTCGGGCAATGCCGTGGCCATGGTCAAGGCGCTCGACTGGATCATTGGCGAGCGGGTGCACACCATCAACCTGTCGATCGCCGGGGCGTCGAACAAAGTGCTCGAACTCGCCTTCAAGAAAGCAGCATTGAGCAAGGTCGTCATGGTCGCCGCCGCGGGCAACTGGGGCAGCGCCGATCGTCCGGCCTATCCGGCGGCGTTCGACGATGTCGTGGCAGTAACGGCGGTAGGCGAGGACCGGTTGGTCTATTCCGAAGCCAATAGCGGCGCCTATATCGACTTTGCCGCGCCGGGCGTGAAAATCTGGACAGCCGTGCCGGGCGGCGGCAAGTATCAGTCGGGCACGTCCTTTGCGACGCCCTTCGTTGCAGTCCTGGCCGCACTTGAAGCGGCGAAGAGCAAAGGCGATTCCACGGCGATTCGGGTTTCGCTCGCGAAACAGTCGGCCGACCTTGGAGTCCCTGGCAAAGACAACGTCTTCGGCTTCGGCCTCGTGACCGCGAAGCCGAGCTGCTAACGCGACAGCGTTATTTGCGGCCGCCGAATAACCAAATGTTGCCGGCGAAATTGCCCGAAGTGCCCTCGAAGCCGGCCGGCACGCTCGTATCGATGTAACTCGCGGGCTTGAACCCCGCATCGACGACAAGCTTCTTGGGATCGAGGTCGTGCATCTTGCCGATGAACGGCTCGGCATTGAAATGCGTGTCCCAGTCGTGCACCGCTGCATCGAACTGAGGGAGACGATCCCAGGGCGGCCCTTCAAAGTGTAGACAGATCCCGCCGGGGGCAAGAATTCGGTAGTGATCGCGAAAGACGTTAGCGATCGCCTTTGTCGAGGTTTCATGCAGCATGGCCATGCCGACGATCAGATCGAAATAGTCGTCAGGAAAGTCGGTCGCCTCGGCGTTCTGTTGCGAGAAGTGCACGGTCCGCCCCAACGATTCGGCGCGAGCATGGCCGTAGCGCACCATCGGCGCGCCGATATCGATGGCATGGACCTCGGCACCCGGATAGGCATCGCAAAACGGTAGCGTCGAATGTCCGACCGAACAGCCCGCGTCGAGAATGCGACGCGGTCGGAACTTGGGATAGGTCGTCTTCAAGTGATGGACGATGGCCCGACCGAAACTATCGTTGTACTCGCCGCCGGCACCCATACCGCGAATGAACACGCCGCGGTCGTAGATCGCGCCCGCGAAGATGTCGTCGGCGCCGTCGTCGGCCGTGTAGTTACCCGGCATGCCATGGATATCCACCGCCGTCAGGTAGCGCGGCAGCGCGAGGTTCGGATCGAGGCGGAGCGAACCACGGACGCGCGCAGGCTGCGCCCGGTCCTGCAAGTCGCGGTATTGACGGGTGACGGTTTCGTGGACCGCATCCCATTTCATTTCCTGCTGGGTCAATCGCAGCGCACTGGTGGTCCGCCCCAAATCCTCCTGGAGCATCGCCTTGCGAATCTCGTGGCGGTCCTTGGGTGGTCGTCCTTGGCGCTTTTGGAATGCCGGTAGAACTTTCTTCTCGTAGACCTGCCGGTTGTCGACACGTGCTTGACGCACAACCTCGCGGCGGAAATCGAGCAAGAAGCGTTCCCGCGCGCTTTCGTCATGGTGGGCGGAGGCGAGAACGGCATGGGATGCAGGTCCGGTCATAGCGGGTCTCCTTGGCACTGATTCTTTAGCGACAGATGTACTATTTCCACGTCACGCTCTCCATGTCGCGCAGCTTGTCGATGAAACCACGCGCGCTGTAGGGCTTTTTCCGGCCAACCGGCGGATAGGCCTCCTTGCGGCCCTGGCCGGCCGCTTCGAGAATCGCTGCAGCGCTCGCGCGGGGCAAGGCGACTACCCCGTCTTCGTCGGCGACAATCAAATCGCCCGGGTTGACGATGACGCCGCCGCAAACGATCGGGACATTGATCGACCCCGGCCCCTGCGACAGCAGGTGGTCGGCGACCGAGCCGCGACAAAAGATCGGAATCCCTTCTTTGTCGATCAGCAGTTCGGTGGTCAGTACCACGCCATCGACGACTATCCCGGCGCATCCCGATTCCTTGGCGGCCCAGGCCATCGTCGCGCCCCACGCGGCTTTGTCGGTCCGCCCGGTCGCTTCGACGACGATGATGTCACCCGGTTGGATCAATTGGGTGGCGACCTGGGAAGCGAGTGTGTCGACCGCATCCTCGGCCGCAACGGTGACGGCCGGCCCGGCGATGCGCCAGTCGCGACGCAGCGGTCGAATGCCGGCATCCATCACGTGGCGGCGGCCGGCGACGCTGCCGGCAATGCAGGCATAGGTGTCCAACGCCCGGGCGACGAGCGCCGGGTCGGGCCGTTCGATGTCGGTAACGACGGTGTGCGTGGCCATAGTCGCGCCTCCCCTGTTCCACCCTATTGTGGCGAGGTCGTCCCGTACCGTCGATACGAATTGCGGCTAAACGAACGCCTCGCGCCTAATTACGACCACGCAGGAGGCCGCGGACGGTTCCGACGGGATCGCGTTTCTCCCCGTCTTTGCCTTCGGTGATGCTCTTGATGGTCTCTTGCACGGCTTCCTTGGCCTTCTCGGGATCCTTGAGCGTTTCTTGGAGCGCACCGGCAAGGTCCGGCCGGAACGAAAGATCCGACCACGGGCCGCTGACGATCACAGGGACCGTAAGCCCTGCCGCCTGGGATTGGCCGCCCTGCCCCTCACTGCTGGCAACGAGCTTCGGCGTGACGCGGTAGTTGACGGTACGCGGCGGCATCTCGACCGTGCCGGCTCCGTTGACCCGCAGCAGCGGCGACAGGAGCTGCAGGTCGTCGTTCTTCACCACACCGTTGGTGACGGTGAAGGTTGCGGTGATTTCGGTGAAGTCGGTCTGCTGTTGATCGCGCGCGGAGGCGTCGAGAAAGGCCGACCCCACATTGCGCAGCATCGCACCGAGGTTGATACCCTTGACGGCGCCGTCGGTGAAGGCGAGCGCCCCGTTGCCGTTAAGGTTACCGACGATTTCGCGTTGGGTGTTGCCGCTGCTGCGGACCGACATGTCGCTGCGCGCGGTACCGCTGATCCTGTCGAATCCGGCGGCGTCGGCGAGAAGCGGTTCGGCCTGCATGCCCGCGAGGTCGAAATCCACGGCGATCGACGGCACGCTGCCCGCACCGTTCGCGACGATCTTGGCCTTGCCCTGTCCGTCATACAGCTCCATCTCGGTGAGATCGGCAGTCATCAAACCGCCTTCGACCGTGAGCCGCAGCGCGCTTTGGCCGATGCGGATGCTTTGCACCAGGATCGATTCGACGCGCAATGTGAAGTCGGCGTTGACCGATTTCAACGCCGAGAGGTCGATCGGATCGTCGCTCCAATCGCCGCTCCCTTGGGCTTGGCTGGTGCCCGCGCCGGCGGAATCGCCGCCCGAGCTAGGCGTCCCGCCCATATAGGGGTTGGTGTCGAGCGCGGCGACATCGAGGTTGCCGGTGATGCGCGGCACGGCGCCACCGGTATTCATCTCGACATTGCCGTTGGCGCGAATCGCATCGATAGCGATTTGTGCGCCGGTGAATGCGATCACCGGTTGAGCCACCTTGACCGTTCCGGCCACGCTGAGCGGGCCGAGGATGTCGCCGGCCATATCGATGGGCGATCCGGCCCACGCCGCTAAGGCGCGGATCGACGGCGACTTCAGGTCCGTTGCACCTTCGAGGCGGAGCGGCGTGCCGCCGGTGACCTGACCGTCGAAGGACAGGGTGAGATGCGTAGTATCGATGCTTGCCTTGAGGTCCGTCGTTTGATTGTCCAGCAGCGCGCGGGGCCGCGCGAGGTTCACGGTTAGGTTGACGGATTCGCCGTGCCATCCCAGCGCCCCATCTACGTTGAAGGGGCGGTCGAGATCGGGCAGCGACAGGCGTACATTGACGTTGTCCAGGCGCTCCTCGCTCCCGGCCTGACGGTCCGTATAAACAATGGTGCCGTCGACGATCGCGACATCGCCCAAGCGAATGTCGCTCAGGAAGGCCGGCACCCCGCCGCCACCCCCGCCGCTCGAGGCGCCGCCGGCCGGTTTGTCAGAAGCCGATTTGGCCGGGTCGAATTCCCAGTTCGGTTTGCCCTGGGCGTCGACTTCGAGCTGGATCGTCGGTCGGTCCAGAACGAATTCGTCGACGACGAGTTCACCACCGAGCAGAGGAAACAGGCTTACCTTGAGACGCAACGCGCCGAGGTCGATCATGTTGGCCGCGGTCGCACCGGGCGCGTTGGCGATGGTCACCCGTTCGAGCGTCAATTGGACCGAGGGTACGATCGACACGCCAACATCGCCGCCGATCGAAACGTCTCGACCGGTCGCGGATTCGATTTGATTTTCGATTTGAGCGCGGAGCGTATCCTTGGGCACTAGCGACGGGAGCACCAGGACGGCGATCACCAAGATCACCACAATCGCGACGAGACCGATCAATACCTTTTTCACAAAACTACCTCTTGCTCGAAAATCCTGGGGCCGACGCGTTTTCTCCAACGGCCTGTGCTGTTACGCGGGCGGGCCCCTGCCATTCGCTGGCCACGTCGGCCCAGTATAGTAGAGTCCGGGCCGCAAGTGGGGCTGGGGAGATGACAAAATGACGAACCCAAACGCGGAAATACCGTCTTTGGAGACCGTTTGCGGGCGGGCGCGCGCCCTCCTGCCGATGTTGCGCGACAAAGCCGCCGCAACCGAAGCTAACCGCGCTGCTTTGCCCGAAACGATCCAAGCCCTCCACGAAGCGGGCCTGACCCGGATTTGCCAGCCCGCCCGGTTCGGCGGGTATGAGCTGGGCTGGGACGCGCCCGTCGAATTGGGTCGGATTCTCGCGAGCGCCTGCCCATCGACCGCGTGGCTGATCAGTATCGTCGGGCCGCACGCGGCCTATGTCGGACGCTTTCCGCTCGAGGCCCAGGAGGAAGTTTGGCGCGACGGCCCCGCCATTTTGGCCGGGGCTACGGTTGCCCGGGGCGGCACGATTCGGCGCGACGGGGATGGCTTGCGGCTCGACGGCCAGTTCTCTTTCGCGAGCGGCATCGATCATGCGCCGTGGGCCTTTGTCATCGGCACGGTCAAGGATGACGGCGAAGCGGTTACCTGTCTTGTACCACGTCACGATTTCGACATTGCCGATACCTGGCACGTCGCCGGTCTGCGCGGCACCGGCACCAAGGACATCGTCGTCAAGGACGCCTATGTGCCGCCGCATTTATTCATTCGGACAAGCGACCTCGTCGCACCCGACCCGCCGGGAGCAGAGTACAGCGCCTCCGAACTCTATTGGGTTGAATATGTTCCCTACGTCGCGACGACCTTGATGGGACCGATGCTCGGCGCCGCCGAAGGCGCCCTCAACGCCTATACCGAATCGACCAAGGCGCGGGTCGGGGCGTTGTTCGGCGATCGGCCCGCCGACTCGCTTTCGGTGCAATTGCGGTTGGCGGAAAGCGCCGCCGAGTTTCGCGCCGCAGAATTGCTCGTCGCAGCGCAAATGTCAGAGCTTCGAGAGAAACTTCCTGGCCGGAACGCGGTACCGAAGGCCAAGCAGATCGAGCACGGGCGCGACCGCGCCTATGCGATGCGACTGTGCGTCTCGCTGGTTCACCGACTGGTTCAGCAAATGGGCGCCTCAGGGTTGTACGATTCGAACCCGGTGCAGCGTTTTTTCCGCGACATCTCAGCGATGGCGCAGCAGTTCGGCATCGGCTGGGACCGCAATATGGCGCCGGCCGGACGGTTGATGCTGGGAATCGGAAACGAGGACCAGCACTTCTGGAAAACCTAAGCGCGCGGAGAATCTAGGCGTCGATCAGGGCGGCGAAGCGGCGCACCGATAGGTGATCGCCTTTGCGCTGCCGCAGCGCGTCGAGCGTCGCGCGCGCCTCCTCTGCACGACCCGCGGCGGTTAACGCATGCAACCAAAGATCGGCAAAGACGCCGCGCTCTACCGCACTACCGCCGAGTTCGATGAAGCGTCCCTGCGCAGGTTCCAGCGCCGCTACCGCGCCGGCATAATTGCCCGCGCTAAAACGAACGATCGCTGCTGCGGTGGGGAGGACCACCGCCTCCCAGGTCGGCTTGACGCTGGCGTGCAGCGTTCGGGCGTGGCCGGCCATGCTGTCAACAAAGGCCGCCGCCCCGGCTGGAGTGCGCGCGAGGGTATAGACATGGTGGAGGTCGCTGAGAGCATCGAGGTGCCGATGCGCCGCGACATCGATATGCGCGGCAATTTGGGCGAAGCGATCGCCAACGTCGAACCCCGCCAATTCGGCCCGTGCGAGCAAGTTGGCGCCGTAGAGCTGCACTGGCCCCCGGTCGAGGTAGCGCGGCGCAATGTGCCCATCGAACAACGCGAGTGCCCGGGCCCCGTCGCCCACCCCGAGATGGTGCAGGCCGAGGTGCATCCACATATGCGGATGGAAGGATTCGTTGAGGTCGTCCCAGGTATCGGTGAATTGTTCCAACCAAGCGACCCCCTCGGCATCGCGGCCCTGGGCCTCCATGACATGGGCAACCGTGTGCTGCCCGAGGATGAGAGTGCGATCCAGCGCAACGGCGGCGCGGGCGGACGCTTCGGCCTGCTCAAAGAGCCCGGCCTCTTCCTCCATGAACGACAACAGTGCGTAGGCTTGGCCGCGGTCGTCAATTTGGTCAATCACCCGCCGCACCAGTGCGAGCGACCCGTCGGCATCCTTACGGGCGTAGAACTTAAGCGTGCAGCACAGGCGAACCGCGTACATGTCGCGCGGCCAGCGGGCCGCGACATCTTCAAAGCGGGCAATCGCCGTGTCGACATCGCCCTCGGCCCAAGCCGCGGCGGCGCCGCGGAACGACGCTTCGCGCTCGTTCGCCTGGGCCGCGCGGGCCCGATGCAGATAGCGCGACACCTTGTCTTTGTCGCCGGCATGGATACTGAGGATCGCAGCAATCGTATTGGGCAAGGCCGCAGGATCGCCGTCGGCCGCCGCGAAGAGCGCTGCGCGCTCGGCACCGTCGAGGCGTTGGTTCGCTTGGCGGTCCAACAAGCGATCGATCGCGGTTACCGTTTCAGGACAGTCGGTAGTGACCGCGAGACCCTGTGCATCGTGATACATAGTCGTTTCCTTGTCCGCAGGTTAGACAGGTTCGCCGATCGGGGGCGAAAAACGTCCGGACAACGCTTAGGATCGGTGCCCAATGAGTTCGCGCCGCCCCTTGTACCAGGAAATTGCCGACAAACTCCTGGCGGAAATTCGATCCGGCACCATGCCCGTGGGCTCTATGATGCCCACCGAGATGGCGCTGCGCGAGCGTTTTGGCGTCAGCCGCCACACGATTCGCGAAGCCATTCGGATGCTCGGCGAAATGGGCTTGCTGACCCGGCAGGCTGGCCTGGGTACAACGATCGAGGCGACCGAACCGCGCGGCACCTATACCCAATCCATCGATTCGCTCGACGAGTTGTTACGGTATCCGCCGGAAACGTCGTTGCAAGTGTCGGCGAGCGAACCGGTCACCGCCGATGCAGGCCTCGCCAAGACCCTCGAGTGCGCCCCAGGCGAACAGTGGATTCGGATCAGCGGATTGCGCACGTTGGAACGCGACAACCGGCCGATCTGCTGGACCGACGTTTACGTGATTCCGGAATACGCCGGCGTAGGCGAAGCGATCGGCAAGAAGCCAACGCCGGTGTACCGCTTGGTTGAGGACTTGTTCGGCGAGAACGTAACCGAGGTCAGGCTCGACCTGTTCGCCGACGGCGTGCCCGATGCGGTTGCGGAAGCGTTGCAGGTCCCGCCAGGAACCCCGGCCCTTGTGGTGGTACGGCGATATACCGGCCACAAAAAGCGCGTCTTTGAGGTGTCGGTCAGCATTCACCCGCAGGACCGCTTTACCTACTCCGCGGAACTGCACCGACAGTGGTAACCCTTGGCGGACCCGCCCTAATGTCCGTACAATAGCGCGCCTGTTGCGACCCAAGGAGTACCGCGATGTCCGCCGCCGAAACCTTCGAGGAAGCCGCCCCCAACGAGGCACCGTCGTTCCTGTCGCACCGGTTGGCGCGGTTCGCCCGCGACCTCGACCTGCGCGATGTCCCGGCCGAGGTGATCGCGCGCGCAAAGTTGAATATCTTGGATTGCTTCGGTGTCGGGTTGGCCGCATCGACGTTCGATTTCGGCGCGGTCACACTGGCCGGAACCCATGCGCTGGCGGGCGACGGCGACTCGCCAGTGATCGCCAGTGCCGTGCGCTTGCCGCTACGCGACGCGGTCCTAGTCAACGGGACGTTGATCCACGGCCTCGACTACGACGATACCCACGCCGATAGCGTGGTCCATTGCTCGGCCTCGGCGCTGCCGGTGGCGGTCGCGGTTGGTCTCAAGCATGGGGCAAGCGGCGCGGAGACGTTGACCGCCTACTTGGCCGCGGTCGAGGCAGACGCCCGGATCGGTATGGGCGCCAACGGCGGGTTTCATAAGCAGGGCTATCACCCAACGGGGCTCGTCGGCGCGTTCGGCGCGACTTTGGCGGCAGGCCGTTTGATGGGACTGAGTGCATCGCAATTGGCCGACGCCCAGGGAATCACCCTGAGCACAACGTCGGGGGTTCTAGAATTCCTTGAAGACGGTGCCTGGACCAAGCGGATGCACCCCGCCTGGGCAGGGGTTGGCGCGATCACCGCCGCGGCGCTGGCCCAGGCCGGATTCGCCGGGCCGCACCGCGCCTACGAGGGACGCTTCGGTCTGTACAACGTTTTTGCCGCGCACGACGTGGCAACGGCGCCAGAGAAGGCCATTGCCGGCCTCAATGAGTCGTGGGAACTGATGAACGTGGCGTTCAAGCCCTACCCTGCGTGCCATTTCAATCACGCCTTCGCCGATGCCGCGTTGGCCCTGCGCGCGCAGTACGACTTGAAGCCAGAGGACATCGCCGAACTGGTCGCGCTAATTCACGAGAAGCAGGTTTCGGTGGTGTGCGAACCCGAAGCCAACAAGAAGAAGCCCGCCAATTCCTACGACGCTAAGTTTTCGGTTCATTACACGATGGCGGCTTCGATCGTACGCGGACGTTTTACGTTGGATGAATTGGAAGACGACGCCCTGAGCGACCCGACGATTCTGGCCCTATGCCAAAAGGCGCGCTACGAGATCGATCCTGCGTCGCCGTTCCCACGCTACTACGGCGGCGAAGTGATCGTGCGAACCAAGGACGGGCGCGAACTGCGCCACCGCGAGCAGTACAACCGCGGATCGGACAAGAATCCGCTGAGTACCGACGATATCGTCGCGAAGTTCCGCGACAACGCCGGGCGGGTGTTCGACGATGCGCGTACCGACCGCGTGATCGATGCGGTGATGGGACTGGACACCGCGCCCGATCTTTCGGCGCTGGCAACCGCCCTGACAAAAACACACTGAAGGCTCCCATTGCAGCGGCGGCGGACTAGGAATGCCCTGCGCTGCGTGCTACTCAGCGCCGATGAAAACCGCCGACCCCTCCTCCCCTCACGCTCTCGCGCAGCCCTTTCTCAGCCTAACGGACAAGACCCCTGCTTTAGCGACCGATCTGAGGATGTTCAGCGCCAAAGTCGCGGCGCCG
Organism: Alphaproteobacteria bacterium; assembly: GCA_040216735.1. Lineage (NCBI taxonomy): Bacteria > Pseudomonadati > Pseudomonadota > Alphaproteobacteria > Alphaproteobacteria bacterium. Next base: position 203,037 of record JAVJOO010000003.1, on the reverse strand, counting down.
ACGCTCGCCGCCAAAGTCCGGGCGGCGCTTTCCTATCGCCAGCAAGGGCACTTCGACAAAGCCATGTTGGCCATGTCGGAAGCCAATCGCGATCAAGTCCTTGCCTTGCGCAAAATTCAATCGACGCTTTCGGGCGTGACCGGAACGAACTCTCCGATGGTCGTATTCGAAAGGTTTCGCCAGCGGCCGCCGTTTGAGATTGGCGTGGCCGATGGCGACGGCCTGTTCACGATTCTGGAACGCCTTGGCGCGACAGAGTGCCCTGCGCTCGACGAAGCCCGCACCAAACTGCACGCGTTGGAAGCACAAATCGAAGAAGAACGTGCATTTGTTGCGCTCCTCGAACGCCAGCCGAAAAGCAACGACAACACAGCGGAAACTGAGGCTACGCGAGCTACCGCCCAAAACCTCGAGCGGACGTTAGCGGAGACACGGGTCAATATTCTCAACCCGATTTTTGCGGTAACGAAAGATGTTCTCGACCGCGCGGCGGTGCGCCGTCAGCGGGACAATCTGTTTCTGAGCCTCGCCGCTAACATCTATGTCGTCGTCATGAGCTCCATCGCTACAAAACCCGCGCAACGCGTCGCGGTTCGCGCCATGGCCCTGCCTTCGGGGCACAGCATGACGCGTTTAGACGAGTCCGCCGCTTAGCCGCGGGCGGAAATTGCGGCGGCGAGCGCAAGGATACGTTCGGCTTTTTCGATAATCGGATAGTCGATGAAATAGCCGTCGACTTGAATCGACGCAGAGCCTTCGGCCTCGGCTTTCTTGAACGCGTCGATGTGCTTTTTCGCTTCGACGACTTGGGCGTCAGTCGGCGTGAAGACGGTATTGCAAATCTCGATCTGGCTCGGGTGAATGCAGAGCTTGCCCTGGAAACCGAGGCCCATCGCGGTGCGCGCCGCCTTTTCGAAATGTTCGATATCGCGCAGATCGATGAAAACGGTGTCGATCGGGGGTTCGAGACGTGCCGCCCGCGATGCGACTGCAAAACGCGAGCGCGGGTAGCTGAGTTCGGATTCGTCGGGCGTCCACAGGTACCCCATGTCCCGGGTGAAATCGCCGGCGCCGAACGACAGGCGTTTGACCCGCGTGCCCGAGCGGGCGATCTCATCGATACGATCGAGACCGAGGCCGGTTTCAACGATGGGGAGAAGATCAATCTTGCCTTCTTCGAGGCCGCGCTCGCGCTCAAGGGCCCGCATCATCCAGTCGGCCGCTTCGAGTTGGGCCGCCGATTCGACCTTGGGCAGGACGATCCCGTCGAGCCAGTCGCCCATCACCGCCTGGATGTCGCCAAAGCAGTAGTCGGTATCGAACGCGTTGACCCGGACATAGCCGAGATTGGGTCGCGGTCTCTTGAGCGCCTCGACCACAGTGGTGCGGGTCGCGACTTTTTCACTGATCGCGACTGCGTCTTCGAGGTCTAGGATGACGACGTCGGTACCGGTGTGAAAAACTTTGTCGACTTTGCGCGGATGGTTGCCCGGCGCGAAAAGGAGGGTTCTGAGGGGGCCTTGCATCATGAACGTACCTGCTGGGTGGAGGGTTTAGCGGCCTCTTCTGGCGTTTCGCAGCCTGTAACGCAACAGCGTCCGGGTTGTTTGTCGCGACTCGGCGCGCCGGATTCGTCGGCCAGCGCCCCGCGATCAAGCAGTCGCTCAACTAAATCGGCTTTATCTTGCAACGGATAACTGCGGAAAATCTCCAGTCCCATCGCTTCGGGCGAACCGCCGCCGTGCAGGGAAATCAGCGAATACCAGCCAGCTTGGCCCGATGCCGTGAGATCTTCGATCATGCGGGCGACATCCATGCGTTTGTCGTAGGGAATATCGTCGCGCCCGCGCAGCACGTCCGACAAGAGGCCTCCCGTTTCTGGGTTATGATCTTCGTCGGGGCCCGGCAGCGCCACGATCAAACCACCGGAAACTTCGTGGGCGACGCGGTGCATTTCGTAAATCTGGGTCGACATCAGGAGTTTGCCGATATTGGCGTAGATCCGCTCGGGCTCGACCAAGCCGGAGGGGTCGATTTGGCCATAGGTCGATGAGGCCACGCCGCAGGCAAAGAACCCTTCAACTATCTTGATCAGGTCGACCATGCGGGCACGCAGGTGCGGCACCTTTGCAACGTCGAGGCCGTTTGCTTCGGTCATCAACATGCCGGCGCCGATCAGCAGATCTCCAAACCCGGCGCGCGCGCCGATGCACGAATGCCGGTGATGGGCCGCGTAGGACGTCGTGAGGAATTGGCTGTGCTGCCACTCGCCCGCCAGGAAGACCCGGTCCCACGGCACAAATACATCCTCGAAGACCACAACCCCTGTCGACTGGCCGTATTTGTTGCTGAACTTCGCCGCAGGTTCGCCGGGGCGGCCGGCAGGGCGGGCGATAATAGTAATCCCTTCGGCATCGACCGGAACCGCGCAACACACGGCAAAGTCCTTGTCGTCTTCGGTCATGTTGCGGCAGGGCATGACGAGGAATTCATGGACGTAGGGCGCCGCGGTGACGATCGCCTTTGTGCCCTCGATAACGATCCCGTCGGGGCGACGCTCCTTAATGTGAACATAGGTGTTGGCGTTGGCCTGTTGATGCGGTCGCTTGGAGCGGTCGCCCTTCGCGTCCGTCATCGCCACCCCCAGGGTGAGGTCTTCGTCCTGGACCCGGTCGAGGTAGGCGAGGAAGCGTTCGTGCACGCCGCCGCCGGCACCCTGGTCGATCCGCCAGGTCGCCTGATAGATCGCATTGAGCGCATCCTGGGTCAGGTAACGTTGGGCGCATCCCGATTCCTGACAGACCAACCGGACTGCTTCGAGTTTGTGCAGCAGATCGGTCGTCGTGCGGTTCATATGGAGGAAACGGTTGACCGTCTTGCCGGTCCGGGTGTCGGTCGGCGCCATCAGGAACCGGCTGCGCGCGGCCTGGGCAAAGTCGTAGGTCACCCCGATCGCGTTGATGCCCGGCATGAAGCGCGCCTCGTCGGCGACCGAGTCGACGCGGTCGCCCTTGACGAAGACCTTGGGACGGTAGCGGCGCAACGAATCGCGGTAGGATTCGGCGGTCATCAACATGGTCGTCGCCTCTCGGAGATTAGAACGGCACCGCCAACTCGGGTGGCGGCAGGATCGTCGTGCGCTTCATCAGGCGTTGCGCCGCGCCGTCGAACGGTTCGCGCCGGTGCATGGTCGACGCATTATCCCACATCACGCCATCGCCCGCGCGCCAGTTATGGGTGTAGACGAACTCGGGCCGCACCGTCCAGGCAAACAACTCGTCTAGCACCGCGCGGCTTTCGGCATCCGGTAGGCCGACGATCCGCGTCGTCATGCCGGGGCAAACGTATAGCGCCTTGCGACCGGTAATTGGGTGTGTGCGCACAATGGGATGCTCGATATCCGGCGTCTGTTTACGCTGTTTGCCGCTGGTCGGAACACTGTAGGCGGCATTGAACGCCTCGTAGGACTGTACGGCCTTGCGCCCGTCGATGATCTTCTTTGTAGCCTCCGGCAGCATCTCATAGGCGAGCGACATATCGGCGAAGGATGTCGCGCCGCCGCCTTTGGGCAGCGTATGCGCCATCAGAAACGAACCGACGGCCGGGCGCGGTAGATAAATCTGATCGTAGTGCCAGCCAACTTCGCCGTCCGACAGAATGCCGATAGTCCGACCGCTGTCGTCCTTCATGTTGGAGACGTAAAGAATTTCAGGGTAGTCGCGCGACAGATACTCGGTGCGGACATGGATCTCGAGGTCGCCGAACCGCCGGCTAAAGGCGACGAGATCGCCCTCCTCCATGGTCAGCCCCCGAAAGACAAGGACCTGGTACCTATTCCACGCGTCCTTCAGTCCCGCCACGGTCGCATCGTCGATTTTCCTAAGGTCGAGCGGTTCGACCTCGCCCACGAACGTCCCCTTAATCGGTTGTATTGCCAGCGCCACGGGATATCTCCTGCCACAACAAATGTACGGACATTGTAGCGGGGCGCGACGCCCGGTCAATTATGGCGTATCAGCGCGCGGTGACTGACGAAAGCAGTTGGACCGACAAAAGCTGGGCTTCGAGGTCTTGGCCGGGATCCAAGCAACGCGCAACCTCGTCGCGGAGCACAGCCGCCTCGCGGTGGCGGACGGCCGCGAAGTTCAGCCAAGCGTAGGCGCGAACGAGGTCCGGTGTGACGCCCTGGCCACCGCGGTACATACCGGCAAGCGCGATCTGGGCACGGAAGTCGCCGGCATGGGCGGCCTGCAACGCCGCTTGATACTTCTCGACGGCCGACGGGTCGCTGGTGGCGAGAAGTACCGTGTTGCCACACGCCGCGGCTGGGGCTCGGAGTGGCAACACAAAAATGAGAAAGAGAAGGCAGAAACTAAGCAAGACTCGGGCGGCGCGAGCGCCCGGGAAAACCAAACTCTTGGTACTGGTGTGCAACTTTTTGGCGCTCCTTGTCGTTTTTCTAGAGGTCGTCATCCCGTTCTTGCAAGAGCGCGAGAACCTGGGCGTCGGCTTTGCGCAAATCGTCCGCCGAAAGGCAGGACGCGACCGTCTGATGCAACGTCCCGACAAACGCGCCGCTCGTCGCGGCAAGCGTGGCCCAGGCTTGGGCAAGGATCAGATCGCGCGCGACGCCCAAACCGTCGCGGTACATCTGCGCTACTTCAACCATCGCCGCGGGGTTTCCGGCACGCGCTGCAGACGCGGCGTTTTCGAATTGTTGGGCCATGGGGGCGGCGACTGTTCCGTGCGACGCACCGCAAGACCGTACGTCTTGAGCTCGGAGTTGCGAGCCCATCGTCGAGCCGCCGATCACGATGGCCGCGAGCAATGCGACACGCTTCATGGCGCGCTGCCGTTTCGATTTCTTAGTCATGCGGTCCCCAACCTACTGGTTTGCTTTTCTGTCTTGACGCTACTCTCGTTTCCGCTGCGATGCAACTTTTACGGGTTTAGGTTTAAGATAAAACAATCTATAATTTTGTTGTAATTTTGATGGAATTCTTAAGGAGAGGTGATGGCGCGAATCGGGTTTATTGGGCTTGGTGCACTCGGTAGCGCGATGGCACGGCGGGCCCTAGAGGCAGGGCATGACGCCATTGGATTCAACCGGTCCCCGGCTAAGGCAACGGCCCTTGCCGATACCGGTCTTCGCGTCGCATCCAGCGCCGCCGAGGCGTGCGACGCCGATATCGTCTTCAGCGTGCTGCTGGACGAAAAGGCTGTCCGCCAGGTGCTGCTGGAGCGCGATCCGTTTAGCGATCGGCGCGGGGCGATCCACGTTTCGGTCAGTACAATTGGCGTCCCGCTCGTGCGCGCGCTCGCCGCAGGCCACGCGGCGGCGGGCCAGCCGTTTATCTCGTCACCCGTGTTCGGTCGGCCCGAGGAGGTGCAGGCTGGATCCGCGCTCCTCGCCGTGGGCGGCGACGCCCGAGCGATCGACAGCTGCCGTCCCGTCCTCTCATGCTTCGGTCGGGTCGAGGTCGTCGGCCCGGACCCCGGGTCGGCCAACGCGGTCAAAATGGCCGGCAACTTCCTGATGGCATCGGCGGTTCAGAGCTTGCGTGAAGCGCTTCGTCTCGCCGAGGCCGCGGGCGCCGACAGACAACAGTTCGCCGACATAGTGACGACCTCGCTTTTCCCGGTGTCGTTCTATGAACGGTTCGGCGGTTTGATCGCGCGCCAGGGGAGCGGCGCACCGGCGATCAACCCCTTCGCCAATAGCGCCCGATTGATGGCGCAGACGAGCCGGGAATTTGGCATTGCGACACCTCTCGCAGATACCCTGGGCGACGCCCTCGCGCGGCCCCTCGCATGAGGGCTTGCGCACTGCTGGTCTTGGCCGCGACAGTCATCTGGGCCGCGGCGATCACGCCCTACGCACCGCACGCCGAGGCCGCGACCTTACCGAGCGCCGACTGCGGTGAGGATGCGGCACAATCGACATCGGCGACGATCCCGTTAGTGACCATGTGGTTCGGCGGCGACCTCGAAGACTGGCTACCGCCGGCTTGCACCGGATGGACGGCGCGGCCCTTCACCGTACTCGTCGAAACCTGGGGCCGGACCGGCTCGCGCGCATCGACCGACGCCATGTTGGCACGGCTGGGCCAAATCGCCGATATGAAGGAAATACAGTACTGGTCGACGACACGGGATCGGTGGCGTTCCCTCGTCCCCGACGCAGCGGCGCTGAACTCGCCCGACCCCGACGACCGCAGACCCGCAGGCTTTACCGCCAGCGAGTTACGCAGCGGCGTCCGCTATTTTTGGCAAGCGGAGAACACGCCCTTGGGCGAGGTGACCTATGCCCTAACCGTGCGCCACGCCGACGAAACCCGCATCGTCGTGGCAATCGCCAACGCGCTGCCGGCTCGCGCTTCGGTCTTCAGCCGATTACCGCCGGGCCATCACGAGTTTCTCTATGTATTTCGCCGCACGGAGGGAAATCCCTGGACGATCTACGGGTTGATGCGGACCGGCACCGGCCCCAATCTCATCGCCCAAACCGGACGCAAGTCCTACGGCAACCGTGCCGTTGCGTTGTTTCGCTACTTCGCCGACAAACCGACGGATTTAGCACCGCCGCTGTTCCCATAACCGCGTAGCCCGCGCCGCCGAAAACGCAATCGGCCGGGGAAACCCCGGCCGATCGGTCGTCAGATTGGACGAATGCTTAGAACGAAATCATCACGCGGCGATTGAACACCGAGGGAATGCCGTCCTGGGTCGGTTGCGCGGGCTGCGCTTCGCCAAAGGACTCGGTCTTGACGTTCCCAGCCGGAATCCCTTCGCTGACCAGGGCCCGTTTGACTGTGGCTGCCCGGCGCTCCGAAAGCACATTGTTGGAGCGAATATCGCCGGCGCGGTCGGTATGACCCACGACAACGATCTCGGTAGCGCCTCGGGCCTTAGCCTGGTTGGCCGCCCGGCGAACCGTCGCCGCGTTGGCGGGGGTCAAGCGATCGCTATTGGTCTCGAAATAGACCGTGAACGAGGCCGGCTTGGGGGCGGCGGGCGGCGTCGGGGCAGCTGCCGGGGCAGCGGCAGGTGCCGGCGCGGCTTGCGCCATCGCAGGTTCCGGTGCGCGCTTGCGCGCCATGTATTCTTCGGCGGAGATCAGCGCGCCGTAGAACTCACCGCGGCAGGCTGCGATATCGGCTGGCTGGAAATTCTCTTCTTGCTCTTGCATCCAGCAATCGAAGGCAACCTGGGTCCGTGCCATCAGCGCCGGGATAAAGTTGATCGCACCCTGGCCCATCAACGCTGTCAGGCGGCTGCGGGCATCGGACAGTTCAGCGCGAGCCGAGGACGGAATATTCCGCGCGTTGAGGCCCTCGGGTCCGACGTTGTTGCCACTACCGGCGACGATGGCGCGTTCGGCGAACCGGTCGGAATCGGTGAAGTCGGCTTCGGCGTATTCCTGACGGGATTTTTCCAAATAGCCCTGGTATAGCGAGACTTGGAACAGCGTCCCCTGTGGATCGACTTTTTCCGCCTTGCCCAACTGAAGGCCGGAACAGGCCGCCAAAAACAGAGGCACCGACAAAATCACTAGATAACGGGCCGATCTGACCATGGAAAATCCCTCCCAAGAATGCACACACTGAGCTTACCCGGGTAATCCCCAGGGGCAATTGGCGGGACTCTACCCTCTGGACCCGCGTTGGGTCCACCCGCGAATCCCGCAGTGCCCGCGCCGTGAAAACCTAAGCTGGCGGCCCATCGGACGATAGACCGTGCCAAACGCCTCTGTTAGGATTTCCCCATGAAAGCGTATCTGCCGAAGTCTCAAACGTTCCTCTGGCGAAGCCGGTAATCCGGCGCGCAGCCACCTGCGCTTTCACTCGATCAAATACCTTCGGCACGCGGGCCATCGGCCCGACCAGGAACACAACATGATCTTTCAGTTCACGACCCGCTCGGGCATCCGTGTCACCCGCACTACAACGCCGCTCCCCTTTGATCAGGGCATTCGGACCCTCGTCGACCGCCTCGATACCGAACCGGGCGCGCTCTTTTCATCCGGGTTTGAATACCCCGACCGCTACTCGCGCTGGGAGATGGGGTTCGCCTCGCCGCCACTAGCGTTTGTCGGCCATGAGCGGACACTGAGCGTTCGGGCACTTAACCATCGGGGCGAGGCGTTGTTGCCGCTGTTTTCCGAAACCCTCGCCGGAGCGGAGACAACGTGCCGGCAGCCTGACACGCGGACCCTAATCCTAGATGTCGCGGAAGGGACCGGTGGATTTGCCGAAGAAGAACGCAGCCTGCAACCGACCCTGTTCTCGCCGCTGCGCCGGTTGATTGCCGACTTCGACGGGATCGAAGATACCTCGCTCGGCCTCTACGGCGCATTCGGGTACGACCTGCTGTTTCAGTTCGAGCCGATCCAACGACGTCTCGCGCGCACCGACGGCGATTCGAACCTGCACCTGTTCTTGCCCGACCAGTTCTTCATGGTGGACCGGCGCAAAGAAACCGCGTTTCGGTTCGACTACGAGTTTTCTCGCGGCGGGGCTACCACCGCCGACCGCCGTCGCGACATGCCCGCGGCCGCGATGCCGGTGAGGCCAGACGAACCGCCGCCGGCCATAACCACGGACCACAGCGATGACGCTTACGCTGCAATGGTCGATAAGGCGCGCGAAGAAATCCGGGTAGGCAATGTCTTCGAGGTGGTGCTGTCACGCAAGTTTTCGGCGCCCTACGGCGGCAAACCCTCCGACCTGTTTCGCAAGATGCAGGCGGTCAATCCAAGCCCCTACGAGTTTTTCATTCAGATGGGCGACGAACAATTGGTGGGGGCCTCGCCCGAAATGTTCGTCCGGGTCGACGGCCGGCGCGTCGAGTCCTCGCCGATCTCGGGCACCGTGCGGCGCGGCGACAATCCGATGGAGGACGCCGACAACATCCGCGCGCTCTACAACTCGGACAAGGACGAAGTCGAATTGACGATGTGCACCGACGTCGACCGCAACGACAAGGCGCGCATTTGCGAACCGGGTTCGGTGCGGCTGCTCGGACGACGCATGATCGAGCGCTATGCCGGATTGTTCCACACGGTGGATCACGTCGAGGGGCAACTGCGCGACGGCTTTACCGGAATCGATGCGTTCCTGTCGCACATGTGGGCGGTGACCTTGACCGGCGCACCGAAGAAGCGCGCGGTTCAGCTCGTCGAGAACATGGAGAGCAGCGCGCGGCGCTGGTACGGCGGCGCGATCGGCGGGCTGTTGATGAACGGCAGCGTCAATACCGGGATCACGATCCGCACGGTGCACCTGAAGTCCGGCCACGCCGACTACCGTGCCGGCGCAACGCTAGTGTTCGATTCGGATGGTGCCGAGGAAGCGGCGGAAACCAAGACCAAGGCGACCTCGTTCTTTCGCGTGCTGGCGGGCGACAACCCGGCAGCTACGTCGGCAGCACCCGCGGCGACATCGACGCGCCCCTTTGCAGGCCTATCGGTGGTGATGGTCGACAACGAAGATTCGTTCGTTCACACGCTTGCCGACTACATCCGTCAGACCGGCGCGACCGTGCGCACGTTGCGGGCTGGAACGCCGGTTGAGCGGTTGCTGGCCGACGCGCCGCACCTTGTGGTGCACTCCCCTGGCCCGGGCACCCCTGGCGAATACGGGGTGCCCGAGTTGGTTCGCGCCCTGGCAGATCGCGGCGTTGCCCAGTTCGGGGTGTGCCTCGGGCTGCAGGGGATCGTCGAAGCGTTCGGCGGCGGCCTCTACGTGATGGACGCGCCGCGCCATGGCAAGCGGTGGCGGGTGATCCACGACGACGGGGCCCTGTTCGCGGGCATCCCCAACCCCTGCACGGTGGGCGCCTACCATTCGTTGGCAGCTGTCGAGGCGTTGTTTCCGGACGTGCTGCGCAAGTCCGCCTGGACGGACGACGGCGTGGCGATGGCCGTCCAACACAAATCCCTGCCGATCGCGGCGGTGCAGTTCCACCCGGAGTCGATCCTGTCGATGCGCGCCGACACTGGACACCGATTGATCGGCAATGCGCTGGCGATGTTGGCCGGGAAGAAACGGGCGACTTAGCCGTAGACCGTCAGAGTAGTGTTCTGACGATTTGGGTTTAGCGTGGCGGCGCTCGTCGCAATCGTCCGACATCTCAAGCCACTGCATTCCCGGGCGTCTCGGTTCCGAAACCTTCCTTCATACGGCGCAACTCGAAATAGGTTGCCGCCGCAAGCAAGCTCCACGACATCGCCTCAAGACCCGCTAAGGCAAGGCTTTCGATGGCAAAGACAGGGTCGGTGCCATCGTGGCGAGCCACGGACCAAAGGCGGAGCGCCTCAAACGGAATTCCGACCACAAGCATGAGGCCGAAAATCCTCGCGCGGTTTCCCTTAGTAAGATCAGCCGAACGTCGAAGAGCAGCGCGAATCCCCGGGCGCTCAACCACGGCTGCGGGTAGCGCAACGCAAAGAACCGTCATGAGGACAACCCCCGGGATCACAAAAAACACAAGCCCCAGACCGACTAACAAGATGACAAGGAAGCCGACTGCCAACGCCTGCAGAAAGACTTTGCCAGGACGCGGACCGCTCTCGCCAAGACCAAGGCGTTGTCCCGCTAGGTCGCGGAAGGACAGGTGGGCGTAAACCGCGGTGAGAAAAGCCGCACCAAAAATATCGACCAGTCCCTTGACGAGCCCGGGCGCTCCATCGCCAAACTCTTCGAGCGGGCCGCCAACAACGAGCGCCGTCGCAGCGACCGCGACAGCCTGGGTTATGGCGGCGAGGATCGATATGCCAAGAATGTTGCGTTTGAGCACACCGGAAGCCGTGTACAGAACATTGCGGATCGACAACTGCTCCGCTTCGTCAAGTTGATACGGGGACATGCGTTGCAGTCCATCAGGTTGAAAACATCGGCAATCGCATCGATGCCTTGGGTCGAGAAGCGTTCAGGTCAGGAGATGCACCCAGAACCGTTCACCGGCCATTCTGCCTTCCGGCCACAGGGGCACCAAGCCTAATCCGCAGAGTAAACCTTGAGTATTGGCGGCTCTCCCCGCTTGTCGGGGGCGCTCGCGCCCCCTACGCTTCGCCTTTTTGCGGGAGTGGGGAATCCATGGCGAACGGCGGGTTTGCGCCACAGAACCGGATCGAGTTTGCGGCCGGTACCGAGATATTTCACGAAGGTCAGGATGCCGATGCCGCCTTTCTTGTACTTGAGGGGCAGGTCGAGGTGCGCAAGCGGACCGGCGACGGACACAAGGTAATGGCGACCTTGGGCAACGGCGACGTGCTGGGCGAAATGGCGCTGTTCGGCGGCGTGCACCGCTCGGCTGACGCGGTCGCGGTAAGCGACACCAAGGCGTTTCGGCTGAGCCGGGCGGATTTCGAATCGCGGCTGGCCAGCACCGATACCGTGCTGCGCCGAATGGTGACAATCCTCGTGGCGCGTCTGCGCGACGCGACCGAAGAACTGGCCCGCCTGCGCGGCGAGACGACGTGAAGCGACCAAGCGGTGCACGCGACCGCGGCGCGCCATTCGACCCAACCCCCTAAGCCAAGGAGCCCCGCATGGGAACGACCCGCGACCTGACCAACTTCGTCGCCCGCACGAGGTACGACGACCTGCCCAAAGAAACGGTCGAGGCGACGAAGCTCGCCGTATTGAACATCGTCGGCTGCATGTTGGCGGGCTACCAGACCCGTATCGGGCAACTGCATACCGAGATGGCCAAGGACATGGGCGGCGGGCGCGAGCAAGCGACGATTATCGGCGACGGCGCCAAAGTCTCCGCACCGCTCGCGGCCTATGCCAACGGTAACTTCGGGTTCGCGTTGGATTACGAAGACACCGTTCTCTATATCGCCCACCCCGGCTACATCACGATGTCGTCGGGCCTCGCGGTCGGCGAAATGTTGGGCTCCTCGGGGAAGGACCTCATTCTCAGCATCGCACTCGGCTTCGACGTGGTGTCGCGGCTCGGCGCGGCGATGCAACCGACACCAGAGCGCGGTGCGCTGGTCTGGGGCGAGCAGTATCATCCGTTCGCCTCGGCAGTCACGGCCGGTAAACTGTACGGGCTCGATGCCGAAGCGCTCGACGTCGCGTTCGGTATTGCCGGCACCTATGCCACCGTTCCTTCAGCCTACAAGTACTTCGGCGTTGTCGAGGAAACGCGCCCGATGCGCGAAGTAAAGCTTGGCTGGGGCTGGATGAGCATGGCCGGCACCGTGGCAGCGCAGTCGGCGCACCGCGGATTTCGCGGCGGTCACGGGGTGTTGGACGGTAAGCAGGGCTTCTATGTCATGGCGGGCTCCGACCAGTGCGATTGGGAGCGAATGGTCAAAGACCTCGGCAAAACCTGGGCGATCGACAAGACCGAATACAAGATCCATCCCTCGATCGCGTGGAACCATCCGCTGCACGACGCGACCCGCGGCCTCGTCGCCGAACACGGCATCGCGCCGGACCAAGTGGAGAAGATCCGCATTTCGGGGATGAACATGCCGCTGATCGGCGACGTCAATCCGCAAGGCGCCGTCGACGCGCAATTCTCGCTGCCCTACACGGTGGTCACGACGATCATGCAAGAGCCGCTTTTGCCGGCGATGTACTCGGACGAAAAGCTGGCCGACCCCGTGTTGCGCGGCCTGCTGGCCAAGGTCGAGATGCACCACGACAAGGCAGCCGACGCCGATTTCTTCACCGACCAGAAAATGCGGTTCGGCGTCGAGATCGCGCTTAAGGGCGGTAAGACCGCGAAGCGCGACGTGGAGTGGCCACGCGATCAGCCGCCGATGGGCCGACCCGAAATCGAGAAGAAATTTCGCGAACTGGCCGGTACCGCACTGAACGACAAGCGCACCGACGAGGTGCTTAAAGCAATCGACGCGCTGGACACTTTCGACAACGTTGCCGACTTCGCGCGGTTGCTGGCCTAATAGTCGTTGAGCAACGTACCGTAGCCAGCAAGGCGGTCGTCGAAGCCGGAATCACGCAGCGCGTACCAGACCAGCACCGCGTTGAGGTGGAGGACGGGTTTGCCGATCCATTCCTCGGCCTCGCCGATCATGTGGGCGAGGGCGATTTCGCTGCCGGTGGCGAGGATGACATCGGCATCGCTACGGGCAAGCTCGGCCAGGCTCGTGCGCAGGGTGTCTTCGGTCAGGTTGGCGATGTCGTGAATCGAGGTACACCCGAGGCCCTTCGCCGCAGCCACTTCATAGCCGCAGGCTTCCCACAGGCCGCCCGAGACGATGCCGCTATCGGGTAGGCGGGGCGTGAGGACCGCGACCTTGCGCGCCTTCATCCTCTCCAGCGCATGGAGGAACGCCCGCGCCGAGGACGCGACCCGCAGGCCGGAGATTTCCTCGTACTTGCGGTCGAACGCTTCAAGCTCGGCGCGGGGGAACGAAAAGCCCCCCTCGCCCATCAGCAGATAGTTTGGCTCGCAGGTCATCACGGCGCGGATCGCGTCGGGCTCGGCATCGCGAATGGCGCGCGCCATTTGTTTCATTGCATCGTCGGTGCCCCACACGGCCGGCCCTTTGCGCACCGCACGCGCGGTATTGATCGTGATGCCGGGTGGGACGAGGCGGTGCATCTCGGTCTCGCACACGGTATTTTTCGACGGAACGATCAAACCCCACTTTGCCCGGTGCCCCAGTGCGTCTGCCATGACGGTCCTCCCTTTGTTTTTGTCGGCGCCCTGGCGCGGGCCGGGCAACCGCTAACCGATGGGGGACGATACTGCGGCATTTCGCGCCCGCCTGCACGAAGAAGCGCGCGCCCTGGCCGCGACCGCGGCGCGGACCGCCGCGGAACGCGTCCCTGTCCAGCTTGACCAGCAAAGCGTCGGACGGTTGTCGCGGATGGATGCGCTCCAGGTCCAAGCGATGGCCATGGCCGAGCAGGTCCGGCGCGACACGCGGCTGCGCCAGGTTAACGCGGCGCTGAAACGGCTCGACGACGGCATGTTCGGCGACTGCGTAAGGTGTGGCGAGATCATCGAGGACAAGCGCCTCGACGCCGACCCAGCTGCGACCCTGTGCATCATGTGCGCGCGCGGCGGTTAAAGTTTGTCTGTCAAATAACCGTCATCTAACGGTCGTAGTGTCCCCTCCCCCAACGGTTCTATTGCCATGATTCGCCCGTTTTCCCTTTCGCGCCGCTTGATCGCCGAAGCCCTTGGCACATGTTTGCTTGTGGCGACCGTGGTGGGGTCTGGCGTCATGGCAGAAGGCATGGCCGGCGGGAACGGCGCGATCGCCCTTCTGGGCAACACGATTGCGACGGGCGCAATTCTCTTTGTTCTGATTACCGTGTTTGCCGACTTGTCCGGCGCCCACTTCAATCCTGCCGTGACACTGGGCTTCCTGCTGCGGCGCGAGTTGCGCCCGGTTCACGCGGCGGCTTATGCCGGAGCGCAGATCGCGGGCGCGGTCGCCGGGACGATCCTCGCCCACGCCATGTTCGCCCTGCCCTTGATCCAGTCGTCGCCAACCGCGCGCTCCGGTGCCTCGCAATGGCTAGCGGAGGGGGTCGCGACCTTCGGGTTGCTGTTGACGATATACGGTTGTTTGCGGTTTCGTCCGCGCGCCGTGGCGCCTGCCGTGGCGCTCTATATCACCGCCGGTTACTGGTTCACGGCCTCTACCTCGTTTGCGAATCCCGCCGTCACGATCGGACGGACGATGACCGCTTCGTTCTCCGGCATACGTCCTACAGATGCCCCGGGCTTTATCATCGCCCAATTGGTCGGCGCGGCGGTGGCGACGGCGATCCTGGCGTGGCTCTTCACTAAGCCGCACACAGCGTCGCGCTGACCGGCCCGCGGACGGTACGCACGGCGGGCCGGATTCCGCGTCGCGGATGGTTTAGGATGGCCACCTTCTCCAGAGGAGGGCTGCCGTGCGACCGCATATTCCCCATCTCGATACGACGGCAATGGATTGGGCAACGCCCTTCCCCGGTCTGTATTCGAAGGTTCTCAGCGTCGATCCCGATACAGGTGCCCGCACCGCGATCCAGCGGTTGGTGCCAGGCGAGGGATATCACGCCCCCACGGTCGCGCATTACCACCATTCCGCCGAAGAAATTTTGGTCCTCAAGGGGCGGCTGTCGTTCGATAGCCAAACCTATCTCGGCGCCCACGGATACTGCTTTCATCCGCCCGAGACCGTTCACGGTTTCAAAAGCGATGTCCCGGTCGAGACCTGGTTCCTGTCGCGCCACTCCAAAAAGATGTGCACCCATGAGGTGCCGACACCGGAGAAGCTGGAGTACTACCCCGTGAACGGCGCGACGCCGGCCCGCGGTTGGGCAGCGGTGCCCGACGCGACCGCGGATGGGTGGCACGACGGCGTGAAAGTCCTCGGCGAAGATCCCGAGACCGGCGAGGGCTCGAAGTTCGTGCGCCTAAATGGCGCGGCCCCCGACCTTGGGGTGCGCGACGGATTCTACGTGGAGTTTTTCGTGCTCGATGGCGCCCTTGAAAGCACGGACGGCGAAACTTTCGACGCGGGTGCCTACGGCAGCTACCCGCCGGGCGCGCTGCGGCCCACGTTCGCCAACGCGAAAAAGGCTCTGGTCTACGTGAACTACGGTCCTGCCTAGTACCCAACAGCAGAAAATTCTGCGCGGACCAACCTTTCGGTTCGGCCCCCTAGGTCGTCAGAGGTTCGGCGCTGTGGTCGGCGTGGCGGTAGGTCTTGGAATCGAGGCGGGTGATCCTAAAACCGGCGCCGCAATGGGGGTCGGTGCAGCCGATCACGGCATCGGTGGTCATCCAGTCGGCGTCCTGCGTCGGGCGCTGACGCGCAGGGACGAAGGGCAGAACGGCGAGCAGCGCGTAGAGGCCGAAGCCCTGACCGGGCGGAAACTCCACCCGGCTGCCGCGGACATAGAAAACCTCGCCCAATTCGTGCTTGCAGATCAACCGCTTGGCGAGATCGTGGTGCACCACCTCGACAGCGAGGTCGTAGAGTTCGAATGCGTCAGCCACCGGCTCTCTCCTATTAGCGGGCGCCCGCGCCCTTGCGGTTCTGGTTCTTCCAGTTCATCGCCGTATGCGGACCGTCGGGGTCGCGTTCCAGCGTGTAGCAGTCGCCCGCCGGGCCCGGCGCGGCATTGCCGACGGCATCGATGGCCGACATGTCTTCAGCGGAGAGCCGTAGATCGTTGACAGTCAGGGTGTCCGCAAGGTGTGCGTCGGTCCGGGCACCGACGATTGCGGTTGCGACGCCCGGCTTGCTGAGGACATACCGGATAGCGACCGCGGCGAGCGACACGTTGTGGTGGCGGGCAACACCGGCCAGGGCCTGGAGCAGCGATTGCAAGGCGCCCCAACCGCCGAACTCCTCGACCATGAGGCGGTATTTTTGTTGCGAACGATCGGCCGGCGTATCGGGCGCCGGTTGTCCCAACCAACGGTCGGACAAAAAACCGCCGGCGATCGAGCCATAGCATTGCAGGGCGATCCCGTGGGCCTGGCACAGCGCGGCCATGCCCCGTTCCGGGCGCCGATCCAGCGCGGAATACTGCACTTGATGGCTTACAACGCGAACACCTGCGTTGAGAATTTCTTCGAGGCGGGGGCAGTCGAAGTTGGTGACGCCAAGGTGGCCAATCTTGCCCGCCGCCTGCATGTCGGCGAGCCACAGCATACTGTCGACGTAACCGGGTACATCGTAATCCCACCAATGAAACTGGATGAGGTCGAGCCGGTCCGTACCGAGGCGCATGCGTGCCCGGTCGACGATCTCTTCGATGTCGGCGCGCTTGATGCCCGGTTGCACCTCGCGGTCGGGGACGAGCTTGGTCTGGACCGTTAACCGTTCCGCCAGATCGGGGTGGCGCACCCGAAATGCGCCGATCAACTCCTCGACACCGACGTAATGGTCGGCACAGTCGAAGTTGGTAATGCCTGCCTCGACAAAACGGCGCATCCCCTCGATGGCCCGATCCTGGGCAATCTTGGGGCCATGGCGTTCGGCGAGTTGCCAGTTGCCTTTGGTCAGCCGGCTGACGGTGAGCCCGGGGGCGAGTTCGTAGCGTTCGAGGTGGCCTGTCATAGCCGCCGAGTATACCGGGATCGCCCCAGCCGTACACGACCGGGGCGCCACGGTTTCTCGGGCAATTTTGGTTGCGCGACGAGGCGGAGGTAGGGCTCAGGGTCTTTCAGCCAGCCGGGTATTTCTTCTTTGCATCGGCGTCGGACACAGACGGCACGATGATGACGTCCTCGCCGTTTTTCCAGTTGACCGCCGCCGCAACCCAGCGACCTGCAGTGGGTTGCATCGAATCGAGGACGCGGAGAACTCCGTCCAAGTTGCTGCCCGTCGTCATCGGGTAGGTAAGGATGCGTTCGATCTCGTGGATCGCAACAAGCGTTCGTCGAAACTCAATCAAATGCGCTCAAAATCCGAATCGATACTGCGGGCGAGCCGGGCTGAATCCCGTTAGCATTGATGGGGTACCCGACCACCAAGGACAACATTATTTTGGAAGCCTTAGACGCCCAGGCACTCGTTTCTATCATGCGCGATCACGCACGTTTTGCGACCGGTAAGCCGGGCGGCAAGCGTGCGGATCTGCGTGGTGCCAACCTCTCCGGGCTGAAGTTGCCTGGCGTCAATCTGCGTCAAGCATCGCTGGTGGGCGCCGACCTGTCTCGGGTCGACTTCACCACCGCCGACTTGAGCGGCGCCGACCTGTTCGGGGCAAATCTGTCGGGCGCCAACCTGACGCGGGTCAATTTTGCGGACGCCGACCTCCGCGGCGCCCGGTTTCGCGGCGCGGTTCTCAAGGGCGCAAACCTTGCCGGCGCGGACCTGCGTCCCGGTAAGGCGAGCCTAGGCGCCGCGGAAACCAGAACCGACATGACAGGTGCAAACCTCGAAGGATCGATCCTCCGAAAAGCGCGTCTTTTGTTTACGACGTTGAAACGGGCCAACCTAAAGAACGTGGACGCCGAACAAGCCAACTTCGAGAGCGTCGATTTCGAGGAAGCCGATCTATCGATGGCGAATTTGGCCGGCGCCAAACTCGACTCCGCCGACCTGACAGCGGCAAACCTCTCAGGCGCAAACCTTGAGGGTGCCAGCGTGATGGGTTCGCAGTTTCGCGGTGCGCTTCTTGCCGGGGCATCGATCGACGCACGCGGGGCGGACGACGCACTGCGCGCCATTCTCTCGTTGCCAGATACCCTGCAATCCCAACTGCGTGACCATGCCACATGGGCGGCGTCGAACGGCGACCGCGGGCACCGGCTCAACCTTGAGGGCGTAGACCTTACGGGATTCGACCTACCCGGCGCATACTTGAGCGGTGCCAGGCTCGTCGACTGTAGTTTTGCCGGCGCCAATCTGCGCGGAGCGAAATTGGAATTGGCCGACCTGACCAACGGAAATTTCGAAGGCGCGAACCTCGCCGCATCCGATTTGCGCGGTGCAAAACTACGCGGCGCGGTTCTGCGTAAAGCCAATCTGACCGGGGCCGATCTTCGCTCAATGCAGGTGCGTAGTTTGGACGGACAAGATGTCGGCTACACCCGCTACGCCGATCTTACCGGGGCCGACATGAAGAGCGCCAATACCCGGGGGATGAGATTGGAAGAACCCTCGGCTGCCTAACCACGGAGTCTCAGAGCTGCGCCACTTCTTCGCCGACCCGATCCAATACGTCGGCGATCTTCGAGAGTGTCGCGCTCTCCGACGCGAGGATCGCCTCGAACAGGCGTTTCTTGATGCTGACGGCGTCTTCGTCCGGTACCGCGCCCTGCTTGGCGGCGGCGTCCAAAACCAGATCGACCAGCCGGTCCGCGGCGTGCAGCCGTCCCCAGAGATAGTCGTTTTCGCGCCGTTTGCGGCTGAAGAAGGCGCCGAAGTGGCCGAAGTCGACGCCCTTCAAGGTGGCGCGCGCGCCGCCCTTGCGAATGGTGTCGGCGTCAGCCGGGCTGATGCGGTGGACTCGGATCTCTTCATAGTCCTCGGCTTCGCGCCAGTTCGAGGCGATGAACGTCAAGGGATCCCAGTACGCAAAGCCGATGTAGGCCGTCAGCAGATCGGCGCGGACCTCTTTCCATGAACGGGGCAACGCGGCGAGTGTTGCATCGATACGGCCGTTCTGGTTCTTCAGATCGATCTCCCGCGCCAAATCCGCCATCAACGGATCCAACGCGGCAACGTTCATCGAACCCGGATCGACGCCGAAGGCGTTTCGGATCGAGCGGATGAGGTCGACGCTGGCGAAGGCCGCGGAGTTGCGCGCCCGCATCGACTCGGCGACCTCATAGAGCGTGCCCTTCAACCTGTTGAAGTCGTCAGCCGTCGGACCACCGTTGGTCTCAAGATCGATACGGGCATAGGTCATATTGAGTTGACGAATTACAAACCGTAATCGGCGCGATCGGAACGGCAAATCGAACTGCAACATGAACCGCACCCACGCCGGCGGGGTCCGACGCAGAACATTGTCGGCGACCGGGATGGGACCGTCGGCAATGAGAATGTCGTTCGAGCGGCACCACGATTCGAACAGCGCCGCCACCGCCACGGCCTCCGGCGATTCGGGTTGGAATCCACCGAGCTCGCTGAGCAGAGCGGCAACAAAGTCGATCACCGTTTGTAGTTTTTGGCGGACGTAAGCCTCGTAGGCAAAGCCGCCTTCGCGCGCCGCTTCGGCGTTCGCTGCCTCGCGCAAATTGGCAAGGTCTTGCGGTTTCGAGACCCGCTCCAGCGAGCGGCCGCTGAGTTGCCTTACCTTTTCCGACACCTGCGGGCGCGACGCCTCGACACCCGCCCTCAGACGGCGGACGCGGCCGTTGTAGCTGCGTACCCAACTAAGTTCGTCGAACACAGGTTCGTTGCGCGGTAGATCCGATAGCGCGCCCTTCAGCGTGCTGAACCAGCCGGGCCGGCGGCCGTCTGGCGGTGGCGGTTCCCGCGCCGGGTCGGGGTCGATATAGACGACGCGCCGGTCGACCTGCCGATGGGCAGACCTACCACGAATGGCATCCATCGCCTGGGTAATCGGTTTGTTATTGAGTACCGAGCCGTCGACGAAGGATGTTAGCGCCGGATCGGTACCCGCTTGCACATAACGTGCGAAGTTCTCCCTAAGAAATGCTTCTCGTGTACGCCACGCGACGCCGCGGTCGGCGCAGATGCCGTCCATCTCACCAATTTGCGCCGGCTGAAAAGCGCCGGGAAAGGACGATGTCGCGCGCGCCGCAAAGGCCAACGACGGCACGTCGGCGGTGGTGAACTGACTATGCTCCTCGCCGCCGTAGTGGCGTTGGTAGGAAAATCCCAGGGTGTGGCGATGCTCGCGTTCGGTAACGAACGGCGGGTCGTACATCGGGACGCGTTGCGGATAGCCATAGAAATCGGTCAGGGTTACGACGAGATCGAGGCGTTGGCCGGGAGGAATTAGGGACGCACCTGGGTGCGCCGGTTCGCCCATCGCCACCATCGCGTCGAACAGCACGTTGGCGAGATAGGCGCCATCGAACGGTGGGCGGAACCAACGCGACCGCAAGAAACGTGACAGCTTTTCGCGCATTTCAGGATCGGTCTCCCGCGTCCGGCGGACGTAGGCGTAGATCAACGGCCTAAGGAACCACTTCGACCAGATGCGCGCCGCTCTATTCTCGGCGAGTAGTTGATTGATGTCCGCTGCCTCCAACCAGACGTCACGCAACGGACTAAGCGAGAGGTCGTGGGCGAGCGCGCGGCCCAAGATGACTCCGTTGATGCCGCCTGCGGAGGCGCCAGTGATGACATCGACCACCACACGCAAATCTAGGGTCTTCCCGATCGCTTGAAAAATCTCGAAGTAGACCTGCTCGGTATCGATTTCCGGATCGGCGCTGTGCACCGAAGAGCGATAGCTCGCGTCGGCACGCGTGGCGCCTTTCGGCCCGGCGTGGTAAGCCCGCGACGCCCGCACCAGCTTGAGGAATTCTTTAGTGACGCCGTGCATATAGACGGCGAGCGAAACCCCGCCGTAACACACGAGTGCAAGGCGCAACTCGACATCTTTCATTGTAAAACCGGGCTCCATTGGTCTGGCGCGAGCAACAATCCATCCTAGCTTGCCCGGACGCAAGATGGTGTATCGAGGATGTCGTCGACGCTAGAGAGGGCGCATGACGCTGACGACCCGGCCGACGATATCAACGGGCAGTGCGAGCGGCGTCCGGGTTTCGTCGTTGGTCCTGAACCCACCGCTCGATTGGCAGTAGCGGGCGAACGTTGCGTTGCCCCGGTCGCGTAACAGGTAGCAACGATCATGGATTAGTCTTCGGTCGCGCCAGTCTACAACGACCACCGCACCGCGCGGGAGCGTCGTCGCAGGATCCTCGTCGACGATGCGGAGGGTGAAGTACTCGGCGCTATTCCCGGTTCGGTGCGTCGTGCAGTCCATATCTCTTCCCTCGCGACACTTTCCCAGGGGAACAATGACCGGGCGAAAGGGCCCGGGGCCGCCCTGCCAATCGATCGAGTTACACGGCGACCACATTTGCGGGGATGTCGGTCCGGGGCGCGCCACCGACATCCGGTTTTCGCCTGTGACCGTCCGCAACCAAACCGGGAACTACGCCTCGGACCTGACGCTCCGCGACCCTAGATGAATCTCTTGCCCCCACTCGTTCTTGCGGGGAGTCACGTGCCTTGCGACTCGGGCGCTGGCGATCAAACCACCCAACTTTGACGCGAACATGGCAGCCGCGCCATCGCAAGCTCACGACGATGACGCGCCGGTGGAACGAACCATTGTCACGATTCCGGCCTATAGTGGCGTGATGAACGACATTATCGCCATCGTCGGTACCGGCGACATGGGACATGCCGTCGGCAGCGCCCTGCGCGACCATGGCCACCGGGTCGTGACCGATTTGACTGGACGCAGCGCCCGGAGCCGCCAGCTCGCCAAGATTGGCGGTTTCGAAGACTTGGGGAGTTTGGACGCCGTGATCGAAGCGGCGGACCTGTTCTTATCGATCGCCCCGCCGAGCGCCGCGCCCGCGATCGCTACCGAAGCCATCGCCGCAATGCGGCGGACGGGCCGCACCGTTCCCTACGCCGATTGCAATGCGGTGTCGCCAATAACGGTCATGGCGATAGCGCACCAGGCAGAGGCAGCAGGCGTTCCCTTTATCGACGGCGGCATCATCGGTCGCGCACCTGGACGTGACACCACACAGTTCTACGCCAGCGGGGCCGCCGCACACCATCTGACGGTTTTGGACGGCAAAGGCATGGCGGTCACGCTGCTATCGGACCGCATCGGCGATGCGTCCGCCCTAAAAATGTGTTTTGCGTCGATCACCAAGGGAACCAACGCGCTGTACGCCGCTGCGCTGATCGCTGCCGCCCGTTACGGGCTCGGCAATGCCTTGGCGGCGGAAGTCGCGCGGCGCGCACCCAACGCATGGCAGGCCATGAACGGCGCGGTGCCTTGGCTCGCCGCTGACGCCGAACGTTGGGTTGGCGAGATGGAGGAAATCGCCGCCACTTACGATGCAGTCGGATTGCCGGAAGGATTTCACCAGGGCGCCGCGGCATTGTTCCGTTTGCTCGCCGCTACGCCGCTCGCGGCGGAAACCCGAGAAACGCTGGATAAATCGCGCACACTGGAAGAGACAGTGGCGATCTGGGCGAAGGCGGCCGGCACACACTAAGGGCGGAGGTCGTCGCGCGCCGCCGTCGACGGCAACTCCCGACCCTTGCTATTACCGGTCCGGAGTCCGATGGTGGCGGCATCCAACTTGAGGCTGGAGCGTCCGCAGACACTTTGGCGCGGACCGAGCGCCATAGTTCGCCCCTCTTTTCTCGCGAAACCGTCCGCGTAGTATTCCGGCCGCGGCCCGTACGCTGGTGCGCCGTACCGGCACTACACAGGAGGATTCATGACAGCGACTTTCCGCGTCGGACAGAACGTCCGGTTGCGCCGCGATCCGATGAACCGCACCGCTGCGATAGGCGAGTACAAAGTAGTGCGCCTCCTCCCCGACAGCGGTGGCGACGTCCAGTACCGCATCAAGAGTGTGCTTGAGCCCCACGAACGGGTGGTCAAGGGCAGCAGTCTCGAGCGCGCCTAGCTAGTTGCAGCCCCGGGGTCTAGCAAACCTGCTGCGCAATGACCGTTTGGTGAGCGAACCGCTGCAGCCTAACGCCGCGACCGGCGCGACTCGAGAAACGCCAACACCATCTCATTGAAGGCCCCGGGCGTTTCCCAGTAGGGGGCGTGGCCGGCGGTCTCGATCGTTGCAAACCGCGCACCAGGAATCATCGCACTCACGCTCTCGAGGAGCGACGGCGGGAAAAACGTATCGTGACCGCAGGCGATCACCAACGTCGGGACTGCAAAGCCTGCCATATCCTTGGGATCGATCAGGTTCGCCCCGAGGCGTGACGCCAAGAGCTCGATCTGGCCGTTGTGACAAGATATTTGATCGAATAGCCAGGCCATCGCCGGCGCACGAACCGGATAACCGGGGGCCAGGGCAAACCGCGAGAGCCGCCCAGCGAGCGGCGCCGCATTTTCTACCGGTGCCTCGCCGCTTCCCGCAGGCGGGGCGAGCCCGCCGGACGTAGCCACAAGGACGAGGGCAGAAATCCGTTCCGGTGCGGCCAGAACCGCTTGCAGGGCCCCCCACCCCGCCATCGACTGGGCGACGACCGCCGCCCGTTCGATTGCCAACGCATCCATCACCGCCAGAAGGTCGCCGCCAAATTTCGACGGCTGAAGATCGGCTGGCGCGCAGATAGAGCGACCAAAGCCACGGTGGTCGTAAAGCACGGTGCAGTAGTGCGCTTTGAAGACGGGCACCTGCTGAAACCAGCTAAGCGTGTTGCCTTCGGCACCGTGAGCAAAGACAAGCGCCGGGCCCTCGCCGTGGGTCTCGTAGTAAATCTCGGCGCCGTCGTGTTCTACGTAGGGCATACGCGGTCACCTGATGAGACGCGAAGGCGGACGTGAAGGAACCACACCCTAAGGCACTTTGGGTCAACCGCCCTAGAACACCGTAAAAAAAGAAGGGCCGCCGCAGTCACCCGCGCCGGCCCCTCCGATCTGTCCCGATTAGTTGAGCGTAATTTCGTGAAAATTGAACCGTTGGATCGTGTTCGTAAATCCCTGAACTCGCTTGTTAATTCCCGTCAGGTCGGTCAACTCTACGAAGAAAAGGTTGGGAGCGTGATCGTGGTTGAACGCCATGAGTTCCTGGATCAGCTTACGGCGCTTCTCCACATCGAACTCGCCCATCGCCTTATCGAGTAAAGCAGTTTCTTCCTTGTTGCAGTTCGACGGTAGCTCTCCCTTTTTACAGGTCAGGTTGGGATACGAATCGAACGGGATAGCGTTGAAGTTGTGGCAGGCGTTTGAAAAAATGTCCGAGAACCCCATCGTTCCGTCCGGCGCTTTTTTGCGGCCGAACCACATGTCCAACCACTGCGGGAACGTGATAACCGTCAACGTCGTCCGAATACCAACCGCGGTGAGTTGCGCGGCGGCAAGCTGATAGATCTCGTTGTCAGCCGGGAACGAACCTGGAATGACCATCGCCTCGGTTTCGAATCCGTTCTCGAATCCCGCCTCCTTTAGCAGAGCTTTTGCCTTTGCCGGATCGTAGGGGTAGGGCTTCACGTCGGGGTTGTAGCCGAACGTGTTTCGAGTGGCGCACTGGCCGCCAGGCACGGAGGTGCCGCCGAGGAGGTCACGTGCCATGGAATCGCGATCGACCGCATAGTTCGCCGCCTGTCGAACGCGCTTGTCATTGAAGGGACTGCTTTCCCGAACCGCCATGAAGCGCCACCCGAGTACCGACGGACGGTCGGCGAAATCGACCCGGTGGCCCGCCGCCTCGATCTGGTCTTTGGCGTCAAACGGTACGCCTTGGACGATGTCGACTTGGTCGGAGACCAGGGCCGAGACGCGCGACGCTGCTTCCTTGAGCGCTATGACCCTCAGGTTGCCGATCTGTGGCTTCCGCACCCCGTCGCGAAACGCGGTCGCATTGATTTCACCGTCGGTCCCGCCGCTATACTTGGGATTCATGTAGGGGCCGGTACCGACCGGCGCTTTAGAGAAATCCGCAGTCCCGAGGTCCTTTCGCACGTCGGTTTCGGGAATCCAGAAGCCCGCCAACTGGCGCGCCAACTCCGGGTTCGGCTGAGTGGTTTTGAATTCGACGGTATGGCTGTCGATCGCCCGAGCGGAGGCGACAAAGGCTTGGCGTTCATTGGTCGACTTGGCCACGGTGCCGGCAGCGTCGGCATCCTCGATCAAATAGGTGAACTGCGCCGCGACGTGATCCGCGGTGAGTTCCTTACCGTTGTGGAATTTGACGCCTCGCACCAGCGAGACCCGCCACGTGTTCGCATCGATGTTTTCCCAACCGGCCGCGAGAAGACCGGAGACCTCCCCCTTCGGGCTAACCATCGTCAGCGAATCGTAGAAGGGCCAAACGGAGTAAACGCTGGGCGACGCCGTTCCCTGTTCCGGTCGCCCGAAAGCCGGCGCAAGGCTCGCGGTCGCAAAACGGATCGTATCGTTTGCCGTTTGGGCCTGCGCGGTCGCCAGGGGCATCAGCATCGCCGCGGCGACACCCAATAAGCCGATAGGCGTTATGTTCCGATTTCGTTTTAGCATTTCTTGACCTCCCATGGGGTGAAGCGCCACGCTCCCTCAGCCTGACGAACAGCGATCATACGTGGGCCGCACGGCGCCAACGATCTCCACGAAACCGGCGTTGCACCATGCGGACAACGACCCGAGACGGCGAGGCTACGGCGTCGCCTCACAGACCAATTCCAGCCGTTCCCCAGCGGTTCCTTGGAGAGCCGCGACCCAAGCGCCGCCGTACGGAAATGCGTCGATTCGGACACCGCGATCCGCGAACGTCGGCGGCACCTGGTCGGCAAACACGGTGACGGACGAAATCCCGCCGGGTAGATAGCCGGGCCGCGCCTCGCGGGAGCGCGCTTCGAGTGGGTAGCCGTCGATTTCGATCATCCCCTGACGGGTAAGCCGCACCGAAGCCAAAAGATGCTGTCGCGTTTCCTCAAACCCGTAAGCTTGATTCAGGGCGCGAAGCATCGCGGTCCGAGGTGGCCTCCGCGTGACATCGAACCGGGACGCATACCAGTCCTGCGCGGCCGCAGCATCAGGTACACCGAGCACCGCGATAAACAATCGATCGACGGCGACCCGAGCCTGGGGCAAATGCGCCTTGTCCGGTTCGTCCGGGATTTGGGTGAGGTACAACACTTCGCCGGCGGGACCGAGTACCTGCATGGCTTGGATACTGCTCGTGCCGTTGGCGAGGAAATGCGGCCCGCTGAGCCGCTCGAAGACCGACCCCTCAAGACGTTGCTTCAAATCGACAACGTCACGGACGCTGATTTCGAGGGCGTTCCAACCGAATGTCCGGAACGGCGGGGTGTCGGCGACCGGCCCCTCGACGAACCTGACCCACTGATCGCCCCCACCGATCGCGGGGCGGAGGATGGCGAATGGTCGTCCGGTCTGGCGTGGCGCCTGCCACAGGGTGGCGAGGGCTTCGTCGACGACGCCTTGGGAGACGAGGCGATAGTCTAGGCATTCGGCATAATGTCGGACGCACGTATCGAGTGCGGTACAGGTAACGGTGGCCCCGGCGAGGGCACTCAGGCCAACGCCGCCGTCTGGCGCCCCTTCGGTCGTCGTTGCGGAATTCATCAACATCCCTCCCGATGGCCCTTCAATGCACCGGATGCCGGCATGGGAAGCGCGGCACCCGTCCTGTAGCATACCGCAGGCGCCACCGCGCCAAGGAGATCTCTATGGCCGCGCCACGCGATCCAGACCGCGCCAATCCGACGCAAGGTCGCCGCATCTTGCCGATCCTCCATTCGATCGTCGATGCCGACGCGCTTTGCGCCGAGATCGACGACCACTACGACCTGCCCCAACCGCTCCATTGCGAGTTGTTGGCGCGCGGAATGAACGATGTCTACGTGCTGCGGTGCGGCGGCGAGCGGCTGGCGGTTCGTTTGTGGAACGCGCGGGGACGCACGGCGGACGAGGTTGTCTACGAACTCGACTACCTCGATTTTCTGCACGGCGAAGGCCTACCAGTCTCCCCGGCCCTACCGACCCGCGCAGGGCCGGGCCATTTTTCCGTCGAAGCGCCCGAGGGCCGGCGCTACGTCGCACTTTTCCATTGGGCGGAGGGCGCGGAGATCGCGGCGGCCCCGACCGTAGAGAACGCCGCTGAATTGGGGGCGTTGATCGGGCGGCTGCACCTCGTCTCGCCACGGTTTCCCGGCGGCGACCGGCGCAAGCTCGACCATGCGAACTCGATCCGCCGGGACTTCCCTGCTCTGGCGCGACGGCTCGGCGACCGGCCCGAGGATCTCGCGTTCTACCGGCGGGTGGCGAAGGTCCTCCCCGACACGCTCGATCGACTCGGCCCCGAAGCCCCGATGTCGCCGACCCACGGCGACACCACCCCGTTCAACGCGTTCGTTAAATACGGTCGCGTCACGCTGATGGATTTCGAAACCTGCGGCTACGGGCACATGTCCCATGAACTCGGGAGTTTTTGCTGGTCCGCCGCGAAGAACAATTACCCGCCGGAGATCGCCGCGCACTTCCTGGCCGCCTACGACGCGGTGCGCCCACGCGACCAAGCTGAACGCGATCTGTTTCCGTTCTTCCAATGCGTCAAGGACTTTACGCAGCTGTGCGGCTTGTCGGCGGGGATCAACGCGGTGGGGTATGCGGCGTTCCGCTTCCGCGGATTCGACTGGGCGGCCGAATCGGTACGCCGGCATGTCCGTGCGGCAGGGCTGCTGTAGCCTCCCCTTTGCGCCCCTAGCTGGTGTGAGCGTCCGGATAAACTACCCCGGAGACGACTTTCTCTATAGTGACGCGGACATCCACCAACTAGCACGTCCAAGGCGGTGGTGACGCTGCTCCGTTGGGCGTAATCTCGCCCCGTTGCTGGTTCACAGTCTGGGAGTACCGTTCAGTGGCGATAATCCAAGTTTTTCTGCGGTCGATGGGGCTGGCGGTTATCCTCGCGGTATTCAGCTTCGGCACCGGCGGACAGGCCCAAAACACACCGGAAATCGGCGTCGCCGCGGCGGTGAACCCCAATGCGCAGGGGACGCCTCCCGCCGCCGAGACCCGGACGCTGGAAGTTGGCGTCAATATCCAGGCTAACGAACGGATCGTTACGTCGGCCGACGGCCAGGCGCAAATGCTGTTCTTGGACGAAAGCGCCTTTACCGTGGGGCCCAATTCCGACCTCGTGCTCGATGAGTTCGTTTACGACCCTGCGACCGGCACCGGCAAGATCGCGCTGAGCGCAACGAAGGGCGTCTTCCGGATGGTTGGGGGGAAGATCAGCAAGCGCACCCCGGTGACGCTGAAAACGCCAACAGCAACCATCGGTATTCGCGGTGGGATCGCGCTGGTCAACGTTGCCGACAATGGCGCGACGCAAGCAACATTCCTGTTCGGCGATCAAATGACGGTCGACACAGCAGGCGGTAGCCAGCAGGTCAATCGGCCCGGCTTCACGGTCTCGGCAACCGCGTCGGACGCGCCGCCGTCGAACCCAGCTCCGGCCACCGGAGATACCTTAAATGCGGCACTTGGTTCGCTAGAGGGCACCGCTCCGCCGCCGGCCGATGATGGCTCTCCCGCTCAACCGGCGGGCGGCCAGCGCCCCACCGACCAACGAGTCGCAAGTTCGAATCTCGGCGCGCTCGGTTCGGGCAACAGCCCCAGGGCTTTGGAGCCGGCAGCCCCCCCGGCTGGGCCACCGGCTGCGCAGGGCGATGGCGGGCAAACAGCTGAGAATACAACGGCCCAGGCTCAGCAAAACACCAACTTGAACCAGAACCTTGGCATTTCCATCACCGGCCTGACGGGGCGCTATCGCAGCCGGCAGCAATATCTCTCCAATACGTTCAACTCCAGTACCAGCACCATCAGCCCGGACACCAGCCGCAACATCGGATTCACCGGCGCATCGTCGTCTGGCGCAACCTTCACCGCGAACCTCGGCACTTCCACACTGTCGCTTCCGATCAAGAGCGGGACGTTCAGTTTGAGCAACGCCGGGACAACGCCCTTCGGGAGCGTCGACGGCACTGGCGTCCTCTCCTCTGACCAACGCTTTCTATTCTATGAGTTGACGGAGGGTAGCTCGAACAACCGGGCGTTCACGTTTGCAGGGATTCCCCTCGCGTCAGGATCGTCATCGACCTCGGGTTTCACCGTCTTAGCCTATTCGCTGCGCAACGATTTTCTCAACAGCACATCGACCGATATTCCGTTCATTTTTTCAGATGGCTCGGCGGTCTCGCGGTCATCGGCAAACGTTTCACCCTTCTACATCGCGCGACGCCCATCAACGTCCAGCGCTAGCGCCACGCTCCAAACAACACTGGCAATCGTCGGCCAAGGATCGTCGCAACAGTCGCTCCTTGTGGGGCACACCGGCACGTTCATCCTAAACAGCCAGAACCAAACTTCGATCACTGGCGGTATGCGCGGCATGAGCCGGACCAGCGCGACAAGCGCTTTGGTCCGTAGTTCTGGCGGTATTGGTAGCGTGCCCGACTCGAGCGGCGCCTCATTGTTTACCAACGCAAGTGGCGCTGTGTCGTATTTCGTCTTGAACAATGACTTCTACGGGACCGGAGAAAACACGCTGACGACGGCGTTGAGCGCACAAAAGCCCTTCGATTCCACAGCCGCGACGTTCTACTCCTACGACCATGTCGCAACGCCGACGACGGCGCCGAGCGGTATCGGGAACACGCGCACAGCGCGGACCTTGAACGGCTACGCCGCCGGCCTTGTCGAACGCAATACAACCACGGCGCTCCCTTCATTCATTATTGAGAACGACGACAGCAACACAGGTTCGCCTGGCGACCCGACTGCGGTGAAAATCATCACTGACCCGTCCATCAACCGGGTTAGCGGCGAGTTTGGCGTCCAGATCGAGGACGATAGCCGGAACTACGAACTCAGGTTTGGAACGACGTCGGGCACGAGCGGCCGGGGCACTTTCATCGACGACAACAATTTTGCCGCCCGCGAATCAAGCGCCTCCACCAGCACAATCAATTCGACAGCGGTTTCGGCGTTGCGTTTTTTCATGGTCAACCAGGAAGTCGTACCGACCACCGGTTTTCTCCCCAGCGGGGTAAGTTTTTGCACCTGCCAATTCCTGGAGTGGGGCTATTGGGTCGCCGAGGGCGTCGATGCCAGCAGCAACGTCGACCGGTTTCATCTCGCAACATGGGTGGCCGGTAAGTTGCCAGCGCTCGTCGATATCCCGATGACCGGTACTGCAACCTATAGCGGGCACCTCAACGGCTCGGTCGACAATAACGGCAGCCGCTATCAGGCCGTCGGTACGTTCCAGAATGCCTGGAACTTCTCAACCCACTCGGGCGCCGTCACCGTGACGAATTTCGACGGCTCGAACTTCTCTAACGTTTCTGTGTCGGCGAACTCGACGAACCGTCGCGACTTCGCCGGAAGCGGCTCCAATGGGACGAAGAGCATTTCGTTCCACGGCTCGTTCTTCCAAGGTGGCAGCGACGCGGTTGCCGAACAGGGTGGACAGTTCCACGTTATCGGCACCAACTACAAAGCCGCAGGGACCTTCGCCGCCAAGTCGGGAGGCATCACCACCAGCCCAGCCGCGCAGTAATCAGGAGCTGTTTGGCTGGCGGATCGGGACGAACCCACGCGATGCAATCGTTTTGGCGACCGAGAACCTATTGAATTCGGATCACGACCTTACCGAGTTTGTCGCCACCGGCCATGTAGGCAATCGCGTCGTTCACTTGGTCGAACGGATAGACGCGATCGATGATGGGTTCGACGCCGTGGGTTGCCATTTGGTCGATCAGGTTCACGAACATCGCGCGGCTGCCGACGATGATCCCCTTGATCGTCAAGCTCCGCATGATGAGGTTGCCGAGGCGTTTGGGCGGTTGCGGCACCGCGGCCTTGCGGTCGCGCGACACCGGGTTGGCGCCGACGTGGGCGATGACACCGCCGGACGCGCACGCCTCCAAGCATTGATCGAGTTCGGCCAGGCCGACGTTGTTGACGACCAGATCGGCCCCGCGACCGCCGGTCAGTTCCATCACCGCCTTCGACCATTCCGGCGTATCGGCATAGTTGATTCCGTCATCGGCGCCGAGTTCCTTCATGCGCGCCAGTTTCGCATCGCTTGACGACGTGACGATGGCGCGCGCGCCGGCCAGCTTGGCCCACTGCATTGCGAACACCGACACCCCACCCGTGCCGATCGTCACCACCGTAGCGCCGGGCTTGGCGTGGCCCGCTTCGACCACCGCATGCCACGCGGTTAGCCCGGCACTTTGCAACGTGCTGGCCGCCTCGTAGGAGATGCTGTCGGGCAACTTGATGAGCGCCGCGGCTGGAACGACAGCCTGCTCGACAAGGAAACCGTCCAGCGACATCGCGTAGTCTTCTTCGCGCATGGATTCGTCCCATGTGCCGTCGAGCCAGCGCCAATAGTGGGTCATGGTGACGCGGTCGCCCGGCTTGACGCCGGTGACGCCTTCGCCGACCGCGACGACGTCGCCAGCGTTATCCGACAACGGAATCCGGGTCGGCGGGATGATGCGGCCGAACTGATCGCCCTGCATGATCGTGAGGTCGCGGGCATTCAAACCGGTGGCGCGCATCTTGACCAAGGCTTCGCCGGCCTTGGGTACCGGATCCGGACGGTCGACCAATCGCAACCGGCCCGACTTAGCGAAATCCTGTATTTCATAAGCTTTCATGGCGTTCACCTCAGTGTGTCGGCTGGCAATTTCGACCGATCCGGTCCATCGGCGACTCTAGCTGATAATGGTGGGTGGCGGCGGCGTGCCAGTAATTTCGTAGGCACCGATCTGACGCAGCTTGGCGTCGATCGAATCGTGTACCGTGAGGGTCCGGGCGCTGCGCCAAAAGCGATCGAGGCGGTACTTGTTGCTGGTCGCCCGTCCCCCCGCGAGACGGTGTAGTTGCCCGGTCGATTCGAGCACGGCCTCGTTGATCGCGTATTTGGCGCGCATCATGTGGACCGAGACCGGACCGCGTGCACCGCCCAACCGCTCGAAGTCCCAGATCAACCGGGTCGACTCGCGCAGCAAAGCCTGCGCCCCGGCAAGCTGGGCCGAGAGGCGACCGGCATGCCATTGGTTGACCGGGTCATCGGCGGCCGACTCGATCGACGGCAGGTTCGGTCGCGCGAAGCTGCGCACGTACTCACATGTCACCTCGAAGGCGCCGAACCCCAGCCCGAGAATCACCGAATTGATCGCGGTTTGGAACAGCAAGCCGAATACGCTGGTTGGACCGAACATCGATTCAGCGCCGCCCTTGATCGAAAGGTGGTAGCGCGCTGGGATCGCGACGTGTTCAAAAGATACGGTGCCGCTGGCGGTGGCGCGCTGGCCCATATTGTCCCAGTCGTGGTGCAACCGGACGCCGTCGGCATCCATCGGGACAAGCGCGTAGGCGAGGCCCCCACCAGGGACGCTGTCGGAAATGACGGGGACGATACTGTACTGGGCGCCTTCGCTGCCGGTCGCGAAGATTTTGGTGCCGTCGATCACGTAGGTATCGCCTTGGCGCGTCGCCGTCGTCGAAAACTCGCCGCGGCGCGGGCCGCCTTCGGCCGAGGCGTTTGAGAAACGAATACTGCCGTCGAGAACCCCTGCGACGAGTTCGCGCTGGAGGTCCGAATCGATGTCGAGTTGGGTGCCCAACACCAAACGGGAAACGATGGTGTGAACGCTCCAAATCTGTGCGGTCGAGCTCTCACCAGCGCTGAGCTCGACGAGGATGTCGGAAAGCACATCCAGATCTGACGCGGTGCCAGAGTCCGACGCGAGTCCGCCCGTCCCCGGCGACACCAGCAGGCGCGCGAGCCCACTTTCTTGGAGCCGGCGCAGATTATCGAACGGGACCGCGCCGGTCCGGTCGACCTCCGAAGCAGTAGCCGCAAATTCTTGGCGGAGTTCCTTGGCCCGGCCGAGCATTTCTTTGCGCGTCGCGTCGTTGTCGCCCATATCTCCCCTCTTTTGCGGCGCTTTTCGCGGCGGCCCGGTCAGAGAACTGTTCCGCTTACGGCTCGACGGTAAGTACGATTTGACCGATGTGTTCGCTCGTTTCGAGGCGGTGGTGCGCCGCGACAGCGTCGGTCATCGGGTAGACCGAATCGATGACCGGACGCATCTTGCCTTGGTCGAGCAGCGGCCAGACGACACGCTCCATATCGTTTCGGATAGCGGCTTTTTGTTCCAGCGTTTGCCCGCGCAACGACACACCGGTGATGACCTGCCGGTTGAGCATGACCGCGGTCGTGCTGATTTGCGATTCGCGTTGGTCGCTCATCAAGCCGATGAACACCAGGCGACCTTCCGGCGCGAGCAGCGATTGGTTCTTGGGCACGTAAGGACCGACCACCATATCGAGGATCACATCGAGGCTGGCTGCCCCGCGCCGCGCACGAATGGCATCTACGAAATCTTCGGTCTTGTAGTTAATGCACAGCGTGGCACCCAGGTCTTCGCAGGCCCGGCACTTAGCGTCGTTCCCCGCCGTCGCATAGATATCGCCGTCACCCAACGCGCGCGCCAACATGATGGCCGTGGTGCCGATCCCGCTCGACCCGCCGTGGACGAGGAGCGATTCGCCCGCCCGGTAGCGACCATGCTGCATTAACGCCGTCCAAACGGTAAAGTGCACTTCCGGCAACGCGGCACCTAGGATGAAGTCGTAGCCTTTCGGCAAACGCAGCACCTGGGCCTGCGGAACGGCGCAATACGCCGCATACGCGCCGCCGACCACCAAGCCGCAGACCGCATCCCCGATGGAGAAACCCGTCACACCAGGACCCAGCGCTGCGATCTCGCCGGAGAGCTCGACCCCCGGTACGTCGACAATACCGTAGGGCGGCGTGTACTGACCGATTCTCTGTAGAATGTCGACGCGGTTGACGCCGATCGCCCGCGTCCGGATCAGTATTTCGCCGGCCGCGGGCTCAGGAATCGGGCGCCGCGCGACCCGCATGACTTCTGCGGCACCCCGTCCGTTCATCTCGATGACATTCATTTCTGACATGGTTGCTTCGGCCCCTCGTCCGCCAGGACATTCAGTCGTAGATCGGCGTACCGTCCTCACCCGACTCCCGCATCGCCCAATACAACCCGTCGAGTTTCTTGGTGATCGGCCCCGCCACCTCTCCGGCCAGGGGACGGCCCGAGACTTCGCGAATCGGCAAGGCACCGCCCGCCGTACTGGTTGTAAAAATTTCATCGGCGGTGAAAAGGTCGAACGCTGAAATATTGCATTCCCGTACCGGAACCCCGGCGCGCGCGGCGAGATCGAGGAAGACCTGGCGCGTAATCCCCCGCAGCACGCCCTCGCCCGGTGTGTGTAGGACGCCGCGTTTGACCACGAAAATATTCGACGCCGGCCCCTCGGCGACATGCCCGTTCTGGTCCAGCCAGATCACGTCGTCGTATCCCGCCTCGAGCGCCTCGATCTTGGCCAACTGGAAATGCAGCCGATCCACGCACTTGTAACGCGGGTCGAGCGTGTCGGGCCTGAACCCGCGCAGATGACTGATCATCAGGCGGATGCCGTTGGCTCGGCCGGCATCGTCGGCAAGGAACACGTAGGGCGCGGCCCACACAATTTCGGTCGGTTGATTGTCGCGCGGATCGGCGATGACCTGCTTGGAAACGCCGCGGGTTGCGATAAAGCGAATGTTTGCGTCGCGTAGCTTGTTGCGCCGCGCCGTTTCGATTATCGCGTCGCGCCAGCCTGCCCGGTCGAGCGACGGGTTGAGCCGGGTCGCGCGCAACGAATCTTCGAAACGTTCGAGATGCGCATCCAACCGAAACAGGTTCCCCTTCCACGCCGACACGACGTCGAACACGGCATCGCCCAGCAAGAACCCCTGGTCGAGGACCGAGATATTCGCTTGGCTGAGCGGCTTATAGGCACCGTCGATGTAGATTACGGGTTCATCTGCCACGGTATTTCTCCCCTTCTATTCGTGCTGTCTGTTTCTGTTCCAATTGTGCGGGGGACATCCCCCGCAACGCAACACATACACCGCCACCGATCGCCCTAGGGCGCGACGAAGGCCGCGTCATCGACGAACCGTCGGACCACGTTGTCGATCATCCGCGACGCGTTGTTGCGGTATCCGTTGGGCGACAACGATCCGGCAAAGGCGATCGAACCGGTCGAGAACACCGCCCCGCCACCCGGCGTTTCATAGAACACCATGTCCGCCCGGACCAACGGACTCGAGGTGCCGGTGATATTGGCCGCGGTGATGTGCAACTCTTCGGGCACGACCAGAAAGGTGTCGGTATGACCGCCCATCGTCGTTGCCAACACCAGGGCATGCGGCGGGGTGCCGTGGCGGCGGTCGGCCCGGTCGAGCTCGAACCCCCCGGCGGCGCCGCCAACAAGTCCCGTGTCGCCGATCGGGGCGCCCTCGGGAATACCGTCAAAGATGAAAGCCGCCCGCGGATCGCGGCTATCGGGCGTCGGCTTGTACGGCGCGGAGATATCGAAACCCTGCGCCGTGAATCCGACACCGCAGAGGGTTTGGGGTGGCCTGCCCTGGCGCAACCATATGCCGCCGTACTCGCCCGTGAAGCTGTGGTAGTACTCGCCCGGTTCAGCCATCCAGGTGCGTATCCCGCCTTCGGCGCGGCGCACTTCGATCACGCCGGGCAGGTCCTGGTGAAACGCAATACGCCAATAGAAACCGTTGCCGCCCATATAGATCAATCGCCCGCCCTGATTCTTGAAGGCATGCAGAGCGTCGAGCATCGCGGTCGAATAGTACTCAGGATGGGTGCCGGTCATGACGGCGCGGTAGCCGGACAACAGCTCCATACCTTCGTTGTGCAGATCCTCGTCGGTAATCACATCGAAGGCGTGGCCCATAGCCTCCAGCCAGTCGATGATATGCGTATCGGCGTTGTATTGGTGCAAACTCGAGCCGACCATGCCCGCACCGAACTGGTACTTGGGCCTCATGTTGATGACCGGACGCAGGCGCGAGGAGTAACATACGCCGCTTCCGTCGGCGTGATAGTCGTAGAGCGAATAGCCGATCTCGCGGTGTTCGTTCACATACATGTCACGGGCGGTGAACACAGCGAGGCGGCCAAGGCCCGACGAAGCCTCCCCGCTCATCAGCAGATGCTCGTTGGCATACGCCATATAGCTCGCGGTCGGGACGAGGAACGCGAGTTTTGCGCCCGGCCGGCCGCGCGGCGGGATAACGAAAAATGGGATGTACTCCTCGTGGGCGCCGCAAGTCAGGCGCGCCGCATACGAGCCGCTGCGCCAATCCGCCGGCACCGTGAGTTCGAAGTCGGGTTCCCAGCCGGCGTCGTAGAGATCGTCGTGATGGAAATGGATGGCACCATACTGATCGGGGCGATGACGCCAGTTCATCTCCTCGCCGGTCCAATTGTGGCCTTTGGCGGCGCGGGTAGGCAGGTTTTTCAGGGTACCGTCGAGTCGATTTGCCGCAACGTCGTGCACGCGGGTCGACTCGATGCCTTGCGAGAAATCCCACGCCGCGACGATATCGGCCACGAAGGCCGCAACCGGCGACGGGTGAACGCTGGCCGCGAGGTTGGGCGAAGACGCCGCCGCGAGGGCTTCGGCCTCGGTATCGTTGAAGGGTCGGCGCAGCAATCGAGGCGCGTCTATTTTTCCGTCGTAGTGGCCTGCCGTGATGACGCGCGCGCCCTCGGTACGCTCGAACCACGCGCCGATCGTCAGCGGCGCACCGTTGTCGAGAATTGGCACGACGTCGACCCGCTTCTCTGTTCGCGTGCGCGCTGCCGTACTTGGATGGTCGAAGAGCGGGATTTGGCGCAGAACAACCTTGCGCTTGTCGGCATCGAAGCTTGCGTCGAGGCGATACCATTCGCGCGCGATCAGCGGCGTCCCGGTCGACACCGTTTGCACACCGCCATCGCCGTTGCCGAGCCGCAGCGCCGGGGCGCCGGTCTCGTCGAGGATCAGGGCGAAGCCGCCGCGATCGGGCGACCATTTGGCGATCAAGCCCTGTTCGCCCCGCGTCGGCAACGTCGGCCAGACCATACATTGAACGTGAAAACTCGACAGGTTCGCAAGCTTCGGGTGGTCCGCCACCACTACGGACGACCCCGGATGGACCTGTTGAATCCGGCTCGAATAGGTCCCGGAAGAAGGCCCCTTAACCTCGATCTCTTTGTACCCGGGTCCATCGGGGTTGACGTCGCCGTGAACGATGCGCACGAAGTCCGCGGTGTAGTGGCCGCCGAGTTCACTGGAGACCATGAAGCGGATGGTTTCGCCGGGCCTTACGCTAAACCGATCCGGATAGCCAAGTATCTTGAGCATGCCTTACCTCCCCCCGACGTGCGTTACGCGATCTCCTGCCCGGTGAGCAGTGTCCAGCGGCGCCGAAAGACTTCCCATTCGGCTTCCTCGACCGAGCTGAAGACACGGTCCTCTTCCAGCACAACCGGGTCGCCAGGACGCGCGGCCATGCGGCCGATCAACCACTCTTTGTGGGGTGTGCGGCAGAACAGAACATAGTTCGGGCAGCGTGGATCGATCTGCATCTTGAGCAGAACGCGTTGCAGTTCCGCGGAGCGGAAGCCAATAGGCTTGGCGCGAAACTCCTCTATGAGCCGACCCTCGGGATCGACAATCTCGTAGGTGTCCACCCAATCTTGCGCGGGGTCGTACATGGGCCTGCCTCCCTCTCGTCCACCGGCCACTCGTTCCCACAAAGGTATCGAGCCAGCGGCTCAAGGGCAACGTGACACAGGGTCCCTCAATGCGCATGATCCAGCGCGCCTATGCTATTCCCCCAGGGAACGACTTGGAGCATCTCGGACGAGGGAACCAATTATGCCGGATATAGACCTAAGTGAATATGAGCGTTCGGTGCACGTGCGCCGGCTGCGCGCCGGCGACTACGACGCTGTTCGCGCCGTCCAGCAAAAGGCGTTTCAGACGATCGATCCGTGGACGAAGGAAGAATTCGAAAGCCAGCTCCGTACCTTTCCGGCCGGCCAGTTGGGGGTGGAGTACGACGACGACCTTGTCGGCGTGTCGGCGAGCCTGATTGTCGTTGGCGACGAGGCCCAGACCGCGCACGAATTCGAAGACATCTCCGACGAGGGATCTATCCGTAACCACCGCCAGGACGGCGATTACCTTTATGGAATCGACATTGCGATCGACCCGGAATTCCAGGGGAAGCGCCTCGCCCGGCGGCTTTACGATGCGCGCAAGGATATATGCCGCCGGCAAAACCTGAAGGGCATGATCATTGGCGGTCGGATCCCCGGCTACAGCGCTCACGCGGATGCTATGTCGCCGGAGGACTATGCCGAGCGCGTGGAGCAACGCCTTCTCGACGATCCGGTGCTCAACGCGCAACTTGCCAATGGGTTTCGCGTCCGACGGATCATGCACGGCTATATGCCAGAGGACGTGCAGTCGGCCGGGCACGCGACACTTATGGAATGGACCAATCCGGAATATCGCCAGCCGGATATGGCGGGCAGCCGGACTGCGCGGCTTTGCGTCGTGCAGTATGAAATGCGCCAGATATTGTCCTTTGGCGATTTCGCCCGCCAGTGCGAATTTTTTGTCAGCGCCGGTTCTGACTATCGCAGCGATTTTGTTCTCTTTCCCGAACTCCTGACCACGCAACTCCTTCCCCTCGTCGGCCACGCCCGGGGATACGAGGCGGCCAGGGCGATCGCGGCCTACACCCCGGATTATCTCGATCTCTTTACCGACCTCGCCATCCGCTACAACGTCAACATCGTCGGCGGTACCCACCTAACGGTCGAAGACGATGCCACCTACAACGTGGCCTACCTGTTCGGTCGCAACGGCAGTATCGACCGGCAGTACAAGATCCACGTCACGCCGAGCGAGGCAAGCCATTGGGGTGTCACCGGTGGCGACACCGTCCAGGTCTTCGATACCGACCGCGGCAAGGTGGCGATCTTGATCTGCTACGACATAGAATTTCCGGAACTTGCCCGTATCGCCGTTCACAAAGGTGCGGAGCTGATCTTCGTTCCGTCCAATACCGACATGCGCTCGGGCCATTTACGGGTCAGCCGGTGCGCCATGGCCCGGTGTATCGAGAACCACATTTACGTCGCGCAAGCTGGAGCGATCGGTAACCTACCCTCGCTCGACGCGGCCGAAGTGCACTATGCGCAGTCGGCAATCTATACGCCGTCGGACATCGCCTTCGACCGCGACGGCATCGCGGCCGAATGTACGCCCAACACCGAAATGGTGATCGTGCACGACCTCAACCTCGACACCCTCGCGCGCCACCGCTTCGAGGGCACCACCCGCAACTGGGACGACCGCCGCACCGACCTATACCGTCTGCATGTGCGCGACGGTAACGCGGAAATCTAGCGATTTCGGGCCGCCTGCCGCTCTTGGAGACTATAGGAACAGGGAAACATCACCGCCGTATCAGGGAAGCAATTCCTGTCTTGCAGGGAATTGGTGCGATCAAGGCCCAACGCATGCCAGCCGCAAGCTTCACTTAGGTGTCTGCGAACGCGATCAGCCGTCCGCAGATCAACGCACCGGACCAGCAAACCAGCGAAACCAACGCATGGACACTAAGGCTCCGGCGGCTTGCCGCGCGCAACCACAGCCCGTGGTTTGTATGTGCAGCCACCGCGGAGAGTACACCGGCAGCGATCAACAGAAGCTTGACTTGGAAAACCCCTACATCGGCGTATTCACGGGCACGCACCGAGAACAGGAGCAGCCCGCTCAAGATGGCGAGGACAAAGCCGAGGGTCGCCATGGGCACGAGCACACGCACGACCGCCTCGCGCGGGATTCCCGACCAGAGGCCGAGAAACCGCAACGCCAACGGGACCGTTGCGCCGAACAGCAGGCCGATGGCTGCAATATGTGCCGCGCTGAAGGCGGCGTAGAGCCACCGGGAGGTTCGAAGCGTTTCGACCAGGACGACCGCTTCGAGGGCGGCTAGGGTCTGCTCCAAAGGTCAGTCGCGTTGCGGGTAAAGCTCGTATTCTCGACCGCCGAGATAGAGCCGTTCGGCTTTCAGGCGCCTTTCGCCGGTATCGGCCGACGGCTCGCCGATGATCCGAATCTCGACACCGTCCGCCAGATCGCCGTCTTTGAGGCCGGCGCGCTCGTTGCGCCAGGGCTGTCCGACTTCAATCACCCAGACCTCGCCCTCCACGTCGACTTCCAGACGACCGTGCGGGTTTCCCAAGCGGACCGATTTGATGACGCCGGTGAGGTCGATGTTTCCGCCGGTCGTCCACGACCAACCGTGATGGGCGAGTGCGCCGCCGCCGTGCATCAGAAGACCTGCAGCTATAGCGACCGCAAGAACGAACGCTCTCATGATGAATTCTCCCTCGGAGATTTGCGTTTCATCAGAATCGCGACCAGACCGGCAGGAGGCAAGACGCGATCGCGTGACCGAAGAGAATATCCGTGGCGGGCGCTGACAAGACCCGCACCCGAGCGCCTATTGGTCGGGTTAGCCTCAAGTAAGGGCGAAACCTTCCAGTCAGGAGAGTTGCCCTCTTTTGTTCAGGACTGGTGGGCCCGGCAGGACTCGAACCTGCAACTACGCCGTTATGAGCGGCGGGTTCTAACCAATTGAACTACGGGCCCGGACGGAACCTACCGCAGCGCGGGTGCAGCGTCGACACGTTCGCAGCTGGTTGATTCGACCGAATGGCGGGACTAGGTCGGACCCCTTCGCGGCCCGGAGGGGTGCGTACCCGGACCCGTTCTCACTGCCAACCGAAGGGCTGCGCCTCGCCTATTTGCGGAGGAAGCCCAGAATCGCGGCGGCGAGTTTTTCAGGCTCGCGTTCGAGGATGTCTCGGTCGGTATTCTCGAAAGTTACGGCCTGGGCGGTCGGGACGAGGGCGACCACGGCGGCGGCCTGGCGACCGAGATGATCCTCGCCTGGGGTTGCGAGTTCGACGACGAGCGTCGGTACGGTCAACCGGGCCATAGCGGCGGCGAGGTCGAAGCCGAAATTGGCGCGGTAAACGGCATCGAACGCGGCGCGGGCTTGGATGCGGTCAAGCGCCTCGTCCTGGGTTTCCTCGAAGTGCGCGGTCGTCAGAGGATTCGCATCGACGACGCGGGGGCCCCACCAGGTTTCGGCAAGCGCCCGGTAGGTCCGCGCCCACCCCCGCAGCAGAGGCGATCCATCCGGCGCGTCGGATTCGGCGGCGAAGTACTTTTCGACGATTTCCTTGATCGCCCCGTCGCGTTTCTCCCGCTCGACCACAATGCTATGGGTCATGCCGCAACAGATGAAGTGCGAGACCAAGTCGGGCCAATTCGCGGCCAGGGCCGCGCCCACCTTGTTGCCGGTATGCAATCCAAATACAGCCGCTTTGCCCAATCCGAGAGTCTCGATCAAGTCGGCCATGCTGTCAGCCAACATGTCCATGGTGACCGCCTGAGGCAACGGATCGGAATTCCCGAAGCCTAGGGTGTCGGGTGCGATGACACGGTAGCCGTTGGCAAGCAGCGGGATCAGCTTGGCGTAGACCCGGGCCGAGCGCGGCGTTGCGTGCAGCAACAATAGCGGGGGCCCCTCTCCCGCTTCCCGGTAATGTACTTGGCCGTAACGGGTATCGGCGTAGCCGCGCCGCATCGTCATGTCAGAACCGTTCTAGCAGCGTGCCGAAGCCGCGGATCTTGTCGTCGATTCCGAGGTGCCGGAGCGCGGCCCAGTAGCTCGCGGTGTTGATCGAGAGGACAGGTTTGCCGAGGAAGAACTCGGCCTCCGCCGCTACCCGTTGGAACGGCAAATTGGTGCCGCATTGGACGATGGCATCGACATCGGCGCCGTCGAGCTCGTGGATCGCCGCGCGACTCTCGTCTTCGGTCACAGCCGCGATGTCGAGCGCCGTTTGGCAGCGGAAGTC
The DNA here is from genome assembly GCA_040216735.1 of Alphaproteobacteria bacterium. Lineage (NCBI taxonomy): Bacteria > Pseudomonadati > Pseudomonadota > Alphaproteobacteria > Alphaproteobacteria bacterium. The sequence continues at coordinate 161,006 of JAVJOO010000003.1, read as the reverse complement.
CTTGCGCCGGATCACCTTGAAACCGGCGCTTTCCATGAACCCACAGGCTTGGTCGCCGCCTGGCTTGAGATAGGGGGTGAGCACCGAGACGCGGCACCCGGGGGCAACCAGTTTCTCCACCGCAGCCTTTAGCGCCAGGGAGGGGACCAGAACCGGACAAATGGCGGCGTGTCGGGTCAGACGCTCCTGCAAGGCGGTCGCGCCATCGAGCCCGCCCTGGAATGAATCGATCGAGTGACCCAGTAGGATGAGATCGGTCGCCGCCGGGGTAAGCCGGTCGATCACCTCCTCGGTACCGACGGCGCCAGCCTCCATTGCCTTACGGTAGGCCTCGTCGCTGTCGGTGGGCCGCGGTCGGTTGGGAATGCGCGCGGTGTGGTTGGTCACACCGGCAGGGGTGATCGCCTCGCACTCGGGTTGCACGATCGTGTTAGTGAAGGGCAGCATTAGGCCAATCTTGGCGCGGTAGCCGAGTACGTCGGTCATTGGTTTTCCCTCTTTCACGTTGTTGCATCGCGCCGCCGCAGAACGGCGGTTGGCGCCGATTACACTTTATGTCCCGCGGGGCGTATTCTGGCAGGCGCGCGCCGCGCGGGACAGAGCGCTATGATTGAGATCGCCTTCGTCGCTTTCACTACCGTTTTTGCCGCTGTCGGACCGGTCGAGGTTGCCTTGCTCCTGCCCGCGCTAACCCCGAACGCGACGGCGGCAGCGCGGCGGCGGATGGCAATCAAGGGAACCGTCGTGGCGACGGTAATCTTGCTGGTGCTCGCCGCGTTCGGCAATGCCGCGCTAGCAATCATGGGCATTACCCTTCCAGCCTTGCAAATCGCCGGCGGCATTCTGCTGCTCATTCTGGCGATCGACATGGTCTTCGCGCGGCATTCCGGGTTTACCGCCACGACCGTCGATGAGAGCAACGAGGCCGCCGCAAAGGCCGATATTTCAGTTTTTCCCCTGGCAACCCCGTTGATCGCCGGGCCGGGCGCCATGGGCGCCGTGATTCTCCTGATCGGTCGCGCCGGGCAGGAGTGGAAAGAGATCGCAGTCGTCGTCGGTGCGATCGTCGGTGTGATGCTGCTGACCCTCTTGATGCTGTTGGCGGCCAGTGGCTTACGCCGGGTTCTCGGCTTGACCGGCCTGAACGTCGTCACCCGGGTGTTCGGCGTCGCGCTTGCGGCGTTGGCCGTCCAGTTCATGGTCGACGGCATTCGGGCCTCGTCGATCTTCGGCGCCTAGCGCCCATCGGATGGGCTAAGGTCGAGCCACCGGGCCCAACAACGGGATGGAGCGATGATCACCGGCGGTTTGTTCGAGGTCGGCCACGGCATCCGCGATCCCGTCGCGGCGTTGCGCTATTGGGCGGCCTTCGGCTTTCGTGCGGGCGCGGTGGGCCGGCTCGACGCCGTGGCAGCCAAGAAACTCTACGGCGTGGCCTCGGCCCTGCGCTCGGTTCGGCTCCAGCACCTTGACGCGGACCACGGTCTGATCCGCTTGATGCACTGGGAAAGACCTGGCGGCGAAGGGCTTGGCATGGCGCCGTTTCGCACGCTGGGCGCGCGGTGGGTAACGACTTTGACCGACGACGCCTACGGCATCCTCAATCACTGTGAACTGTTGTGGCGGAGCGGTGCGCCGATTTGGATCATGGAACCGGTCTTTTCGCCGAGCCACTATCTCGGACAAGACGGCTTCGAACCGTTCGGCGGACCGGTGCCGGGTCTGCGCGAAGGTGCCTTCATCACGCCGGACGCGCGGCATGTGTTCTTGCAACGGTTCGGGTTTACCCGGCCGAACTACGGCCGCACCAATCCCGATTCGCTGTTGAAGGCAAGCCAAAATATCCACGCCGGTTTGATCATGCAGGATGACAGCGGCGCCAAACGCCGTTTCTACAGCGAGACCTTGGGTCTGACGTGCGGGCCAGAGGCTACCGTGACGCACGAAAAGGCGCTGGTCAGCCGCTCGGTCGTGGATCTCGAGCCGGGCGAGCCCCAGCGGGTTACCGACATCGACGACATCGGCCCCGCTGCCAACCCCATCGACGGGCGGTCCGGTCGCCTGAAGCTGTTTCGCTTCGATGACGCCAAATCGATTACCGACCTGCGCGAAGTGTCGCGGCCGGGCTCTCTCGGGCCGAGCCTCTATACCTGGCGGGCGCGCGACCTGCCCGCGCTCCGGGACCGTGTCGCAGCCGGCGGCGGAAATGCGGTGACCCCGATTCTCAGCGACGAGTTCGGTAGCCCGGCTTTCTCGTTCGTGGCCCCGGACGGGTATTTCTGGACGATCGTCGGCGTGTGAACCGTTAGGTGGCGGCGATCAGAGCATCCACCTCGGCCGCCATGCCCTCGGGGTTCTCCTGCGCGGGCGTGTGCTCGGCGTTCTTGAGGTGGACCACCCGGGCCTGGGGGATCAGGCCGACTAGGCGCTCCATGTGGGCTTCAGTGAAGACCGCCGAGGTCGCGCCGCGCACCAATACGGTCGGGCACGCGACCATCGGTGCCATGTCCCACACGGGATCGGCGTCCAGCGAATGGGCGATTTGGCGGGCCGGTTCGGCGGCATAACGCCACTCCCAGCGACCGTCGTCGCGCTCGCGGAAGCTGTGTGCGGCGTAGTGATCGCGCACCTCGGGCCGCCACAACTCCTGAAAGTGCATCGAGGCCTTAGCGGTTTCGAAGTCGGGAAAGTTGTGCTCTTCCTTAGTCTGCCGAATCACCTCGGCGGCGATGTGTTTGGGTACGGACATGCCGGGATCGACCACAGCAATACCGGCGACGCGGGCGGGATGATTGGCCGCAAGCCAAATGCATAGGTTGCCGCCTGTCGCGCCGCCCACGAAATAGGCGCGCATAACGCCAAGCGCATCGAGGAATGCAACGACATCGGCACCAAGTTCGGGGACGCGGTAACCATCCTTGGGATAGTCGCTGAGGCCATGACCGCGTGCATCGAGTGCAAGCACCCGGTTGGGGCGCGTCATCGCATCGACCATGTGATCCCAGTGACGGGCGTTGCTCCGCTTAGGGTGCAGGAGGATGACAGGCGGTTCGGTCCCCGGCCAATCCAAATAGTGCTGGCGAAAACCCCGGGTGTTGTCGATGAATCCCGATTTTGCCGGCCGACGGAACGCCGACGTCACTGCATCCCTCGTCGCGCTCATGCGTTCCTTCCCTTCCATACCGGTTGGCGTTTTTCAAGGAAGGCCGAGATGCCTTCCTGCGCATCCTCCGTTTGGATCGCGCGGTAGATCAGTTCGTCGACCATGGCGTAGGCCTCGGGAACATCCATCGCAAGCTGTCTGTAGAAGCTCTCCTTGCCCATGGCCACGGCACCGCTCGATTTCGACGCTATTTCGCGGGCGATTTCGAGGATGCGCTCATCGAGCGCCTCCGGCGCGACCGCTTCGTTGACCAGGCCAAAGCGGACCGCGGTGTCGGCGTCGATCATCTTGCCGGTGAGCAGCATTTGCATCGCATGCTTGGGGGCGATCGCCCGGCTCACTGCAACCTGCGGGGCGAGGCACCACAGCCCAATGTTGACGCCTGGTGTCGCGAACTTGGCCGCGGTCGAGGCGAATACTAGGTCGCAACTGGCCGCAAGCTGGCAACCCGCCGCCGTGGCCACGCCCTGGATGCGCGCAATGACCGGTTTCGGACACCGGTTGATCGCCATGACCATTTCGCTCGCGGCGATGTTCGCTTCGCGTTTCGAGGCCGGATCCTTGGCTGCGGCAATCGATTCGGTGAGGTCGTGACCCGCGCAGAAATGCTTGCCGGCGCCGGCCAGAACGATGACGCGGACCGCGTCGTCGTTGGCGAGATCGAGGAAGGCAGTGTGCAGCGCGTCGACCAGCGCGTGACTGAGGCTGTTGGCGGCGTTGGGACGGTTTAGCGTGAGGCAAACGATGCCGTCGTCCCAGGTATCGCGCAATAGAACCGGTTCGTTGATCAGTGCCGGCGCCGCTGTCATGGGATTGCCTCCCGTTCTCGTTTCGAAATATGCCGCAAGGTCAGACGATAGCAGACCCAATCGGCTATTGGCCAAAGCGTTGAGGGCGATAGGGCTCTAGGTCGGCTTGACGTTCACCCAAAACCAATTCCCGCGCGACGAGGTCGCCCAGGTGCGGCCCCAGCGTGATGCCCGAATGGGTCGCTACTACGTACACCCCCGGGGTCGCCGCGAGGGCGCCGACAATAGGGAGACCGTCTTCGGGCATCGGCCGCACGCCAATGCGGGCATGTGCCCTCGACGCAAATTCGAGGGCCGGAAACCCAGGCAGGTACTCGGAGGCCCGGTGCAGGAGGGCTGTGGTTCCGCTGAGCATCGTCGTGCCGTTCGCGCCGCCATGCTGTTCGTCGATGTCGTCAGCGCCGACGCAGACTCCACCGTCGAACGTCGGTCGCGCATGAAAACCCGCACCATCGGGAAAATAGACGACGTGCCGTAGCCACGCCCGCTCCAGGGGTGGCGTATCGACAAGGAGACCAGGGGATAGCCGTACTGGCAACGGCTGTGCCAAGCTGCGGCGCGCCCGCGCCGCAAGGGCCGGCAGGCCGGTCCCGGCCGTCAAGACGACGATCGGAGCAACGACACGGGCCGCACCGACCTCCACGCCGACGACGCTTTCGCCATCGAAAATAAATCCGGTGACGGCGCTGCCTTCGCGGACATCTCCCCCCTCCTCGCGTGTCTCGTCGGCAAGGCGGCGGACCAGACGCGGCGCATCGATCCAGCGGTCGAGCGGCGCGAGAAAGCCTTGACTACCGGTCGGAAAATCGATGTAGGGCTCGAGCGCCTGGAGAGTACTACGGTCCAGCGCTACGATGGGATATCCCCAGTTCTCCAGGTACTCGGCGCGCGCCATCACCGCCACCGGCCCACCGTCGGGCGCTCCAGGGTGACTCCAATGGATCGATCCGGTACCCGCTAGACCGACCGTCTCTTCCCCCCACATCGCGGCCAGATCGAGGTGGCGTCCGATGCCACGCCGGTTAAGCCGGTGGTAGGCCTGATCGTCGGCCTTGGCGGTCGCATTGAGCCAGGCGAAACTCGCACCCGTGGTTCCCGACGCGAGGGTACGCTCTTCCAAAAGAACGACGCGTTGTCCCAACCGGCTGACGGCATAGGCCACCGAGACGCCAAGAATGCCGCCCCCGACGACGACGACATCGGCCATTTCTCTCATCTTCGAACTGTTCCCCCAGTTGAGGCCGCAACCTCTATCGTAACACGTCCGACTTAAGCGTGGGCCGTTAGGCGTCGTGCTTGAAGGAATCTACGAGATCGAGCAACCGGTGCAGAGGGCCGTCGACGACGCCGAGCTCGTCGAGATGAACAACTGTGTTGTGGAGATAATCGCGCGCACTCCCCAAGGTGCCCTGGCCCGTCGCGAGCGCCCGTACGGAATCGCCCTCCGGCAAGCGTCCGACGTAGCGCGTGTGTTTGCGATTCGCGGTAAATGTGAGCGCACGCAAAGACTCTCCGCCGCACTTGACCCGAACCCACCGCGGTTCGTATCCGCCTGAGATCATTTCCCGTCGCCACAATATCTGCGTTTCGCTCTGCACCCAGGCGGGCTCGATCCGAAACGCAAACCCGCGGCACGAACCGCCGCGGTCGAGTGCCAGCATTAGTCCGGGCCGATCGACGCTGCCCCGGCCAACCGGCATCGACAGGCAGAAACTCCGGTGCCACCCGTGAATCGATCCCGGCACGCGTTCGGCGAAATGGAACGCCGGATTCCACATTAACGAGCCGTAACCGAAGACCCAAATATCTTGACCGGTTTGGACATCGGCCAGAACCGCAGCGCGGCTTGCCTCGCGGGTCCTGCGATCGAGTATCTCGAACCCTACCGGGAGATCCATGGAACGCTGGATTTCCGCGATGCGTTCTTCGGTGAAGTCCTCGCGTCGGAATCCCGCTTCCGCCACAGGCTCACGCTTCTTTGGGTTCCGATCTGGCATGCTTATTGGCGAGGAGTTGGTTTGTTCTGCAATTCTTAGTGGTTTCCACCCACTGTATTGCCCTCGGGCATTTGTGTCGATTCCCCGAAATTGCGGGGAATCGACGGGACTGCGGCGCCCTAGTCGGCCGACGTTGCGGCCTGGGCAGCGCGCCAGCGCACAGGGACAAGCCCGGAAATTGTGGCGAGCAACACGCCGATCATGATCGTCCAGGCCAACGGCCCGGCGCTCCCATCGGCGAACTCGCCGACCACTTGGGAAAACACCGCTCCCATGCCCATGGTTGCAAAGGCCAAGAGGCCGGACGATGTCCCCGCCAGTTTCGGGTTCAAATTGATCGCCCCGGCCTGGGCGTTCGGCATCGAAATACCTTGACCGATTCCGACAAGCGCGTTGGGGAGAAACAGAGTGAGCGGCGTAAGTCCGTAGAGCGCCAAGGCCACGACGAAAAGAACCCCGCCAGCAAGGGAAAGTAAACTTCCCATGAGCACCATGCGGTCGATCCCAATGCGCGCCGAAATACGTCCCGCCGCCAAGTTCGCGCCCATGAACGTAACGGTCAGCAACGCAAACCACAGGCTGAATTGCAACGCTGAGCGGTGCAAGACATCGACCATGAGGTAGGGGCCGGCCGCCATGAACGCGAAGAAAGTGCCCGCCGCGAACGCCGTGTGGAGAACGTAGCCGGTAAATTCCACCGATCTGAACAATTGGGTGTAGTTGCGAGCCAAATTGAACGGTGCGATCGGGACGCGGTCTTCGAAATGGGTTTCGCGCAAGATTCGAAAAGCGATAATCGTCACGATCCCGCCAACGATAAAGGCAAACCACAGAGACGCCCGCCAACCGACATTGTCGGTCAGCGCACCGCCGACAATGAGCGCGACGTAGGGTGCCGCCAGCATCGCAACCGTCAAATAGGCGATCATGGACGCCGCCTTTTCGGCACCGTAGACATCGCGAACCATGGCGCGGCTAATGACCATGCCCGAAGCGCTGCCGCCGGCCTGGATGATCCGGCCCACGATCAGGACCTCGACGCTGTTGGCCAGCGCCGCGACGACGGTTCCAATCAAGAAGAGCAGCAAACCGACCAGCAGAACCGAGCGGCGCCCGTAGCGATCCGACAGCGGACCGTAAGCCAGGTTCGACAGGGCGATGGCCGCCATCGAAAGACTGAGAGCCAGTTGCGCGACATCGATCGGTGCGGCGAGGTCGCGCGCCATGAACGGCAGCGACGGAACGAACAGTTGCATGGCCATCGGCCCAACAGACGTGGTCGCGACGAGCCCGACGATAAAGAGGCGCGAGCTGGCGAGTTGCTGGACTTGCGTGGCGGTGGGCTGGGTCATCGGTTCCGGTCGTTAGGGCGGCGCACCTTAGGGGATGGGCACACCATGGTACAGCGCGCCAGCGGTTAGTTACCGCCAGCCATGCGTCCACCATCGACAATGAACTCCATACCGGTAACGTGGCGGGCTGCGTCCGAGGCAAGGTATACCGCGGCGGCGGCGGCATCTTCCGGTTCGCCGATCCGTCCAAGCGGAGTTTTTGCCGCGATCGCTTCCTGAAACCGGCGGGCACCGTCGGGTCCGCCGTGGACGCGAGTCGCGCCGGGCGATACAACACCACCTTCGAATAGAACGCCCGGCACAATCGCGTTGACCCGAACACCGTTGCCGGCTTGGGCACAGTCGCGCGCCACGGCACGGGTCAAATGGGCGAGACTGCCCTTGGCCGCACTGTAGGCCGTGCTGTTGGCGTTGCCGACCATAGCGGTCAGCACCGTGATGTTGATAATGGCGCCGCCGTCGGTCATACGCGGGATCGCCGCTTGCATCCCCAGGAACGGGCCCTCAAGGTTCAACTGCATCAAGTAGTCGAGGTCCTGTAGGGTCAGGTCTTCGATCGGCTTAAGAACCGCATCGCCAGCGTTGTTCATCACGATGTCGAGCCGCCCGAACGTATCGACGCTGCGTTGGATCACCCGAGCCCAGTCGTCTGCGCGCGTGACATCGTGTGTTTCAAACAGCGCCTCGCCACCTGCCGCGCGCACCTGCGCAACGGTTTCTTCGCCGCGCTCGCGATTACGGCCGGTCACGACGACCCTTGCGCCCTCGCTCGCCAAGGCACGCGAGAACGCACGACCGAGCGCGCCGGTGCCACCGGTCACGATCGCAACCTTTCCCGCCAGTTTGCCCATCAACGCGCCGCTCCCGCGGCGTAACCGCCGTCAACGTAAATTTCCATGCCGGTCACGTAATCGGAGTCGTCACCGGCAAGCTGTGCCACCGCCGCCGCGACGTCGGCGGGGTCGATCGCCGGGCCAATTCTGAAGTCCGCCATCGACACCGACGATCCGGCCTCGTCGCGCGCCGGCACATTGCCGACAAGTACCGCGTTGACGATGACACGTGGTTCACGCGTGGCCCCCTCAAGCGCCGCCGACTTGGTCGCGATCCGCACACCGCCGGCAAGCGCCGAAAAGACTGCAGCGTCGGGATGGGCAATTCGCCCCAGCGAGGAGACCACATTCACAACATAGCCGCCGCCGTGACGGCGAAGGGCGGGTATGACTTCTTTCATCCCGAGCCATGCCGGGACGACATTGGCGCGGCTGAGCGCCCGCAAATCCTCGAGAGAGGTCTGTGCAAACGGTTTTGCCTGGAAACACATCTCTGCGTTGACGAGGATCGTGGGGCCGCCGAACCGTTCGGCTGCCGCAATCAACGATTGCCAAGACTCAGGCGAGGTTCCGTCGTGCGTGTGGGTTACCGCGGCGGCGACAACCGTCTGCGAGGCTGCAGCTACGACGTGAACACCCTCCGCAGCTAGGCGCGCGACGCAGGCCGCGCCCACCGGGTCGTCGGCGCCGGTTACAATTGCGACGCGGCTGTGTGCGTTCCTCATTGCCCCTCACTCGAACAAACAAAAAACACCGAAGCAAGTGCCTAGATAGTATTTGAACAGCAGAAACAGCAGCGTATCCAGCACCAACGCACCACCAATAACCGGCACCCCGACGTAGAGCAGAAAGTAATAGAGCGCCCACCCGGTCAAGCGTCGGCCCGGCAACGTATGGCCATCGATAGTTTGGGTTTTGCGCAGCACTGCCATCGATCCAACCGTAGTATATCTACACGACCGAACCCAGCAGATCGCCGGCGATGACTGAAATTGTTTGGAACGACGCATCGGAATTGGATTGGCGCAGCGCCTTGGCGCGCTGCGGTCAATCCGCCGTCGAGCAATGCTGGGGCTATGGCGAGGCCTCCGCCGCCAGCGGGTTCACGGTGGATCGCGGGATTGTCGTGCAGGACGGCGCCCCGGTGGGGATCGTCCAGGCCTTCACCAAGCGCTTTGTGGGGGTTGCCACGGTGACGCAGATTCTTCGTGGCCCGTTATGGATCGGGGACGCCCCGACCTTGGAAGCCCAGCATCCCGTCCTGATCCATCTGCGGAAGCGATTTACCGACGGCCGCCTGCACTTTGTCTACTGGCTCCCCGAACTTATGGCAGGCACGGCGACGCACGCCGCGATGCGGCGATTGCGTTTGCGCCGGGTGATGACCGGCTACCACTCCGCGTGGATCGACCTGCGGCTCACAGAATCGGCGCTCGAGGCCAAACTGTCAGGGTCGTGGCGCAACCAGCTGCGCCGCGCCGAACACGAAAAACTTTCCATCGGCGAAACCGGCGGGGGGCAAGACCTTGATGTGCTGCTCGACCGCCATGACGAGAACCGGCGCCGGCGTCGGTTCGGCGGCCCGAACGCCCAATTCATCCGGACGCTCATCGAACGAACGGGCGACCGCCGGGACGCTTTGGTGCTGACCGCCCGGAAGGCCCGCGAGCCCATCGCCGGGGTTCTGTTCCTTCGCCACGGCGCAAGTGCCACCTACTACGCGGGTTGGACCACCGCGCAGGGCCGGGATGTCCATGCGCACAATGCGCTGTTGTGGCGCGGGGCGTTGAGGCTACGCAAGACGGGAGTCGATTGGCTCGATCTCGGCGGCCTGGACACCACCAGCGCGGCCGGGATCGCGCGTTTTAAACTCGGGATGGGCGGTACGGTCTTTACTCTTGCGGGCAGCTACCTATGAGCCGGGTGGTGTTGGCTATGCTCGCCGGTTTCTTGGCGAATTTTGCGCCGACCGGCAGCGCCCTCGCCCATGGCGGATCCGCAGACCCGGTGCCAAAGGGATGCCGCATCGTTGTTGAGAAAGTGCAGATCGACGGCATCGACGTGATGGTGCGCAACTTGGTCTGCACCGAAAAGGAGGGCGCCGCGACGTCCTGAGCTATGGCGCCGTGCCGATCTTGTAGATCGTGCCGTCGAGGTCCATCACGAATAGTGTCCCGTCGCTACCTTCGCCAAACGAAGCCGGCTGGATGTCGGCACGTAAAACCTCCTGGACGACACGTTGGCCGTCGGCGCTGGTCCGCACCCCCCAAAACCGGCCCGAGCAATAGTCTGCGAATAGGTAGGTCCCGCGTAGATCGGGCATCTCTTGCCCGCGGTACACATAGCCGCCAGTCACGGAGCAACCGAGGTCGCGACCGTATTGGGCAACTGGATCGATCAGTCCGATGGCGCTGCGGCCTCGGTCGCGAAAGGCATTCGCGCCTTCCCGGATATTCCAACCATAATTGCCCCCGGCCACAATCACGTTCACTTCTTCGACTTTGTTTTGACCGACATCGGCGGCCCACAACGCCCCAGTTTCCCGGTCGAAACTGAAGCGCCACGGGTTGCGCAGACCGTAGGCATAAATCTCCGCCCGGGCATCGCGGCGCTGGCGGAAGGGATTGTCGCGGGGAATCCCGTACGGCGACCCGCCATCGACATCGATCCGCAAGATTGCGCCGAGCAGCGTCGTCAGGTTCTGCCCGTGGTCGAGCGGATCTCCGCCCGCACCGCCGTCGCCGAACCCAATATAAAGGTAGCCGTCGGGGCCAAACGCGATGTCCCCCCCGTTATGGTTCCCAAAGGGCTGGGGCACCGACAGAATCAATTGTTCGCTGTTCGAATCGATCGCCGACGTTTCGGTATTCATGGTGAACGCAGCGACCACCGATTCGAGACGGCTGTCGCCACGCCGGGTGTAGGACAAGAATACGCGTCCGTTATCGGCGAATTTTGGGTGGAACGCCAAGCCGAGAAGACCGGCTTCGTTGGGACCATCGTCGACCCGCGAGCGGATATCGAGAACGACGTCTGCCGCCGTGTCCTCCAGCCCTTCAAGCAACAGCACCCGACCGTCCTGCTCGATGACGACGTAACGCCCAGTTTCGCCGGGCACCTGTTTGAGCGCCAGAGGCCGATCGAATCGGGTGCCGCCAAAAACCGGCTCAAGCATCAGTTTTGTCTGTGCCTCGGCTGCGCCGGCGACAAGCAAACCGACCGTTAGAGAAACAAGCGAAATCGCTCTTAGCATTCGGATCAAAGCCGCTATCCCTTGTGTACCGCGAACCGACGCATCGTCGATGCTCGACCGTCCGTTCCTAGATTAGTTCACGAACTGGGGTGGGAGATACCGTCAGTGCGAACACAAAAGCGACAGACGGGCTATCTGCCGATTGGTGTGAGCGAGGGGAGTTGAGGTCCGGCCGAGGTATCTTCGGATTCGGGCTCGGGTTCGTCCGCGACAAGCGTGGAGCCGTTCCCTGTGGGTACTGCAACCAAACCGCGTGGCGCGCCCTCCAACCGGGTGCGCGGTACGGTCGAGATCGTTGCGTTTTGGGCGTCAGCACCCTGCCGGGTGGAGAGGAACTTCTCGGCCCGAGACCGGGCAAGAGCGATCTGTTCTGGGGTCAGGCGTTTGGCAATCCGGGCAATTGCCTCGATCGACAGTTTGTTGGCGGCCTGGAGGTCCTGGTAACTCATGGCGCGGCCAATCAACCCCCGGTTGGCGATGGCGGCATCTTCTCCCTGGATGGCAGCCAGACTGTACCAACTGTAGGCGCGAACGTAGTCGCGGGGCGCGCCCTGGCCCTGGGTGTACATGATACCAATATTGTTGGCGGCGTTGGCGTGCCCTTGCTCGGCGGCAGCGGTGTAAAAATCGAAGGCCCGCCGATAATCCCGCAGCACACCCAGGCCTTTTTGGTAGATGAAGCCCAAGGCATTTTGCGAGTCCGCGTCGCCGCTGGCGGCAAGGCGTGCCCAGATGTCACGGGCGCGGTCGTACTGCCCAGCCTCAGCGGCCACCCGGCCATCGTCGAAGGTCGAGGTGGCTTGCGCGAGGGCACCGCCGGCGCCGAGAAGCAGCACAGCAAGCAAACTTAGTCGTTTGATCATGCCCAACACTTGCAGATTACAACCCGGTTGTTCAACGCCCGTACAGCATGGAACGCGGATAGTTAAGCGATTGTTACCGGTGCGCGGCGCCCAACCGCCTCATCTACGACCCCCTGGAGGCGGCGGGCCGCGACCAACCCAAACCGCAGTGTCAGCATTTTGCGACGGGCCGCCGGCAGTTTGGCGCGCGGCGCGTCGCGCAAGACCTCGCCGCCATAGGCATCGCACACTATCAATCCTTGGTCGGGCGGCAGTATCTCCGCTGGAAAACTGCCCGCCACGGCGAAGAACAACGCATCGCACCAGTCCAGATATTCCGACCATTTCAAATCCGCGCGGAAGTCCGCGACCGACGACTTGACCTCGACCACAACGATCTCGCCGCCCCGATTGAGCGCAACGATATCAGCCCGGCGCCCGGTGCGGAATTGGAACTCGGTCAGGGAGTCGTACCCTAAGTCGTAGAGTACGCGCCGGGCGCCTCGGGTAATGCCTGCGGCACCGGGGCCGTTTGAAACGGGATCGTCGGTCATGGAACCGGCAATTGTGGCGAGACCGCTTTACTGTGGCAACCGGTTTGCCGATCCTACCCCGGCATCGATCGCGCCGTCCTCCTTCCCACGCACCGAGGTCCAATGCGGCCTGCCGTTCCCCTTGGCTTGTTCGTCGCCCTGATCGCGCCGTTTTTTCTCAACGACATCGGCTTCATGCTGGCGGGGAGCGCGCCTCAATGGTTGGCGGTCGACTACGTCAGCAAGGCTATCGCCGTCGCGGCCGTCATCTTGGTGCCGACCTTGCGCCGTGCCGTCGCCAGCGGTTCGCGCTGGCCGGCAAACGGGTGGTTCACGGCTGCCGGCATCGCCTTGGTCACCGCCGCATGCGTCGCCGGAATCGCGTCGCTAGATTGGCTCGGTTGGGACGAGGCGACCGCGCTCCAAACCTTCTACCCGATCGCGCAATCGTGGCTTCTCGTGTTCGACCTCGCAATCGGATTGACCCTAACCGCCATCGCCGAGGAGATCGTCTTTCGACGGTTGTTCATTGACACCTTTGCGACGCGCCTTGCGCCGCTCGGGCTTTACGTCGTGTCGGCAACGCTCTTCGCGGCAATCCATTGGTCAAACGGTGCCGGTACGATTGCCGGCGCTTTTCTTGCCGGTCTGTTGTTGATGTGGCTGACCCGGCGGACCGGGAGCGTGTTGCCCGCCGTGGCGGCGCACTACTGCATCAACTTGATTCTGTTCTGGCCCTAACGCGGTATCGATCCCGACGCGATCGCTAGGTCCAGCCTTCGGTACAAAACAATCCGACGCTGGCTATAAGGAACCGGTCGCCGCTGGCGCTAAAGCGCCTCCAGGGCGATCAAGGTCCCGCTGGCTCGAACGAACGGGACTCGGACCGTCGTCCAATCGAGTGTGGCAGGCACGCCCAGTACGCGGGCCGCAGCAACCGGATCGCGCACCCCAATCACTACCGCTGCGGCCCCTCTCTCGGGAAGACTATCTGCGTCAGCGCCGGGAAACCGAGCGGCTATCGCGGCACGCGGGCAGAATACAAGTGCGGCCAGGTGAGCCCCGGTGGGGACACGGTAGGTGTCGGGGGTGCCCACACCCTCGACCGTGCCCCCGATCAACTCGGCCATCTGATCTGCGTCGACACGGGGCGACGGCGTGGCGATGACGACCTGCCGGAGTTGCACCGCCGTGTTGGGATGGTCCTTGAGTTCCGGGCGCCATACAGCGTCGGGAGTCTGGTGCTCGCAGACAAACAGGCGGACGCCGCCCGGCGCGGCAGCGACGGGCCAGCGCGCGATCCGGAAGTTGGCGTCGACTTCACCGCCGCCAGGGATCGGCACGGGACGACCGAACGCGAAGGGCCCGCTCGCCTCGATGCCTGCGGCACGGAGTTCGTCGGCGGCGGCCCCGGCATCGTCGGTGGCCAACGCAATGCGCTCGATCCCGTCGCCGCGACGGTCGAGGAACGCGCGGCTTGGCGCGTTCGACGGCGTGTCGCGGAGGATACCGAGGAGTTCGATATAGTCGTTCTCGAACACCACCGTATGGTTGGCAGCGCCGACATGGGCGCTATGGATACCGCGCGGAGAGACGGTAAAACCGAGCGCAGCCCAATCGGCTGTAGCTCGGTCGAGGTCGTCCACCATGATCACGACGTGGTCGAGGCCGCCGACGTGGCTAAAGGTCATGCGCCGCGACCGAAGATCCGGTTAGGCGATTGCGGCCAGGAACGGATCGATGGCGGCTAGGGCCTGTGCTTCGGTGAGCATGGGGCAATGGCCCCGCCCCGGCACGATCGCCGTCTTGAGGTCGGGTTTGCGCCGAGCCATTTCTTCAAGTGTCTCCTGATCGAGGATGTCAGAGACATCGCCCCGGATGGCAAGCACCGGAATCGGCTTCATGTTGTCGAAGAAATGCCAGTAGTCGGGCAACCTTTTGCGTTCGCGAAAGACCCGGCCGTACATCGGGTCCATATTCGCCTTAACTTTGCCATCGGAATCTTGGGCGTAGATGCGGTGGACGCGCAGGAGCCATTCCGCGTCGGTAAAGGCGAAGCCCTTTTCGGCCCTTTCCTTTTGCGCTTTGGCCGCCTCTTCGAACGAGTCGAAGGTCATGGGCTTACCCATGTTGTCGTGGAGCCGCTTGCGGCCGGCTTCTCCAATAACCGGCCCAACGTCGTTCATCACCGCCCCGGCCAGCAATTCGGGGCGATGCCCGGCGATATGCATCGTGACGATCCCACCGAGCGACGTGCCGACGGTAACGATCTTAGGAAGGCCGAGCGATCCGAGAAACTCAATCACGTCGTCGCGGTCGACGTTGTAATGGTAGTGCTGCCAGTCCGGGTCGCGATCGGAGCGCCCGTGGCCGCGCCAATCCATCGTTAGGACCCGGCGGGTCTGGGCGATGTGGGGCGCAAGGTCGTCATAAACCTTAGAGTTGCCGCCGGTTCCAGACAGGCATAGGACCGGCGTTTTACCGGCAGGGCCGTCGTAGTCGCGGTAGTAGAGGTTCAATCCGTCGCGCGTGCGAAATGTCTTCTCGGCAAACCCGACCATCGTTACCGGTCCTCCACCGTCCTATAAATAGCCCCACACCGTCGGCAACCACAGCGCCAGAGCTGGAAAAGCCGTGACGAGCGCCAAGCGCACGAGATCGGCCGCCACGAACGGCGTAATCCCCTTGAAGATCGTTCGGAGCGGGATGTGCTTGGCCATGCCGTGCATGATGAACACATTCATCCCGATCGGCGGCGTAATCATGCCGATTTCCATCACGATGACCATGATGACCCCCCACCAGATTGGGTCGAAACCGAGGCTGATGATGAGCGGAAAGACGAAGGGGAGTGTAATGACCATCGCGGCGATGGTGTCGAAGATGCTACCTAGGATGATGAACATCACAAATAGCAATAGAAGGATCATGTATTTCGACAGGCCGGACTCTTCAATCGTCCCCACGATGAATTCGGGTAGCCCCGAAAGAGTCATGAAGAACGAGAAGATGTGCGCGCCGATAATGATCACATAGATCATGCCGGTTGTCGCCGCCGCCTCGAGCAGGGTTTCGAAGAACGACTGCCAATTGACCTTGCCGCGCATCACCGCAAACACGAAGGCGACCGAAACGCCGACCGCCGCAGATTCGGCGGGCGTGAAGATCCCGGTATAGAGGCCCCCCGACACGATCGCTGCGAGGGTGACGACGCCCCAGGCCCCTTTTAGGACTTGCAGGCGTTCGGACCACGGTACCTTCGGCCCCGCAGGGCCGGCAGCCGGGTTGATCATCACAATGATGCGGATCGCGACAAAGTAGATCAGGATCGACAGAACGCCGGGGATCAGGGCGGCGGCGAACAACGCGATGATGAACTGCTCGGTCAGAATCCCGTAAATGATCATGACGATCGACGGCGGGATCAGCATGCCCAGCGTTCCGCCCGCCGCGATGCTGCCGGTCGACAACGTAATCGAGTAGCCGCGCTCCGTCATTTCTGGCAACGCGATCCGCGTCATCGTAGCCGTGGTCGCGACCGACGAGCCGCTGACCGAACCGAATCCGCCACAGGCGCCCACCGTCGCTAGGGCGAGGCCACCCCGCATATGGCCGAGGAAGGCGTATGCTAATCGATACAAATCTTGCGCAAGGCCGCTGAGATTCGCGAACGCCCCCATCAAGATGAAGATTGCGACAACGGCGAGTCCTTCACTGGACACCACCTCGCGTCCCTCGGCGCCAAAGAGGCCGACGGCCGGGCCGAACCCAATCAAGTAGCCGATGGTGACAAAGCCCGTGAGCCCCATTGAAACGCCAATCGGCACGTGCAACCCGATAAGCACGAACAGCATGACGAGGCCGAGAACACCGATCAGGAGTGTTGACATGGTGGAGCTATCTTTTGTTTGAAGGGCTTAGTGACCGCCATGAGGCGGATCGATATCCTGTCGGCGGGCTGCACCAAGCACGTTCTTGTAAATCATCCAGCTTTGCACCGGCAGACAAAGAACCAGCAGTGCGGTTGCGATCCACCACCAGAATGCGACCGGTATCTTCTCCGTCGGGGTGACCCGATTGTGAACCTGGAGATCGACCCCGAGTACGGTGAACTGCCAGGCGAGGAAAAAGAAGAAGATTAGCGTGAGAACGGCACCGAATAGTTCTAACAGCCTGTTCCACTGAGGCCCAAGCGCCGCACCGAGAAAGCCGATACTCACGTTGCGACGATACAGGAGCACCGCTGGAAAAACGGAGCAAATGATGATTGGGAACGCAATGCGCCCCCAATCGCCAAACCCTGGAATACTGGGCAAAATTAGCCAGCGCATGATGGCGTCGAACATGGTCAGGAACGAGATCACGACCAAGGCGACGAAACCTACAGAGGCAAGAAGACGGCAAAGCCTATCTATCCACCTCTGTAGGTTCTGAAGCGTTTCGCTCATAGGTGAACCCCTAAAGGGCCTTGCCTACGACCCAGCCCGCATTTCCTTGAGCAGTTTCTGAGCTGCATCGAACGCCTTGCGGTTGCCCGGGGTCTGATCGGCCCATTCCTCCCAGATCTTCCTCGCATCCGCTTCGTAGGCCGCCATTTCGGCGTCCGTGAAGGTCACCATCGTGTGCTTTCCTTCTGCGGCGATTTCCTTGCGGATATCGACACCGGCTTTTGCGTAGGCCGCGCCGGAATCGCGCGCGATGTGGAGACCGCCGTTGTCCTGGAGCGCTTTCTTTTCAGCGTCGCTGAGGTTCTCCCACGTCTTCTTGTTCATCAGGAGCAGGAAGCCCAGGGTACCGACCGGTACGTCGACGGTGTAGGACACTAGCGGGAAGGTCTTGAAGGTCTTCATGCCCGACCAACCTTGGATCGCACCAGTGAGTGTGCCGCGGTTGAGCTTTTCATTCATCTCCGTCGAACCGGCGGCTTCGGGGACGGCGCCGAGAGATTTCAGCCAGGTGGCCTGGGTTTGCCCGACGCTACGGATTTTCTTGTTCTTCAAATCGGCGAGCGTCTTGACCGGATCACGCGAGAAAATCGACGCGGGCTCGCCGGAGAAGAAACCAACCAAGTGGGTGTCCTCGAACCCCGAGAACAGGCCCATTTCGTAGAGCTTCCAACCGACAACCGACGCCTCCTCGGCCGAGCGGAAGAAGAACGGCAGTTCGACAATTTCCATCTCCGGGAATTGACCCGGCGTGTTGGCCGGCAAGACCCATGCGATGTCGGCGACACCGACCTTGACGAGGTCATACTGCTGGAACGGACTCTTGCCGAGCGTCCCGCCCCAATAGGCTTTGATCGTCGTATCCGATCCGATTTCCTGAAGCGCTTTGGATGCACGCTCAATCCACGGGGCAATCACGAAACGGCTGCCAAAGCCCTGTTCCGAGACGAACGAGCCGACTTTAATTTCGCTGGCGGCGGCGACGGAAACGGCGCCGAGGGCGACGGTGCCAGCCACAACGGCAGCCAGACAGGTTTTTGCGATATGACGCATCAGGGTATCCCTTTCATTATCCTCCCAGAACGAGGGGCCATCCTATGGGTCTAGACGAGATTGGCAAGCGCGACGGTAAGATCCGGACATTTGGGTCCAGGCAGGCGATGCCTGCGCTGTTCTAGTCGATCGTCTCGGCGAAGCGGACGGCGTTGATCATCGACGAGTTCATTAGCCAGTCTTTCATCAAGGCGTCGTCGGCGGTGACGCGTTGCATGTCCTGCATGATCGCGCGGCGTTTTTGCGGGTCGCGTTCGCGCATCCGATGGTGATTAGCGTCCGACATCGTGTGCACATAATCGGTCGCAATCAGTTTGCGCTGACGGGTATAGCGGTCGAAGACCGCCATGTCGGCTCGGCCATGCCACACGGCGTGGATCTTTTCCGAAAGGTTCATCGCGTCGTGGACACCGCAGTTGAGACCCAAACCACCGTTGGGCGTGTTGAGGTGGGCCGCGTCGCCGGCGAGAAACACCCGACCGACGTTAAACCGTTCGGTTACCCGCATGTGGGTGCGGTAGCTGCCACGGGCGAGAATTTCGTAGCGCTGGTCGCGCGGCACGATCCGTTGAAAGTGCGCGTTGATGTTTTCGTCGGAAAGCGCGTCTTCCGGCGTTTGGTCCGGTCGCGGTGTGATGCCCGAACGCCAGCGGTCCGGCACCCGCAGCAGTGAAAAGTTGCCGGTCTCGGTCCACACATAACTGACGTTCGACAACCCCTCGTAGTGCTTTTCGAAGGGAAAGTCGGTGATCGCGACCATTGTGAAGATCGGATAGGTCTTGCCGTCGAAGCCGAGCCCGAGTTGGTCGCGCACGTTGGACCGGCCGCCGTCGGCACCGATCAAAAACCGGCCCTTGAGGGTTTCTTCCTCGCCGTTGCCAACGACGGTCAGCGTCACACCGTTGTCGTCCTGGGCGACCCCGACCGCTTCGACGCCCCAGCGAAGATCGACGTTGTCCCGGCTCGCCACGACCTCGGCAAGGTGACGCACGACGTGGAATTGCTCGCACTGGACGCGGTAGGGATGGCCGGTCTCGCCCGCCAGGACCGACAGATCGAAGACGGCCCGCTCGCCGGTGTCCTGGAAACGGTATTGCCAGGACGGACACACCGCGCCCTTTTTCAAAATGACATCGGTGACGCCGAGTTCTTCGAGCATGTCCAGGGTCGCGGGATGCCAGGTTGAGGCGCGTAGATCGGTCGGAATTTCTGCCGCCTTGTCGACAATCGTCACCGGGATATCCATCAGCGAAAGGCGATAGGCGCAGATCAGGCCAATCGGCCCAGCCCCGACAATGAGGACGCGGTCGGCCGCGCTCATGCCGCAAGACCCGCCGAAACAAAGCCAACGCCCGCAGTTTGCCTAAGGTTCTTGGCTTGGGCTGGGTGCGGCGCGCCGATGCCTTCCGCGCCGCTGTATCTGAATGCTTTTTGCCGAAACAAAGCGAACTCCCGCAGTTTCCTTGGTTTTCTATAACACGCCCCGGGGTTCGCACGGTCCACCGACGGGACGGCCCTCTCTTAAATGAACGCCGCCTAGTTTAGCCTAAGGGCGCCGCAGATTGGCGTCACGTTTTGTGTCCCCGACGCAAAGACCGAATTGTGTCCCCGACGCGGCGGCGCGAACCTAGGCCAACTCGAAGCGCTCGAATCCTTGCTAAGGTCGCCGCTCAACGCGGAGGAACCGATGGGCAAATTGATCGCCGGACAATGGACGGACGAGGACCGGCAACCGACGGGTAGCGACGGGAGTTTCCAGCGTCCGGATTCGGTGTTGCGCAACTGGGTGACGGCCGACGGCGCGCCCGGACCGAGCGGCGACGGCGGCTTTGCGGCAGCGGCGGGCCGGTACCACTTGTATGTCGCGATCAACTGCCCGTGGGCACATCGCACCATGATCATGCGCAAGCTGAAAAAGCTGGAGGACGTGGTGTCGATGTCGGTTGTCCGTCCGGGCCGCGGATCGCAAGGCTGGACCTTCGCGCCGGCGGAGGGATACGCCGACGATCTGTTCGGCAAGGCCCACCTGCACGAGATCTACACGCTGTCCCATCCCGACTATACTGGGCGGGTGACCGTCCCGGTTCTGTTCGACACTGAACGCGGCGTGATCGTCAGCAACGAATCCTCGGAGATCATCCGGATGCTGAACAGCGCCTTCGACGCCTGGGCCGATACATCGCACGACTATTATCCGCACAACCTGCGTCCGGTCATCGACGACTGGAACGCGCGCACCTATGCGAACCTGAACAACGGCGTTTACCGCGCCGGTTTTGCGCGCACCCAAAGCGCCTATGAGCAGGCCTACGACGATGTCTTCGAAATCCTGGATGCGCTGGATATGCACCTAGCGGCGAACCGCTATATCGCCGGAGCCACGCTCACCGAAGCCGACATTCGGGTGTTGCCCACACTGGTCAGGTTCGATGTGGCCTACTACGGGGCCTTTCGGTGCAACAAGCGGATGATTCGCGACTATCCGAACCTTTCTGGCTATGTGCGCGAACTTTACCAGATCCCGGGCGTTGCCGAGACCGTCGACACCGGCATCTATAAAGCCGGCTACTACTCGATGAGCGCGGAACGCAATCCGACAGGTATCGTGCCCAAGGGGCCGATCGTCGATTTCGGCGCGCCCCACGGGCGCGACGGACTCGAAGCAGCCTGATGCCGTTTCAACCGGTCGTATCGACCATTTCGTAAAGTTCGCCACCGGCACCGCGCACGGTGAGCGCACCCGCACCGAGGTAAGGCCATGCTGCGTCGCCCGTATACGTCGGGCCCAATGCGTCGGCTGCGAGCGCCGGGTCCGCCGCCCGGGCGATCGAAACAATCGCAATGCCGGGCGGCAATTCGCCGTTGGTGCAGGGCCGCGGCGTCGCCGTGGGTTGCATACCGTCGACCTGGATCACGCAGCGGCCATCGAGTTGCACGGTCGACATCGGCAGCGGTTTGCCGAGATCCTCCAAACCGTAGCCGGCACCGACGAAGTTGATGCCGCGGGTCCGTTCGCTGGTCTTGGCCACCCCGAAGCGCGCCGCAAAGTCGGCATGGGTCGCCGCGAAGTCAGGCACACCCAGCACCATGATGAAAATGCGGTCGATATCGCTCTGGGGCTGTGGCAGTTCGTGTAGTGGGCTTGCGCCCTTGGGCACGTTGGTGAGGTAAAGCGCTTCGCCGTCGGGGCCCACGACCTGCATCGCCTTGATCTCGGGTGACGACGTGAGCGGGTGCGGTTCGCCGATAATCGTGAAGTCGCTTCCCTTCATGCGTTCATGCATGGCATCGGTGTCGCGCAACAGGATTTCAATGGCGGCCCAACCAAAATGGGCGAGCGGCCTGAAGGCGGGAGGCCGGGTACCCTGGACCAATCTGATCCACCCCGGTTCGCCGCTCGCCGGACGCAGCAAATGGTAGGGCCGATCCGCCATTGCGGGCGCGCCCCAGGCCGCTGCTTGGGCACCGGCTACCCGACCCGTCCCTGCGGTTTCGTAACCGACGGTTTTGGTGTAGCGCGCCACCGCGGCCGGCAAATCGGTAACCGTGACGGTTGCCGCTAGGATCGGCCCCATGCCAAATCGGCTCATGTCGTCCCCCTCCGTGAAGTGGAGGGGGAGTTTAGATCGGGCGGTTCCGCCGTGTCGCGGGCGACATCGGGATCATCCGGCCCGCGGGCAGCAACGCGATCTAGAACTCCGCCCAGTCGTCGTGGCTATCGTCGGCGATGGCCGCCCGTGCCGGGGCCGCGGGCTTTGGCTTCGCGGCCGGTTTCGCCGCGGGCTTTTGGCTAGGCTTCGCCGCGGGCGCGGCCGGCGACTTGGGTAGCGCCGCTTTCTTGGGCGGCGCAGCCAAGGCCTTTTGCGGCGCCGCCGCAGCCTGGTTGACCTTGAAGAACGAAATCAGTTGCACAAGCTGAGACGCTTCGCCTGCAAGCGAGCGCGCGGCGGCGGTGTTTTCTTCGACCATGGCCGCATTCTGCTGCGTCATTTCGTCCATCTGCCCGATCGCTGAATTCACTTCGACCAAGCCGGTGGCCTGTTCGCTGCTCGCCTGGGCGATTTCGGTGACGATCGCGGAGACCTTTTGGACGCCCTCGATGATCCCGGCGAGCGCATCGCCAGTTTGATTGACGAGGCGAACACCCGAGGTGACTTGGTTGTTGCTCTTGTCGATGAGCGCCTTGATTTCCTTGGCCGCTTCACTGGAGCGTTGCGCCAGGGACCGCACTTCGGACGCGACCACGGCAAAGCCCTTGCCGGCATCGCCGGCCCGGGCCGCCTCGACGGCGGCGTTGAGCGCGAGCAGATTGGTCTGGAAAGCGATGTCGTCGATGACGTTGACGATCTCGCCGATTTCCTTCGAGGAGGTTTCGATCGCGCTCATGGCCGTCACCGCCTCGCGCACGATTTCGCCGCCCGATTCCGCTCCGCCGCGCGTATCGCCCACCAATTTCGTCGATGCACTGGCGTTCTCGGCGTTCTTCTGGACGGTCGAGGTCATCTCCTCCATCGCCGCCGCGGTTTCCTCGATATTGGCGGCTTGCTGTTCGGTCCGGCCGGCCAAATCGTCGGTGCCTTGGGAGATTTCACCGGCGGCATTGCCGATCTGATCCGCCGCGGCGCGGATGTCGCCGACGATTTCGCTAAGGCGGTCGGCCGTCGCGTTGAAGTCTTCCTTAAGTTTGGCGTAATCGCCCGGGAAGTCCGCTGCAATCCGGTGGGTCAGATCGCCGCGCACGAGCGACGCGAGGCCCGCGGCAAGATTGGAGACGACCGCCTCCTGTTCAGCTTGGCGCGCCGCCCGTGCCGCTTCATCGCGGGCGCGCGCGTCCTCGACCTCGCTTTGGAGGCGGGCGTTTTCGATCGCGTTGTCCTTGAACACCTGGACCGCCTTCGCCATCGCGCCGTATTCGTCGCGCCGATCGGTTTCGGGAACTTCGACCTGATGGTCGCCGCCCGCGAGGACGCCCATCGCCCCGGTCAGCCGGACCGCCGGTCGGGCGAACCGCGAACCGATGAACCAGCCAGCCACGAGGATGACCAGCGCGGCGATGATCTGAAGAATGATCATGAGGCGGCGGGTCGAATCGATGGCCGGATAGGCTTCGCTCACCGGTGCGCGCACCAAGGCGGTCCAACCGGTGCCCGGATAATCGTAAGCCCCGTGGGTATGGGCAAAACCGGCGACCTGATCGATCTGCTTGCGCGCGTGCGTGACGACCATCGCCCCGCTTTCGCCGCGAACGCCAGCCTGGGCTGCAGAGACGCCCGCAGTCGCCAAGTTGAGCTTACCGATCACATCGCGGTTGCGCGTGTAGTCGCGAGATCCGCTGGTCGAAGGATCGTAATCGACAATGACGACCCCGTCGGGGTCCAACAACGTTAGTTCCGCGCCCTCGAACCCGCGCTCAGCGAGCGAGGCGTACTGTTGCTTGGCGATGTCCTCGACCAAGCCCCAGTCGGCGAAGTTCGCCCAATAGCCAAGATGCCGACCCTTCGGGTCGATCACGCGCGTGGCGAAGATCATCGAGTATCCGTCGCCGCCATAAACGCGCGCGACCTCTTCGTGGTACGCCGGCTGCTCGACAACCGTTCCCGTCAGACCGTTGGTGCCTTCAAGGTAGTTACCGGCCTTAGCGTTTTGGAACCAAGGGGTCTGCGAATAATTCTTGCCATAGAGAAACTCGACATCGAGCGGCTCGCCGCGAAGATTCTTGGAGTTGGCGGCAATGACCTTCCCGTCGAGGTCGACCATGATCATCAGCTGGTAAATCCCGTAGAGCGCCGTGTAATCGTTCATCGCGGCGACAAGCGGATTGTCGTCGGTATGGTAGCTCCAGTTCTCTTCGAGATGGGCGGCTTCGTTTTTGGTGAAGGCTTGAACGTCGCCGTAGCGTTCGAACAGGTTGCGGTCGATCACATCGATGAAGTTCTCGGCGTAGATCGAGAACCCTTCCTCGACGGAGGATCGAAAGGCTTTATCGATCGCGGTCGATTCGAAGAAAACAAAAAGTGCAGGGACTACGCCGAACAAGAACAGCATGGCGATCAGTTTGTTGCGGATCGAATCGAACGCTTTCATCGGTAACTCCTCGGCTTGAGCCGCGCCGTCTCCGGCTTTTCCTCACGGGCCTCGATTGCCCTATTGAACGACTACCTTTTGTGGACGACGAACTCGCCCTTGTCCCCGGTCAGCAAGCCGGGCCCGGGCGGGATTTCGCCGACGACATGGCGCGGCGTCGGTGTGCCGCACGCAGCAAGTGTCGCAATGACGAAAATCGCCGCAAGAAGGGTCCGAGCGTAGGCCATTAGAACTTCACACGCGCACCGGCGAGGACGACGTCGATGTCGTCAAAGGACGAACCAGGGCGATCGAGCTCGTAGCGCCGGTAACCGGCATAGAGTTCGGTCCCGAAGTCGTCCAACGACTGCACAAACTGGAAGCCCATCGCCGTACCTTCGTCGTTATTGGCAGCAGCGTTGTCGTAGCGGCCGTAATCGACCGAGAAGTGCGCAGCGCCGAAGCGGAACAGATCTTGCGCGATGTAGCCGACCTTGCCATAGGCGAAGGATTGCGCGTCGCGGGTCGAGTCGCTGTCGTCGCCCTTGCCTGTCCCGGCGGCGAAGTTGAACCCGCTCTTGTGGAGCACGGCGAGAGAGCCGCCGAGGATGGTCTCGGGGAAGGTCTGGGTCCCGGACTGGTTGGCGTAGCCGAGCTTGGCGTTGACGGTAAGGCTGTCGTAGCTCGCACCGTAGCTTGCCGCGACGTCCCATTCACCGCCGTCGATCACCGAAGTGGCGAGCGTCAAGCCGCGGAAGTTCGGCGTCTCGTAAAGCAACCGGTCGTCGCGACCGAGGCCGTTGAGGTTGTCGAAGACCCCGCCGACAGTCGGGTTGCCGGTAATGGCGCCTGTACGCGACGTCGCGAATGACAGACCGCCGCCCGCGTCGGCGACAGCGGCATAGCCGACGAGGTCCGTTCCTGAAAGATCGGATTCGCTCATCCCGTCGGTGGCGGTATCGCCCTGGCCCATCGCGATGGTGCCAAAGCGTTCGCTGGAAGCGTAGATCTCGAGCTTGCGCTGCGTAAAGCTATCGGTGCCGACGGCGGTGTTGTCGGCCTGATTGACGGTGCCGGTCGAGTTGGATTCGAACTGCACTTCGATGGTGGCGCCAAGCGAGAGATCGTCGGTCGCCTGCGCGCTGCCTTTGAACGCCAATCGCGTGGACGAGGCGCCGTTATCAACGTGCCGGACAGCGCTCTTGTTACCGTCGTTGTAGTACAGCATCGCCCGGTTGACCTGGCCCTCGATCGACAACTTGACTTTGTCGTCGCGCGAGAGAACCACACGATTGCGCCCAGTGCCCTCGCCCTGGCCGCTTTCCTGGACGGACTTGAGCGCCGTATGCATTTCCTCGAGCAGTTTTTGCTGCGTCTCGATCTGGGCCTGTTGCTTTTGGATCATTGCCTCGAGCGCCTTAATACGCTCGCTCTCGCTTTGGGCTTGCGCGGTAGCGCTCAACACCGTGGCGCAAACAGCTGCCGCGGCAACCGCGGGAATGACATTCAATTTCATTGTAGATCCTCAACAATCGACCAAAACACGCCCCGGAAGGGGGCACTAAAAAAGCTTCCGGATAATAATCGGTAGTGGAGTACTTGAAATCCGTAAGAATGCGTATTCGGCAGGGTCTTTTCCGACCGCAATCGCGGTGTGAGGGGTGGGAAGAATCCTTGTTTTCCGCCAATTATACCGGCTTCCCAGGCAACCTACCGCAGCCCGCGGGTTCGCGACGTGGGCGGGCGACCCCGGCGGACTTGGCTTTCGCCGCGAAAACCGACCTTTTGAGTGCATCATGGGTCGCCCCTGAGGGCGACAGTCCCGCTCCGCAGCGTTGAGGAAATAATGAAGAACACCGTTCGTGTGGCCGCCGTCCAACTGGGTGCCGGCATCGATGTCGAGGCCAATCTCGCCACCTGCCTGCGGATGATCGACGAGGCCGCAACCCACCAACCGGACCTGATGGTATTGCCGGAATTCGTCAACCATTGCTCGTGGTACGACGACAACGAACATTGCTACGCGGTTGCGGTGCCGTTGGATGGGCCTTTCACTGCCGCAATTGCGGCCAAGGCAAAACAACACCGGTGCTTCATCGTCATCAATTGCACGGTGCGCCGACGCAACAACGGCGTGACCAGCACCAATATTTTGTTCGGCCCCGAGGGAACACGGCTTGCGGACTCCGACAAGCAGGTTCTGATGGGCGGCGAAAACAACTGGCTGGAACGCGCCACCGAACTCGGCCCGATCACCGAGACCGCAATCGGCAAGATCGGCATGTTTTCGTGCATGGACGGGGTGATGAACGAAACGCCGCGATGCGTAGCCCTGCGTGGCGCACAGATCATGTGTAACACGCTCAACTCCTTCGCTAACGACGAAGCGACGCTGCATATCCCGGTGCGCGCGGCAGAGAACCGGACCTTCGTCGTGGCAGCCAACAAAGTGGGGCCGCTGGTGCCGCCAGGGATGGCCGACGGCGTTGCGGCAAAGCTGAAGATAGCGCCGGAACGGTTGAACGGTGCCGGCGAGAGCCAAATCGTTGCACCCGATGGCACGGTGTTGGCACGGGCGCCCGAATCCGGCGAAGCGGTCGTCGTTGCCGATATTGAGGTCGGCGACGCCGACCTCAAGCTGCGCCCGGACGGCACTCACGTGTTTCGCAACCGGCGGCCCGATCTTTATGGCCCGATCGCCGAAGCACCCGCGGCGCGCAGCTACCGCGCGAAGAGCGACACTCTCCAGGTCGGGGTCTATCAACCGGCGGCAACCGGCGCCGCCGCGCTGGCAGAAGTGCTGACGGCGATCGGCGACCTCGATCCGGCGGTTGGCCTCCTCGTCCTACCCGAGCTTGTCGATGTTGCGGACGGAGCGGTCGAACCTGTGGCGGCAGCGGTGCAGGCCGAAGCGACAGTGGCGGCGATCCAAGGCGCCCTTGCCGGGCGTACGACCGTTGTCGTGACCAGCATCGTCGAACGCGAAGGGGCCCGTTTTCGCCATACCGGCGTCGCCATCGGCGCGGACGGAATCGTGCTGCGCCAGCCCCAGTTGCACGGGTGCGGTCGTCATCCGTGGGCGGACTCTCTGGGCGACGGGATTGCGACGGTGGATTTGCCCTGGGGCCGAATGGCCATCGCGACCGGCGGCGACACGATCTATCCCGAAACGTTTCGCCTTGCCGCCTTGCAAGACGTCGAGGTTGTCGCCGCGCCGACCGCAATCGTCGAGCGCTGGGAGAACGAGTTCGGGATCGCCGAACGCGCCGCCGAGAACCGCCTCACGGTGGTGGCCGGAAGCCACGCCAGCGCGGCCGGAGTCGCGATGATCGCCGCGCCCGACAAGGATTTCACCTTGTGGACCGAATGGTCGCGGCCGTTCAACGGCGATATCAACTATCCCAATGTGACGCTGGCCGAAAACGCGCCGGGGCTGACGCTGGCAACCGTCGACCCATCGACCGCGGGCAACCGTACGGTGACCTTGAAGACCGATGTGGTGTCGAGCCGGCCTTGGACGCTGCTCGGCCCGTTGGTCGCGCCCGTTGCGTAAGGCGCGCTAGAAGCCCGGCTGGAACAGCCCCAGTGCGGTGTTGACGACAACGATTGCCCAAATCGACCAAATCCACGGCTTGCCGCGGTTGATGAGAGTCGCGATCGTGTCTTCGACCTCAGGTGTTGAGCCTTCGGTGAGAAGGCGGCCAAAGGCCGGTCCGAACGGTTTGAACATGAAGTTGACGACGATCAAGATCACGATCGTCAACCCGTAGAGGGCGACCTTCAGGCGCAGCCAGTTCTCCGGGAACAGATCGCCAGCACTGAACGAGACGATGAGCGCCAGGACGACAACGGCGAGCAGTACATAGTTCCAGATGTCCTCGACGCGCTGCAGTTTCTTGCCCCAGGCTGGCGCGGTCGGCCGGTGGACGTTCCACACCATCCAGCCCCAAGCGATGCCGACAACCCATATGAGAACAAGCCAGGGCATCCCGATGGGTGCCCAACCGTTGTTATGGGCAATGGTCATGCCCGTCGGGACCATGAGGGTCATCGCCAGGCGCGGGAAGATGTCGACACCTTGGAGAATCCGAGCCAACACGGCGCGCTGCGGCGGGGTGTAGTCGCGATTGAGGATCAAGATTGCCGCGTAGTAGGTGCCCATGTCGGCACCCAGCCAAAAGGCCATCAACAAGATGTGCAGAAAGATAAAGAACGTCGTCCAATCCATCGTCGCGTCCCCGGCTAGCGTTTTTTTTCTCGCAACCCGCGTTCATTCGGGTAATTCTTCGGCAATACTTTTCAAAGTAGCGCAAGTAGTTGAGTGCATCAATCTGAGGTTTGGCATGAAGTTGTCGGGTAAAACGGCGTTGGTAACCGGCGGCGCGCGCGGGTTGGGCCGCGCAGCGGCGTTGGCAATGGCGCGCGAGGGCGCGTCAATCGTCGTGTGCGATCTGCTCGCCGATATCGTCGAGGAATCGGCCGAGGAAATCCGCGGCACCGGCGTCGAGGCCTTGGGCATGTTCGCGGACATCGGCAATCCTGAGTCCGTAACTGAAGCGTTCGCTAAGACGCAGGAACGTTTCGGCAGACTCGACATTCTGATCAACAACGCCGGGATCGCGCCGAACCGTCTGGTGATGGATCAGTCGTTGATGGAATGGGAGCAAGTACTGCGCACCAATCTGACCGGGACGTTTCTGTGCTCCAAGGCCGCCGTGCCGATGATGGAACAGGCCGGTGGCGGCGCGATCGTCAATATCGCCTCGATTTCAGGCCAACGCGGCGCGACGGGGCGCAGCGCCTATGGTGTATCGAAGGCGGGGATTATCCAACTGACGAAAATCATGGCGGTCGAATTCGCCGAGAAGAACATCCGGGTCAACGCGATTGCACCGGGCCCGGTGGAAACGGCGATCACCAACCATAGCCCGGGAACGGTTGAAGGTTACCTGAGCCGCATCCCGATGCGGCGCTATGGGTCGCTCGAGGCAATTGGGTCCGCAGCGTTGTTCCTCGCCTGCGACGATGCGGCCTACACGACCGGACACGTGCTCAACGTCGATGGCGGCTTTGAAGCGGCCGGCCTGATGTTTCCGCAAGAGGAGATCGCGGGGGCATCTGACATGGAAGACGCCTTCGAAGGGATCAGCTTCCAAAGCGTCGAAGACAACTAGTCCTTCGACAATTCCAGCAATTCTGCGGGTTTCGTGCCGCCCGAACGGCTTAGTCTTGCGCGACGGCCAATCGTTCGGGCCAAATAGGCGCAAAGGGGAGACAGGGCATGTCCGAATCCACGATTGCGGCAGAGATGCGCTTTTGGCGCACACCGGCCGGCGTCCAACGCGCCTATGCCGACGGCCGATTCGGACAGATCCATTATCGGATCGCGCGGCCCGCGGGCGGCAGCGACAAGACGCCGCTGATTTGCTTCCATCTCAGTCCCAATTCGGGCCGGGTCTATGCGCTGTGGCTCGCCGAAATGGCCAAGGACAGGGTCGCGGTGGCGCCCGACACGCCCGGCTTCGGCGAATCCGACCCGCCGCAAAACCCGCCCGAAATCGCCGATTACGCTGCGGCAATGGGCGAGTTGATCGACGAACTCGGTTTCGACCAAGTCGATGTCATGGGGTATCACACGGGATCGCGGACCTGCGTCGAAATCGCCCAGCAACGGCCCAAGCAAATCCGCCGCATCGTTTTGGTCTCCGCGCCGATCTACTCCGCCGAGGAGCTGGAGGTTCAGTACCGGACGATGGGCACGCCCGCCGCCGACGAAACCACCGAGGACGGCAGCCATCTGCAACGCAAATGGGATGGGCACTTCCGCTGGAAGGACAAGGCGGCCCCGACGATCTTCGTCCACCGCGAGGTCACCGAGGCGCTGCGCGGCGGCAACAAAGCATGGTGGGGACACCATGCTGCGTTCCGATTGCAGCACGCCGACAACCTGCCCAACGTGAAGCAACCGATCTTGGTGTTGTGCCCGAACGACGACCTGCGCGAGCCGACCCTGCGCGCGACGGACTATGTTCAGAACGGCCGCGTGCACGAGTTACCGGATTATTCGCACGGGATGCTCGATGTACACACCGCCGAGGTTGCCAAAGTGGTGCGCGACTTCCTCGATGGGCCCGCCGACGATAACGGCGCGACCAAGGCGCGCCCGACACCGCCCCCGCCGGCCGCAATCGCACGTCCGCTGCGGCGCGGGTTCATGGACGGCCCCCACGGTCAGGTCCACTACCGCATCGCGGCGCCGCCGACGAGCGCGCACACGCCGTTGATGTGCCTGCACATGAGCCCGAATTCGGGCCGAATTTATGAGGCAATCCTAGAGGCAATGGGGCGCGACCGCACGGCGCTCGCCCCGGACATGCCGGGGTTCGGCGAGTCCGATCCGCCCGCCGCCCCGCCCGAGATCGCCGACTACGCCCGCACCGCTGCGCATGTCGCCGATACGCTCGGGCTCAAGCAGATCGACGTGATGGGCTACCATACCGGTTCGGAAACCTGCATCGAACTCGCGCTGCAACGGCCCGACTTGGTGCGCCGAATCGTCCAGATCTCGTGCCCAGTGTTCACCGACGAGGAACTCGACCATTTGCGCAAGAACTACGCCGGCCGCCCGATCAGCGACGACGGCGCGCACTTGGTCGCCAAGTGGACGCACATGCTGCCCTTCTACGGCCCCAAGGTGCCTAGGGAGGTTTTGGCCCGGAACTTTGCGGAAGGATTGCGCGGCGGGCCGATCGCCCATTGGGGCCATCGTGCCGCGTTTAACTACGATTTACGCAAGACGCTGCCGAAAGTGACCCAGCCTATTCTTGTGATCAACCCGAACGACGACCTAGTCGAACAAACGCCGCGCGGGTTGCCGCTGATGCAAAACGGGCGAATGGTCGAGATCAAGGACCGTGGGCATGGCTTTATCGACACCATGACGACCGAGGTCGCCGCGATGCTGCGCGACTTCCTCGACGCGCGGTCGGTGTAGCGCCATGACCGATGATTCGATGATTTATTGGCGAACGCCGGAAGGCGTGCGGCGCGCTTTCGCCGACGGCCGGTTTGGCCAAATTCACTACCGCATTGCCCGTCCCGCGACCCCGACCCAAGTACCACTGATCTGTTTTCATCTGAGTCCTGGGTCGGGCCGGATGTACGGCCAATTCCTGCAACGGATGGGCGTGGACCGGGTTGCGATCGCACCCGATTCGATTGGCTTTGGCGAAAGCACCCCGCCCCCAGCCCCGAAAGAAATCGGCGATTTCGCGGCTTGCATGGGCGAGCTGCTCGATTCGCTCGGGATCGCGAAGGTCGATGCGATGGGCATGCACACGGGTTCGGAGGTGGCGGTCGAACTCGCGCGCCAGCGGCCCGACCAAGTCCGCAAATTGATCCTGATTTCCGCGCCTGTCTTTACCGACGACGAACTCGAGACGTTTCGCGCCGAGTACAAGGGCGTCCCGCTGTCGCCCGAGGGCGCGCACCTAAAGACGCGCTGGGACATGCATTGGCATTGGCGCGGACCGGGCGTCGGCCCCGACCTGATTCAACGCGAACTGTCGGAGTCGCTGCGCGCCGGGGAGAAATACGAATGGGGCCACGCTGCGGCCTTCAACTACCCCTTCGGCAAGGCGCTGCGGGAGGTGAGCCAGCCGATCCTCGTTCTCAACACCGAGGACGACCTCGTCGAACAGACGCGACGGGCCGCGCCGTTGATGCAAAACGGACGCATCCTCGAGCTACCCAAGGAAAAGTTCGGCCACGGCATGTTGGACCTGCATCCCGACGAAATCGCGCAGATCGCGCGCGACTTCTTGGACAGCGACGATGTCGAGGAGACGGTTGTGAATCCGGATGGGGCGGGCAAAAGAACTATCGCTTCGCCCGCGACCAGCGCGACATTCGTGCGCCGCGCCTTTGCCGATAGTCGGTGGGGCCAACTGCACTATCGCAGCATCCGCCCGCCCGAAGCCGAGCAAACCGCGCGTCCCCTGATCTGCCTGCATGCCAGTCCGCGGTCGGGTAGGGCCTATGTGAATTTCATGAAGTCGATCGGGTCGGATCGCATCGTGCTGGCGCCCGATACGCCGGGTTTCGGTGAGAGCGAGCCGCCGCCCGAGCCGGTCGAGATCGCCGACTTCGCCGATGTCATGACCGATTTCATCATGAAACAGGGCTTCGATGAGGTCGACCTGTTCGGTTTTCACACCGGCAGCGAAGTTGCGACCGAGCTTTGGCACAAGATGGGCAAGATGGTGAAGCACATCGTCATGTACTCTGCGCCCCTGTTCAGCGACGAAGAGCTCGCCGACTTTCGCGCGCGCTACACGCCCGTCACGTTCGGCGAAGACGGTATGCACAACGTCGAGCGTTGGCAGTTCTTTTGGCCGTGGCTAGGGCCGGATCAGCCCATCACGAACTATGCCGAGGCCTTCAACGAGACCCTGCGCTGGGGCCCGGCCTATTCATGGGGCCACCGGGCGGCCTTCAACTACCCGATGGCAAAGCGGCTCAAACAGGTCAATTGTCCGGTGCTGGTGCTCAATCCAGAAGACGATCTCTATGAGCAATCCAAGCGGGCGGCGGATTTGATCCAGAAGGGCCGGGTCCACGACCTGCCGGGATTTGGCCATGGCATGCTCGATACCCGCACCGCCGACATCGCCGCTGTCGTCCGGGAGTTCCTGGAAAGTTAGCGGCTACTTGCCACGCGAGACCAAGCGGTCGCGCAGGTCGCTAAGCCCCGCATAGACGAGCGCGCCGATGGCACCGCCGGCAAAGTAGGCGATGCCGGTCACCACGACGTTGTCCTCGGGCAGAACCCCGCGGGCTTGCACGACGGCCACGGCGACAATGCCAAGCAGAATGAAGACGTTAAGCCAGATGTTGAAACGCGGTCGACCGGTGCTCATCGTTAGCCTCGCGGAAACGGGGCGCCTCCAGGCGCGCCCCCCTTCCCTATGGTCAGTCGGCACCGGATGCAAGCCCACGAAGCCGGCGCGCCCGCGCCGCGATTCCCAATGCCCGACGCTTGAAACGCCAAACGACCTTCCCATTTCTTGGTGGGTCTGGCCGACAAGAACCACGATGAACAGGCGACTAGCATGAGCGGATACGCAAAAACGGCGTTACTCCTCGCCGGGATGACCGGGTTGTTTCTGGCGGCCGGATTTCTAATCGGCGGACAAGGCGGCCTCTTGATCGCCTTCGTCCTGGCAATGGGCATGAACGCCTTCGCCTACTGGAACTCGGGTGCGATCGTGCTGCGTCAATACGGTGCGCGCGAGGTTACCCGCGACACCCAGCCTAAACTCTATGACATGGTCGCCAGGCTAGCCGAGCGCGGCGACCTACCGATGCCTCGCGTCTATATCATGGACAACGCGCAGCCCAATGCGTTCGCCACCGGGCGCAGCCCCGAACACGCCGCAGTTGCAGTGACAACGGGCTTGATGCAGCGGCTGGACGATGCGGAACTCGCCGGGGTGATCGGGCACGAATTGGCCCATGTAAAAAGTCGCGACACCCTGATCATGACGATCACCGCCACACTTGCCGGCGCGATCAGTATGTTGGCGAATTTTGCCCTGTTTTTCGGTGGGCGGCGTGACAGTCCCCTTGGACTGGTCGGCACCATCGCCATAATGATTCTGGCACCGCTCGCCGCGATGGTCGTACAAATGGCGATCAGCCGCAGCCGCGAGTACGAAGCCGATCGGGTCGGTGCGGCAATCGCCGGCAATCCCCTGTGGCTTGCGACAGCGCTAGATAAGATTTCGACCGGGGCGCAGCGGATCGACAACGTCCCGGCAGAAAACAATCCCGCCACCGCGCACTTGTTCATCGTCAATCCTTTGCACGCCCACAAACGCGATAGCCTGTTCTCCACCCATCCTTCGACAGCAAACCGGATCGAGCGGTTACAAGCCATGGCGGCGGACGGATTCGAACAACCCAACCGAAACGCCCGCACGCAGCCCAGCAGGATCCGGCCCGGACACCTCCCCCGCTGAACCACGGCACGCCGCCTCCCGTTCTGGGGGCGGCTGGTTTAGGGTGGGGTATGGAACTTGGTCTCTTTCTCATGCCGGCAAGCGATCCGTCGCGACCGCTGGCGGACGTCATCGACTGGAATACCGAGGTTATCCAACGCGCCGATGCGTTGGGTTACGCCGAAGCATGGGTTGGGCAGCACATCACCACCCCCTGGGAACCGTTGCCGTCGCCCCAACAGATCATCGCCGCATCGATCGCGCGGACGAAAAACATCCGGCTGGGAACCGGCGTCGAAGTCCTCTATCAGCAGCATCCGTTGCGCCTCGCCGCCGAACTGATTCAACTCGATCACATGGCCCGTGGACGCTTGATGTTCGGCTTCGGTGCAGGCGGGACCGTCACCGACGGGCAACTCTACGGACTGGATTTCGCCAAGGGCGAGAACGGCGCCCGTTCGCGCGAAGCACTTGAGATCATCTTGCAGGCTTGGTCGCCGGACGGTCCGGGCGATTTCGATGGCCAGTTCTGGTCGACCCGCCGCCCGCGCTACTCCGACAATTATTACTGGCATCTCAAACCTTTCGCGCCGCCCGAACCGCGCATCGCTTTCGCAGGGTTCATGCCGAAGTCTGGGTCGCTGATGATTGCCGGCGAAAAAGGCTACATCCCGATGAGCTTCAACGTGGCGCCCGAGCATGTCTCGGTCCACTGGCCGTCGATCGAAGAGGGCGCGGCGCGCAGCGGGCGCACCCCATCACGGCGCAACTGGCGGCAAATCCGCGAGATCTATGTGGCAGACACCGACGCGGCGGCGCGCCGCGCCGTTGTCGACGGGTTCGCCGGTCGGTTCTGGAATCGCTATTTCAGCGTCATCGCCGAGCGGCTGGGCATCGCCGACATGTTCCGCCGCAAGGGCGCACCGCCGGACGCCGCAGTGGATGCGGCTTATTTGGTGGACCACGGAACCTGGTTCGTGGGTGCACCGGACCGCGTCGCGGACCAAATCGTGGAGCAATACGAGTTGACCGGCGGCTTTGGTGTGCTGTTGCAGATCGGCTTCGACTATGCCGACGTCGAGGCACGGACGGGATGGTTTCGCTCGATGGAGCTTCTGGCTCACGAGGTGATGCCGCTGGTCAATCGTCGGATTGGGAAGATCGCCGGTTCCTAGACGAATCGGCGGCGCCATTACCAATTGTGACACGCTGTCGGCTGCCGGCCTCCTTTTCAAGGCCGGTGTGAATCCCCATACTGAAACGAGCGACGATCCGGTTTGCCTGCGAGGAGATGCAACATGACAAAATATGTGCACCACGGTCTGAAGATCGACCCGACCCCGGAGGAGGCCGCCCGGCAAGCCTTTATGTCGAGCATGCGGCTGTATGTGCTGCACGACCTGGCAAACGGCATGCGCACGGTTTACGAGACCGACGTCGCGCCGAAGTTCGAACGCAAGAACAAGCGGGCCCCGCGGGACGGCGTCGAGGTTCATCGCGCACTCAAGAAGGACACGACCTTCAAGTTCTATTCGTCGATGCGGTGCAACGCCCAGGAAATGGTGTTCCGCTCGATTCTGCCCACTGTGGAACGCAGCCAAGACACGTTGAACGCCAAGGCAAAATCGCTCAGCCGCTCGAAGAAGGCGGCGGGGACGCTCAGCACCGACCCCAAGTTCGAGGTGCCGCGTAGCGTTTCGGCCATCGATGTGCACCGGATGCCCGGCAACTACGATACCGAGTACGGCCCCGACGACGTGACCCAAGGCGCGGTCTACGACAACGGTATTTCCGTTTTCTCGATGGGGTTCTTCGGCGACAACCTCGACGACATCGGCAGTTCGATCGCGCTATTCATCAAGAACAAGTATCCGAAGTTCGCACCGCTCCGCATCCTGGATATGGGCTGCACCATCGGGCACAACACGGTGCCGTGGGCGAAGATCTATCCGAAGGCAGAAGTACACGCCGTCGATGTCAGCGCCCCCGCGGTACGTTACGGCCACGCCCGCGCCCAGTCCGCCGGCGTTCCGGTGCATTTCCATCAGCAAAATGCCGAGAAAACGACGTTCGAGGATGGCAGCTTCGACTTGATCTTTTCCTCGATGTTCCTGCATGAGGTTCCCAAGAAGGGGATCAAAAAGGTCTTCAAGGAAGCCCACCGGCTGCTCAAGCCCGGCGGACTGATGCTGCACATGGAACTCCCGCCCAACAAAATGCTGGGCGCTTACGACAGCTTCTATTTGGATTGGGACAGCTACTACAACAAAGAGCCCTACTATAAGCCGTTCCGCGACATGGACCCCGAAGCGGTGTCGCAGGGTGCCGGCTTCGCCAAGGACAAGTTCGTGCAGTTCATTATCCCTAGCCTCGGTCAATACGGGGAGAAAGCGGTTAAGGACTCGGTCAAGAAGCAGACCGGCAAAGCCGACGATCAGACCGGGCGCTTTGCCGCGGGCATCCATTGGTATTGCTTCGGGGCCTGGAAATGAGCCCATCGGGCGCGGCAGAAAAAAAGCCGCTGCGTTACAGCGTTCGCGGAAAAAAGGAGCAGTTCTTCTCGGCCGAGGGTGTCGACGAGTTGGTCTCGATCACCATGGCGCTGGCGCAGGAACTTTGGGTGGTGAAGGAACGTTTGGCGGCCTACGACGCTCTGGCCGTGAAGAAGAAGGTTTTCACCGCCAAGGAAATCGACGGCTTCACGTTCACCCCGGCGCAACGCGCCAAGCTGGACGCCGAAAGCCAAGCTTTTATCGACCGCGTGTTCTTTGTGCTGCGCGAACGCGTGGAGGGGCTTGCGGCCGACCCCGACGAACCGCCACCGCCTAAAGAACCATGATCCTGATCGCCGGGACCGTGCGGGTACCTCCGGAGAACCTCGACGCCGCGCGACCGCATATGGAGAAGATGCTGAAGGCATCGCGCGCCGAAGCAGGGTGCCGCTCCTACAGCTACGCGCAGGACATCCTCGACCCCGGCCTGATCCACGTCGCCGAATCCTGGGACGACGCGGACGCGTTGGCCGCCCACTTCGCCTCGCCCCACATGAAGGCATGGCGCGCCGCCGGCGCCGACTTTGGCATAGGCGAGCGCCAGTTGACGCGGTACGTAGTGACCGACGCGACGCCCCTGTAAGATCGCCGCCCTGGAACGCCTCCCCTCGGTCGGAGACTAACCCGCCGGCGAAAACTGAATCAGACTGACCGGGATGCCGTCGGGGTCCTGAAAGATCGTTTCGATGTAGGTGCCGCGCGGGCTGGTGAAGTCGACGGGCTGGCAAATGAACGTCGTGCCGGCTTCTTTGAGGTCGGCGAAAATGGCGCGGTTCTCGTTCGTTGAGAAAACCAGTGCGGGCTGGCCGCGGTGGATGCGCGGCTGGAGCCGCGGCAGTTCCGGCCGTTGCCCCCGCACAACCTCCATGAGGCCGACCAGGCCGACGCCACTGTCCTCCGCCGTCAGGTAGGTCGCCCGAAGTTCGCAGTCGCCAAGGCCGATGGCGTTGCCGATCTCGGGTCCGCCGAAGGTGCGTTCGTCGGCCACCGTCATGCCGAGAATATCGCGGTAGATGGCGAGCGAACGGGCGGTATCGCGGACCAGGATCGAGACACGCATGACCGGCGAAGTGCGGTTGTTGCCGCCCGGCATTTCGCCGTGGGTCCGGTTCGCGGCGTCCACAATGTCGGCGCCCGGCGGCGGCGTGTAGCGCAGGATGTCGACAGCGACACCGTCCGGATCGAACACAATCATTTCGTTGTAGTGCCCGCCCTCGCCGTCGGCGAGGTTTTGGGGTTCGAGCAGAAAGGTGTAGCCGGCCGCCTTCAATTCGCGGTGGATGTCGCTGATGAACGGGCTGTCGAAAACCAGAACCGGCTGTCCGGCGTTGAGCGAGGCCGTGGGCGGGCGCGGCAGCTCGGGTGGGCGCGGGTCGTAGATTTCAAACAGACCGATCCGTGCCCGGACGCTGTTTTCAGCCGTCAAATAGGTCACCCGGATCTTGCAGTCGTCCATGCCCACCATGCTGGCGATGACCGGTCCGCCAAGATCGCGGGTCTCGACCACGTCCATACGCAGGATGTCGCGGTAGAAACCGAGGGCGCGGTCGGTATCGCGGACGAAAATCGATGCGCGTTCCAGCGGGCCGGTTCTATTCATGGACGCTACCTCCCTGCCCTTTGTTAGCACGACTGGCGGTCATCGGCGTAGTTCGGCGCGCAGGGATCGGCCCGGGGCCCTATGATGGGGCCGACACATGGGGAGGCCAGCATGGGCGATACAACGATCCGCAGTCACTTTCTTACCGTCGGCACTCGGCGGGTGCATTACCGGCGCGCGGGCTCTGGCCCTCCTGTCGTGATGCTGCACGCCTCGCCAAGCTGGGCCCGGGCGTTGGACCCGTACACCCGGGTGTTCGCCGAACGCTTTACCGCGATCGCCTTGGATTCGCCGGGTTATGGTCACTCCGACCTGCTCGACATGGAAAAGCCGGAGATACCGGATTTCGCCGAGGCGCTAAAGGATACGTTGGACGCACTGGGGATCGAGCGTTGCGGCCTGTGGGGCTCGCACACAGGGGCCTCGATCGCGATGGAATTCGCGGTGCGCTATCCCGAACGGGTATCGATCTTCGTCATCGACGGCTACCCCGCCTATGAAGACGCCTACCGCGCGGATATGACGAAGTACTACCTTCCACCGTACGAACCCAAGTGGGACGCCTCGCACCTGCTGTACACCTGGCACAAGTTCCGCGAGCAGTTCATCTATTCGCCAACGTTCCGCTGGACCCGCGCCACGCGGTCACGCACCGCCGCACCGCCGCCGGCCGATCTGATGCAGGACATGGTCCTACCCCGCCTTATCACCGGCGAGGACTACAACGTCGGGTATTCGGCGGTGTTTCGCTACGCGGGGCTCGAGCCCATCGGCAAGCTCACGGTACCGACATGTTTTGGCGCGCGGACCGGCGATTCGCTGATCAAGGGGTTTCCGCTGATCGAAGCCCGCAAGGCCGAGGGATCGTGGACCGAGGAGTTGCCCCGCGATGTACACCAAGCCGCGCTACGCTACCGGGACATTCTAGAGACCCAACCTGCACCCGCCGCCGCGCCGCCACCGCCCACCCCTGCCCCGGTCCCAGGCAAACTCGAACGTCGCTATCTCGACTTCGATTTCGGGCAGGTTGCGGTAAGTGCCGCCGGTCCCGCCGACGGGCCGCCAATGGTTCTGCTCCCTCAATTGCCGGGCGACGTAACGCTGGATGCGGGCTTCATGCTGGAACTGGCCAAACGCGGCCGCCGCGTTATCGCGTTGGATCTGCCCGGTAACGGCGATTCGGACGATTGGGCCGCGGCCCCCTCGATCGCGGGCTATGCCGGCGTCTTGGTGCAGGCTTTGGATAAACTTGGCTTGGACAAGGTCGACCTGTTGGGCCACCAGGGCGGGGCGTCGGTCGCCATTGAGTTCACGCTGAACAACCGTCCCCGGGTCGACAACCTGCTGTTGTTCGCACCGTTGGCGATGCCCGACGAGGTTCGCCTTGCGCTGGCCCCCCACTACGCGCCACCCATCAAGCCCAAGGCGGACGGGTCTCACCTGATCAGTCTGTGGTTCGCGCTGCGCAACGAACAACTGTTTTGGCCCTGGTACAATGAATCGATCGAAGCGATTCGCATCATCGAACCTGAGATCGACGCCAAATTGCTGTCGCGCAAGATCACCGGCATCCTCAAGCATTACCGCAACTACCACAAAGTTTGGCAGGCGGTGTTCGACTATCCGGTGCGCGACCGTATCCAGATGATCCCGGTACGGACCCTGGTCGCGTCGATCGAAGACGACCCGTTCCATCGCTTCGCGCCCGAGGCGGCAGCGATGGTGCCAGACGGTGAATACCAAATGGTCGATTTCCACAACGACGCCATTGCCGCCGCCGTCGACGGATTTCTTGCTGGCGGCCGATGACGATCTCGCGGCACTTCGTCACCGTCGGCACGCGGCAGGTCCACTACCGTAGAGCGGGGAACGGCGCCCCGGTGGTGTTGCTGCACGCCAGTCCCAGTTCGTCCTGGGCACTGACGGCGTTCATCGAGCGTTTCGGACAGGACTATGCCGCCATTGCGCCCGATACGCCGGGGTATGGACTGTCGGACCCGTTGGCCATCGACGCCCCGGAAATCGGCGACTATGCGGAGGCGCTTGCGGAAACTCTGACCGCACTCGGTATCGAACGGTGCGCCCTATTCGGGTCGCACACCGGCGCGACGGTTGCCCTCGAGTTCGCACGGCGTTACCCCGAGCGCGTGTCGGTCGCGTTGTTTGACGGATATCCGGCGTGGCCCGACCACGAGCGCGCCAATATGCTGCGCGAATATTTGCCGCCATGGACCCCGGTATGGACCGGCCTGCACCTGGTGGAGTTCTTTCTGCGCTACCGCGAAATGAGCCTCTACTGGCCCTGGTACGACCGGCGCAAAGCAACCCGCGCAGCGGCCGGCGGGCGCAACATAGAGATGACCCATCGCATTACGCTGGCGGGGTTCATCGCCGGGCGCGGCTATGCCAAGGGCTACGCTGCGGTGTTCCGCTACCCGGAGATCGAGGCGGTGCAGGGCTTGCGGGTTCCGACATGCTTTGCCGGACGAGCCGAAGATTCACTGATCGAGTCACTTAAGTTGCTCGGCGACCTGCCGGAAGGATGTTGGCAGGAAACCTTACCGGCGAACGACCGCGACGCGGCAACGCGCTATGCCGAGATCGTCGCGGCGCACCCGCCTGGCGGCACTGCCCCGGCACCTCCCGAGACCGCGCCGGTCGCAGGCCGCATTTCCCGGCGCTTCGTGCCCTGGGCGCGGGGCGAGGTGCTGATGCGTGAAACCGGCGCGGCTGGCACGGCGGCGCCGCTGGTCCTGCTGCCGCATATTCCGGGCGCCAGCCAGGACTACGAAGCGCTAATGCTCGGGCTGGCCGGCAGCCGCCGGGTGATCGCCCTCGATCCGCCGGGCAACGGCGATTCGGATTGCCCCGATATCCTACCGGTCGACGCCCAAGCAGAGGCAGCCGCCGCGGTCCTCGACAGTTTGGGCATTGGGACGTTCGACCTCTATGGCCACGGCGGCGGGGCATCGATTGCAGCCGCGCTCGCCGGATCGAAGCGCGCCAGGGTACGCCGGTTGATCCTCGACGCGCCTATCGCCCTACCGCCGGACGTTCGCAACGCCTTGGCTCCGCGCTACGCGCCACCGATCGAATTACAAAGCGACGGCGGACATCTCCTGCGGCTTTGGCATGCGCTGCGCAACGAGCAACTGTATTGGCCCTGGTACAACGAAGGTCTTGAAAGCGTGCGGTATGTCGCGCCGGAGATGGACCCCGACCGATTGACGCTGCGGCTTATCGGTATCCTGAAACAGCATGGCAATTACGCCGGCACCTACGCGACATTGTTCGCCGACAATCTTGGCAAACGCTTCGCGGACATCGACTGCCCCACGCTCGTGTGCGCCGCAGAGAACGATCCTTTTGCCCGCTTCAGCGAACATGCCGCCCGCGCGATCTCTCAGGCCGCGCACACCGTCGCACCGACCGCCTGGGTGGACCGCGCGGTGACGATCCGCGATTTTCTCGCGGGCTAACCCGCCGCGATCCGCCGTCGCACGAAGGAATCGACGAGCTTGGCCATCAGTTCGGGTTGGTCTTGGCTGATGCGATGGTCACAGCCAGGGACATCGTGGGCTTCGGACCCCGGGATCATCGACTGAAGCCGGTCCATATTATGCCGAGGGAAAACGTGGGACTCGGCGCCCCGCATCATCAAAGTCGGACAGGTGACGGCGATATCGTCCCACATGTCTTCTTCGAGCAGACCCTCGGTGTATTGCGCCCCTTGCGGATAGTAGCGCCATTCAACTTCGCCGCCCTCGAGTCTCTTGAAGCTGTGTTCGGCGTAATGATCCTTCATGTCCTGGGACCAAAAACGGCTGAACGGCATCGCCGCCTTTGCGGCCTCGAAACTGGGAAAGCGATGGTTCTTGACGATCTCGTCCTTGACGTCGGCGCTGATCTTCTTGTCGAGCGAAAGGCCGGGGTCCGCGACGACCAGTCCCGAAACGCGACCGGGGTGCTGGGAGGCGACGAGTAGGGCGATGTTCCCACCGGTTGCCGCCCCGACCAGAACAACCTTGGAAATTTGCAAAGCGTCGAGAAATTCAACGAGGTCGTGAACGTATTCGGGTAGTTCATAGCCGCGTTCGGGATAGTCGCTGATCCCATGCCCGCGGGCATCGGGGGCGATGAAGCGATTCGGCAAAGTGCTTGCATCCACCAGGAAATCCCACACCCGTGCATTAGTCCGGTTGGGGTGCAGGAGGACGATCGGCGGCGCTTTGCCGGGCCAATCGAGATAGCTGACGCGCAAGCGCGACAGGCGGATCTCTTCTGGTTCAGCCGGATTCTTGAACATCACCATGCGGCGATGGTCCGGCTTGTCGCAGGCGACGTCAAGACGAATGATGCGGGTCCTTATTCGATAGGCGCTATAACTGCCGTGCACGTTAGAAATGGTTCGACCGCAATAGCCACCGACCGCCCATGACCGCACGCCAACGCATTCTCGTGATCAAACATAGCGCCCTGGGGGACTTCATCCTCGCTCTCGGGGCCTTTGAGGCGATCCGGTCGCATCACCAAGGGGCCCACATCACTCTTTTGACGACAGCGCCGTATGCAGAATTGGGGCGTACCTGCGGCTGGTTCGATGCGGTCGAAATCGACCCCAAGCCCCGTATCTGGCAGTTGGCCACCTGGATCAAGCTGCGGCGATTCATCGTGGGGAGCGGCTTTGGGAGGGTCTACGACCTGCAGCATAGTGATCGGACGCATACGTATTTCCGTTTCTTTGGACGCCGACCTCCGGAATGGTCCGGTATCGCGCGGGGATGTTCGCACCCCCACCGCAATCCAGACCGAAATGCCCTCCACACCTTGGAACGTCAGGCCGAACAATTGGCCGACGCCGGGATTGCCGAGACGCCAGCACCCGACCTTGGTTGGCTAGGGGGCGACACCGACGGCTTTGGTCTACCGGACCGATTTGCGCTCCTGGTACCCGGCGGCGCACCGCATCGACCGGACAAGCGTTGGCCGGCAGACCGCTATAGCGCGCTCGCCAGTGCCCTGGCTGACGACGGACTTATTCCGGTGCTCCTGGGTACCCGGTCGGAAGCAAACGAAATCGCTGCGGTAATTACCGCCGAACCCCGCGCGATCAATCTCATGGGGCGCACGTCGTTCGGGCAGATTGCCGAACTTGCGCGCCGCGCCGCCCTTGCGGTCGGGAACGATACCGGACCGATGCATATCGTTGCGGCAGCCGGTTGCCCTTCCGT
Organism: Alphaproteobacteria bacterium; assembly: GCA_040216735.1. Lineage (NCBI taxonomy): Bacteria > Pseudomonadati > Pseudomonadota > Alphaproteobacteria > Alphaproteobacteria bacterium. The sequence continues at coordinate 117,282 of JAVJOO010000003.1, read as the reverse complement.
CGTCCTGTTTTCAAAGGCATCGGTGCCGTCGCAAACACAGCCGCGCGGCCCCGCTGTTGCCGTAATCCAACGAGACTCGCTAGCCGATCTTGCGCCAAGCGTCGTACTCGGTGCGGCCCGCACGATCACCACGTAAAGATGGCGTGCCGGTTGCGCCGGGTGGCGGCGGGCGCGACAATCTCGGACGACTCATTCACCGGCGCACGAGGGAGAAGTCGATGGCCACAGTTATCCAAATGTTCGCAAGCGAACCCGCGAGCGATCTGGAGCGATTGCAACGCGAACTCGTTCTAGCTCACCACATTCTGGATCGCGAAGGCCAAGGCTTGGACATCGCCGGCCACGTGACGGCGCGGCAACCCGGCGCCGAGACCTTCTGGTCAAACCGTTTCCGGCTTGGGTTCGACGAAGCGACGCCCGCAGCACTGCACGAAGCGGATATGCAACTCAATATCCGATCCGGGAACGGGGAAATCAGCCCGGCATTGGACCTTCATGCGGCGGTCTACATGCACCGGCCGGACGTGAATGCGATTGTCCATACGCACGCGATGAACGCGATGGCGCTGTCATCGATCGGGACGACGCTTGCAATGATCGACCAGCAGGCCTCGATCTTTTTTGAAGACCTTGTGTTTTTCAACGAACACCACGGCGTTTTCCTCGAAGGTGAAGGCGAAACGGACCGGATCGCTGCGGCATTGGGGCACAACCGGGCAGCCATCCTCAAGAACCATGGAATTGTCGTGGTCGGTGCGAGCCTGCAGGAGGCGGTGGTCGGGGCCCTCGTGTTGGAGGGGGCGGCCAGCGTCCAAGTGCGGGCGATGGCGGCGGGAAAACTCGATCCACTCCCCGATGCCGCCGCCCGGCAATCCAAGAAATTCTTGGGCCAGGCCGACATATTCAACTGGAAGTTCGATTATTACGCCCGGCGCATCCTCAAGGAACGCCCGGATCTCCGCCAAGCCCTGGAATCGTAGGGTCGGACACGCCCTGTTGCGGGCGGAGCGCGGCGGCGTCACAATGGACCACCATACCTAACGCCATCCTGACCGACGGGGAGACACCGATGCCTAATCCAATGCTGCGGCGCGTACCGCGCGACGAAATGACCGACCGGATGCGCGCGGACTACGATACTGCGATCAAGTTGCGCGACGACGCGACGATGAACGAGGTCGGTGCCAACGCCCCCGAACTGATGGAATGGTACAAGGACGAATTCTACGGTCGCCTGTTCTACGGCGGACGCGTCGAACCCCGCCTCAAGGAAATCCTGCGCTACCGGCTCTCGATGACCCATGGTTGCGCCTACTGCAACAAGGGCAACCGGGTGGCGGCGGAAAAACAAGGGGTGACCGCCGAGCAGTTGCGCCGGATCATGAACGAGGATGCCGACTGTTTCGATGCGAAGGAACGTGCGGTGTTGCGCCTTGCCGATCAGATCGTGATGACCAACATGAACGGCAACCTAGACAAGAAACTTTACGACGAACTGAAGCCCCATTTCGACGACGCCCAAATATTCGAATTGGGAATGGTCGCCGGTATTTTGACCGGTATGGCCAAGTTCATTTTCGTTTACGACATCGTCGAGAAAGAGGCGAACTGCCCGGTCGTGCCGTTGAGCGACGCTGCGGAGTAGATCGCCTCCCCAGGAACAATCCATTGCAGACACGCCAACATCGGAACGGACGCGCGTTAGGGCGCGTCCGTTTGCTTTCCGGCGTAGGGCTAGCTGCAACTTTGACCCTTGGCCTTAGCGCCTGCGATTCGTTGAGTATCGTCGATCGCTGCGCCCGGGCGCATCCGCGGGGCACGCAAGGTTACCAAGAGTGTGTGCGTTCGGAACAAGCGGAAGCCGAGCGGATTCGCGCGCGCGCCCAGCGGCAGTTTCCAGCGCCGAACCTTCCCTAGACCGCCCGTGTCCCGGCCCCGCGCGTTCTATGTCGATGCCGTCGCCAAAGGGTACTTCGGTGCGATGGACTCAGGGGATGTCGAGGGCACCGTCGCGTGCTTCGCTCCGGACGCAACCCTGACCTGGGAATCGAATAACCTGCGCCTCGAAGGCCACGACGCGCTGCGGGCGTTCTTCACCGAGCTGTGCGCCGGGACCAACGCCATGGCCCACGAAGCGACGAACTTCGTCGTCGACACCGAGAAGGGCACCTGTGCGGTTGAAATCGTCTACCGCAACGACCGCAAGGACGGGTCCCTTGTGGACATGGCAAATTGCAATTTCTTCGACTTCGGCCCGGACGGGAGATTCACCCGCGTCCGGTTTTGGTCGGGGGGGCCGGTCGACTAGGCCTCTCCCGCGGTATTGACCCTAGGCCGCTCCGCGGCGGCGAACCTAAGCTGGCTTGCGGGCGTCCAATACGTACATGTGGTTGGTTGGTGCGACGGTCGACATCGGTACGACGGTCGCCGTGTTGTGCGAAAAGCCAACCTGAACGGCAACGTCGGCCCAATCGGTATCGCCCAGCGTCCCGATAAACGGTTCGGCGTTGTAGTGGGTGCTCCAGTCGACCATGGCCTGGGCATAGGGCGACTTGTTCTCGTTGTGGGGAAAGTCCATGTGAAGGGAAATTCCACCCGGCGCCAACAAGCGATGCGTTTCCTTGACATAGTTCCGCAACGCCTTCGATGACGTCTCGTGCATCATGATGCACGAGACGATGAGGTCGAAGCTCTCGTCGGCGAAGTCGGTCGCCTCGGCGTTTTGTTGGGAGAAGTGAATCGCGTGGCCGAGGGAGGATGCACGTTTATGTCCGTAGCGGAGCAGTGGTGCGGCGACGTCGATCGCATGCACCTCTGCTTGGGGAAACGCCGTCGCGATGGCGCAGGTAACCTGTCCCGCGCCCGCCCCCATATCGAGAATGCGGCGGGGCTGAAAATCTGGGCGGGTCTTCTTGAGATAGGCCAGCAGGTCATGGCCGAAGGAATCGTGATTCGGCCCGCGGGCGCCGCGCGCGTAGATGAAAGCACCGCGATCGAGCAAAGCCCCCTGATAGGCATCGTCCGCAGTGTATTCGGTGTGGTAGTTGCCGGGCATGCAATGGATATCGACCGCGGCCAGGTAGCGCGGCGCCTTGACGGCTGGGTTGAGGCGGAGCGACCCTTTACCGGCGTTGGCGTTCTTGATCCGCCGATTTAGAGCGTCGTCCTGGCGATCAAGCGAGTCTTGAACCGAATCCCAAATGATTTCCTGGGTCGCGCGGTTGAGTGCGCCCCAGGCCTGATGGAAGGGATGACGCTCCATCGCCTGGCGGACTTCCTTGCGCGTTTCTGGCTTGCGCCCGTGGGCACGAACAAAGTCCGGCTCCACCGCGTGGCGATAGACCGCGTCGTTGCCGCCAACGATATCGCCGGCAACGTATTCTCGTAAGCGCAGCGCAAAATCCTGGCGCGCCATTTCGTCGTGGTTGATTTCGGGGAACGCGCCGTGGGATGCCTGACGGGTCATCGCTACCTCCTGGGTTCGAGGCGCAGTTTAACGCTTTCTGGTTGGGTTCGTCATCCAACAAGAAACGGCGGCTAGCGGCGGGGAAGGCCGGAAAGAGCCGATTTGTGCAGCAGTTGCCGCTACGCGCCCTTAGGATGCAGCGGAACCACGGGCCCCGCACCGTGCATGTCACCGCTCCAGCGCTCAATCAGGTCGGAGTCGATGTCGAGTTGATCGAGGATCCGCGCGACGGTGTGGTCGACCAAATCGTCGATCGTCTTGGGATGGGCATAGAAGGCTGGGTCGCTGGGCAGGATCGTGACCCCCATGCGCGCGAGCTTGAGCATGTTTTCGAGGTGGATCTCCGACAACGGAGTCTCGCGCGGCACCACGATCAACCGACGCCGTTCTTTCAGCACAACGTCGGCGGCTCGATGGATCAAAGAATCGCCATAACCGTTGGCGATGCACCCCAGCGTGCGCATGGAACAGGGGACGATGACCATCCCATCGGTGCGAAACGAACCGGATGATACCGCCGCACCCATTTCACCCGCGGCATAGGCAACATCTGCCATTGCACGGACTGCTTTGGCGGTGTGTGCGGTTTCGTGTTCGAGGGTTTGTTGTCCCCATTTGCTGACGATCAAATGAGTCTCGACGTCGGGCGCCGCACGAAGGACCTCAAGCAGGCGAATCCCGAAGATTGCGCCCGAGGCGCCGCTGATACCGACGATGATCTTTTTCACGGACGACATCCGACCGGTCAGACCCGCGTCCTGGCGAAGCCGTGTTCGGCCATGTCGTTCCACACCATTTGATCGACAATCTTGCCGTCGCGCAGGGTGAAACGGTCGACATAGCGGATGTTTTGGTAGGGCGTCCCGCCGGGCTTTTCGCCCTGGAGCGTCCCGAAACAAAAAACGACCGTGCCGTCCGGGGCTTCGATTTCGTCGAAACGCTGGAAGGCCTTCCAGCTGTTTTGCGAACGGCCCTTTTGGAAGGCGACGAGTTCTTCCGGCGTGGTAAAGCGATGGCCGCCCATGAAGATCGTGTAGAAGCCCTTCCCCAACATCGCACGGGCCGTATCGAGGTCGCGAACCTCCATCGTGCGCAAGTACTTGAGCACCGTCTTTGAGGCTGGCCCGACGGCGGTGTCGTCGCCGCGCGGGGGCGGATTTGGCGGGATCGGACGATCGCCAGGGCCAAAGCCATGCTCGCCCATATCATTCCACACCATCTGGCTGACAAATTTGCCATCGCGCACGAGAAAGCGATCGACGAAACGAATACCGCTATAGGCCGTTTTCATGTCCAATTTTTTGCCGTACAGCGTGCCCCAGGCGTAAACGACGGTGCCGTCCGCGGTTTCGGCCTCGTCGAACCGGTCGAACGTCTTGAGGGCCGTCCCCTGACGGCCCTTCCCGTAGGCGATGAGATCTTCCAGCGTGTCGAAATGGCAATCACCGGGAAACACCATGTGAAACCCCGGTGCCAGCATCGCTTTGGCGGCCGCGAGATCGCGGGCTTCCATCGTGCGCAGATAGGTCAAGACCTGATGGGACGCCGAACCGGGTTTGAGCGCGGATTCGGCATCGGGGGCAACTTCGGCAAGATTGGCCATGGCTTTCCTCCTGAATAGGCGCAAACCTTAACAGTGCCCTAAGCGGTTGGGCTAGGAATCGTGTTCATCCGCCCGCAGCACGGTAAGCATCAGATTGAACATGTGATACCAGAGAAATCCGAGGAGCAGAATGAACAGGACGGTCCCCGGAATGATCAGAATCGACAGCCCAGCAGCACTTACGGTGGGCAAGGCAGAGACCGAGAACCAGACCCAGCCGCCGACGCCCACCGCGAATGTCCCGATTCCCGCGACGATCAGGGCAACCGCAATCCGCCAAGTAATGTAGGGTCCGTCTTCGTCCATACCGCCTCTCCCGCGATGCCTTTCGGCTCCCTGGGTTGATCGACTATGGTAAACCATCGCGGACCGATAACGCGGTCGAATTGGCCTAAGAATACCAAGAACCCTGCGCTTTTGCGTTGCCGCAGCCCCAAAACGAACGAACAGGATAGACATCGTGAGCACCAACGGACACGGCCCCTACCCCTCCCTGAAAGATCAACTGGCCGGCGGCGACATCATTATCGCGCCGGGCTGCTTTGATGCCTTTTCCGCAATGATGGTGCAGCAGGCCGGCTTCTCCGTGGCCTATATCACCGGTGCCTCGATTGCCTATACCCGGCTAGGGATGCCCGATATCGGCTTGGTGTCGATGAACGAAGTGGCGACGACCGTGTCGCTGATCTCGGAACGGGTCAGCCTGCCGTTGATCGTGGACGGCGATACCGGCTGGGGCAACGCCATCAACACCCAGCGCACGGTGCGGTTGTTCGAGGCGTCCGGGGCGACCGCGATCCAACTCGAAGACCAAACCTTTCCCAAACGCTGCGGACATTTGAAGGGCAAGAGCCTGATCTCGACCGGCGAGATGGTGGGCAAGATCAAGGCGGCGGCCGACGCCCGCCGGTCGGACGATTTTCTGATCATCGGCCGGACCGACGCGATTGCGGTAGAGGGCTATGACAAGGCCATCGAGCGGGCCGAACGATATGTCGAGGCGGGCGCCGATATCTTGTTCGTCGAGGCGCCGGAGAACGAGGATCAGCAGCGCGATATGTGCGCCCGGTTCAAGGGCCGCGCGCCGCTGTTGGCCAACATGGTCGAAGGCGGCTCGACACCGGTGACGGACGCCCAGGCCCTGAAGGAACTGGGCTACTCCATCGTGATCTTCCCGGGCGGCTTGTTTCGCGCCTACAGCCTGTTGGCCGGCGAGTATTTCGCCAGTCTGAAGAAGCATGGGTCCACCAACGCGTTCCGCAATCGGATGTTCGACTTCAAACAAATCAACGAATTGCTGGAGACCGAAAACATCCTCAACAACGCCGCGCAATACGACGCCGCAAACTTCGAGTAAGCCGCCACGTGCCACGTCACCGTTTCGCGGTATTGACCGCGCTGTGCCTAATGGTCTCCGCGTGTGCAGGCGGCCCCTCCATCTTGTTCAATCCGTTCGGGTCGGGACAGCCGCGTGCAACGAGCGCTCAGAAGTGCATCGGCCAAGGGTATCGCGAGGACAGCCCGGGTTACGGCGAATGCGTCGCGTTCTACGACAAGCAGACATTTACCAACCGGCGCAACATCGTCCTGGCCGTCGGTGTCGCAGCGCTAGCGGTGTTTGCGTTTGAGAGGGAATGCGACTGCCTGTTTGGACCCGACCGAGGCACTAAGTTCAACCGGTAAAGGCCGCGGTCGATCGGACGTCTCGATCAAGGCACAAAAAAAAGCCCCGCCAAAGCGGGGCTTTTTCTTGATTTTCTGACCTCGATTACGATTCGGAAATCGTAAAGGTCAGCGTCTCGCTGTAATCGGTTGCCTGGTCCAGGTTCGCCGACGTGCCGTCGTAGGAGACGTTGGCATCGTAGGAGTCGCCGCCGACTGCGGTCCGGGCCGCGCTTGAAATGAATGTACCGGTATCCCCCGAAAAGGAGATCGCCACTGCGCCCCGCAGCAAGGTAAACGACAGATCGTCGTTGGTCGTTGCCGTCGGGCTATGGAAGCAGGGACCGTTGGCCGAGCCACAGTCGCTGCTCGACTGGTTCAGTGAACTGACGGATACGGCGTAGCCTGTCGGGTTGTTTGCCTGGGCGACGACCGTCGCCACCTTAAGCTGGGTGACGGTGCCGGTTAGATCGAGCCCCGACGCTGCCGCTGCCGGCGTGACCGTAATGGCCAAGATTTGTTGAACGGTACCGGTGAGGGTTAGTTGACCCGAGGTCGCCGCAAGAGCGGTACCACCGGCAAAAATACCAAAGGCCGCAATCCCGCCAATGGCGTGTCGCAGATTTCTTCTGCTCATTGATTTCTCCTCTATGCCGCACTGGGTTTATAACATGATTGTCCGAATTTTCGACGAATAAGACCTTGATGCGGCTCAAAACACTTATGGTTGTACGCGACGCCAGGGCACCACCCAAACGGCGGCGCAGGCGGTGCCAATGACTCTCTCCCCAACGACCGAATCGTGCGCCGCTCACCTGCGCCAGCGGCTCGGAGGTGCCCACGTTCATTCCGACGAACCGACGCGGCAGTTCTTTTCGACGGACATCTTTTACGTGGGTGCGCCCTGCGACCTCGTGATCGCCCCCGGCGATACCGAAGAACTGGCGGCCGCGGTTGCCATCGCGACATCGGCGGGCCTCGCTGTCGTACCGCGCGGTGGCGGGATGTCCTACACCCGCGGCTATTTGGGCGGTGTCGGGTCGGTCCTGGTCGATACCCGGCGCATGAACCGTGTGCTCGATCTCAACACCCAAGACATGATCGTGACGGTCGAGGCCGGTATCACGTGGGAGGCGCTGGACGCTGCGCTCAAACCCTACGGCGTGCGCACACCGTTCTGGGGCACGGGATCCGGGAAGTACGCGACCGTGGGCGGCACGGTGTCGCAAAACGCAATCAATTATGGGTCCGGTCGATTTGGCCCGGCGGTAGATTCGGTTCTAGGGTTGGATGTGGTGCTGGCCGACGGCACGATCTTGACGACCGGTTCGGCCGCAACGCCGTTCGCGCCGTCGCCGTTCTTTCGGACCTACGGACCCGATCTGACAGGCCTGTTCCTGGCCGATACCGGCGCACTCGGGATCAAAGCAACGGTGACCCTGAAGTTGATTCCGCGCGCGCCCGCAACTGCCTACGCAAGTTTCGAGTTCGCCGATGCCGCGGCGCTGTGCCGGGCGATGAGCGACCTCGCGCGGCGCGCGCTGACCAGTGAGTGTTCGGGCTATGACGCGCTGCTGATGGCCTACATGATTCGCAAACAAAGCCTGGCGGACGACTTTCGCAAACTGGGGCAAGTGGTTCGCTCAGGCCGCGGCCTCTTGGATGGCATGCGGGACGCCGCGAAGGTCGCGTTGGCGGGGCGGCATGCGTTTCGCGATATCGCCTATTCGATTCATTTCACGGTCGACGGGCGCAACGAAACCGAGGCCACCGCCAAGATGGCTCAGGCGAAGGCGATTTGCGCCGCAGGCGGCACCGAGATCGAAGCAAGCGTTCCGCGACTGGTGCGCGCCGGACCGTTTCCAACCCCTACCCTCCTGTTCAACCAGGACGGCAAGCAGTGGATTCCGGTCCACGGCATTGTGCCGCATTCGCGCGCATTGGCCTTCGTCGGTGCGGTGGAGCGATACTTCGAAGAGAACCAAGCCATTTTGGATAAGAACGGAATCGAATGGGGCAATTTCATTGTTCCCGCGAGCGCCCAGGCGTTGCGGATCGAACCCTGCCTGTTTTTTCCTGACGCGCCCAACGCACTGCGGCGGAGTTTTTTCGACGACGATTATCTGAGCGGGCTCTCGACCCACGACCGCCGCCAGGACGTTCATGACACCGTGCGTGATCTTCGCGCGGGAATTGCCGCCTTAGCGAAGGACTTCGGCGCAGTTCACTTTCAAATCGGGCGGCAATATCCCTACCGTGAAACGCGCGACGCCGAGACCTATGCGTTGTTGCGCGCGATCAAAGCGGCGGTCGACCCGCGCGGACTGATGAACCCGGGGACACTGGGACTAGATTAGCCGATGAGAAAGCGCGGCGGTCGTGCCAGGGCAAGGACGCTATCCGCATCTGGGCCGTGCCAGCACAAGCTGACGTCGATACTGACGGGCTGAGCGGTTTCCGCCACCAACGGGTGGGCCAGGCGCAGGACTGCAGTCCGGGCACCGGCCACAATGTCGGTCGAGGCGTCGGCCTGGAGCATGTGCGGTTGTTTTAGATCGGTGTAGGACAGGACAAATCGTCCTTGGAAGGTACCGGCCGGCGCCGGCCGCGCGAGGTCAATTTCGATACCCTGTAGCGGTCCGTCCGCAATCCCACCGAGCGTGTGGAGACGCCGGCCAAGCGGCGGATGTTCGGGACCGACCAAAACTAAGAATGGAAGCCCCTCGAAGGAAGATCGCAGCGAGGAGAATGCGGCGGCGGTGCGATGCCCCTCGATCGCCCCGCCGATTTCCTGCCAGTCGGGTCGTAGAGCGAGGAAATCCTTCACCGCATGGAATACGGCCGGTTGGGTTGAATCGTCGACCAAAATCACCGCGCCCGGCGCGGCGAACCGAGCGCAGTTGAGAAGGTCGACCAGTGCGGCAGTGTGCCGATGGTCCCCGTCAACCACGCAGAGGTCGAACCAAATCTCTTTTTTCCGGGAGAAGGTCGAGAAAAGCTGCTCCGCACTATGGGGCAAGAACATTGTTGCTTCCTGGAGCGCCTGCGGCCAGGTCGCGATCTCCGCTTCGACGTAGGGGGCCCGCGCAGCGTTGCTATCGACGCTCACCACCACGCCACGTCCCTGGACCGCATCCGCCAGGACCTTTGTGCCGCCAGCGAAATAGGTACCGATCTCTAGTACAGAGGTTGCACCGACGACCTGAATCGTTTCGTGCAGAAAAGCCAAAGCCTTGGGCGAAAGTAGCGAGCGGCTTTCCAGGCCCGCGAAGTTCAGGCATTTGCGGCGATACGGCGTCGATCCTGGTATCGCGCGGATCGCGGCGCCAACATTGAATTCGGGGTCTTCGGCGGTGGCCAGAGCGTGCATCGAGATTCCTCCCTCGCGCCGATCTTCCGGCTTTATGGTAAACGAACGGTTAAGGTGCGGCGCGAGCGAACGGCGCAGGGATATTGCAACAATCATGAAACGTGACTGGATTTCGGGAATTCTCTTGATTTCGGCGGCACCCCTGTTGGTGGTCGGTCTTTGGATGCCAGTGATTTCGGTCCGCAGCATGCTGGTCTTTCACCAGGAATTTTCTCTGCTCGACGGAGTAATCGCCTTCCTGCGCGGGGGCGACTACTTCTTGTTCGCCGTCGTCGGACTCTTCACCGTATTGTTGCCGGCATTGAAGATCGGAACCGCCTTAATGGTGTGGACCCTTGGATTGACGCACGGTTGGGCGCCGCGATTGGTTTCCCTGTTCGAGAAGATATCGCGGTGGTCGATGCTGGATGTCCTTGTGGTCGCACTCACCATCCTCTTTCTAGAAGGCAGTTTGGTGACACGAGCCGATATCGGACTGGGAATCGTTCTCTTTGGCGGAGCAGTGATCCTTTCGACGATCGCGACCCACCGCTTGGCCCGGTCGCACGTTCGACCGGTCGACGATTCGGTATAGTCCCACAATGACAACGTGGACCACCGTCGACGACTTGGCCGGAATGATCCCGGACGGAGCATCCCTCGCCGTGATTCGCGACGGCTGCGGCGTGGCGATGGGGGTTACGCGCGCCTTGGTGCGACGGAATGCCCGCGACCTGCGCCTGATCAATGTGCCCACCGGTGGGATACAGACCGATCTGTTGGTCGGCGCCGGTTGCGTCACGACGCTGGAGACCTCCGGCGTGTCGCTCGGCGAATACGGTGCGGCCGGGCGATTCGCGCAAGCGGTGACTGCAGGGTCGCTGGAGATCAAAGAAGCGACCTGCCCAGCCATTCACGCCGGACTTCAGGCTGCCGAAAAAGGCGCACCATTCTTCCCGCTGCGCGGCGTCCTCGGCTCCGACATCGTAGGCGTTCGGCCAGACTGGACCATCATCGACAATCCGTTGAGCACCGGTGGCCAGGATCCGATCCTGCTGGTCCCCGCGATCGGCCCGGACATTGCGTTGTTCCATTGCGCCATGGCCGACGACGCGGGCAACGTTTGGGTCGGGCGCGAGCGCGACCTGATCACCATGGCGCACGCATCGGCGCAAACATTAGTGACGGTCGAGAAGCGCTATGCCGGCAACTTTTTCGATGACCCAACGTTAGCCGCCGGCACCCTGTCGTCGTTCTACGTCAGCGCGATCGCCCTCGATTTGGAGGGGTGCAAACCGCTTGGGTTCCCCGGTCAGTACACCGAGGACGGCGACCACCTGCGTGCCTACGCCGAAGCATCCCGTAGCGCCGCGGGGTTTGCGGCCTATCTCGACCGGTACGTCCTTACCACCGAGGCGGCGTGACGGCCTACAACTCACATGAACTCTTGATCGCCGCGATGGCTCGGATGTTGACCGGCACACGCCATATCGCCGTGGGCGTCTCTTCGCCGATCCCGGCTTCGGCGGCCCTGTTGACGCGCCACCTGTCGGGTGGGGCCACCCGGGTGTCGATTCTCGGCGACCCCAGCAATACGTTTTGGTCGGACGGCGGGAAGGAACTCTTCGATTGCGCCGCGCAGGGGCGTATCGACGCGTTCTTTTTTTCCGGCGGTCAGATCGACGGTGCCGGAAACATCAATCTCGTAGGGATCGGCAACTACCCACGGGCGAAAGTACGCTTCGGCGGCTCCTACGGGTCAGCCTTTTTGTACTACATGATCCCGCGCGTCATTCTTTTCCGGCCCGACCACGATCCCCGGGTTCTTGTCCCCAAGGTGGACTTCATCAGCGCCGCGGGAACCAGTCCGCCCGGCGTTTGGCGACGCGGCGGACCCTATGCGTTGATCACCGGAAAAGCGCTATTCCACTTCGACTCGAACAAAGGGCGTTTCATGCTCCAATCGGTACACCCGGGCAACTCGCCCGACGACATCCGGGCCGCGACGGGATTCGACTACGACGTCGCCCCCGACCTCGGCGAGACGACCCCACCGGACTCCGCAACCCTCGGCCTCATTCGTGGCAGCGTCGGTCGCGAGATCGCCGCGACGTACCCCGCATTCGCCCGCGATTCACTGGGAGTTTCAGCATGAGCCGCGCACTGGAGGGGATGAAAGTCATCGACCTGTCCCGGGTCCTCGGCGGCCCCTATTGCACCCAAATGCTGGCCGATCACGGTGCCGACGTGATCAAGGTCGAGCCGCCCCAGGGCGATGAAACGCGCGAGTGGGGTCCGCCGTTCAGTCACGGCTTGAGTGCTTATTTTGCGAGTCTCAACCGCAACAAGCGCAGCCTCGCGCTGGACCTGTCAACGGAGGAAGGCCGCGCCGTCCTGATGCGCCTGCTCGAGACCGCCGACATCGTCGTCGAGAATTTCAAAGTTGGGACGATGGAACGCTGGGGCATCGGTCCGGACGACCTGCAAGAACGCTTTCCCAAGCTGATCCATGCCCGCATCACGGGCTTCGGCAGCGACGGCCCACTGGGTGGGATGCCGGGCTACGACGGTGCGGTCCAGGCATGGTCGGGCCTTCTCAGCGTCAACGGCGATCCGGATAGCGGGCCGGTGCGCGTAGGGGTTTCGATCGTCGATATGGTTACCGGTCTAAATACAGCGATCGGCATTCTGATGGCGGCAGAGGAGCGCCGCCGCTCCGGCAAAGGCCAGTTCCTCGAAGTCACGTTGTACGATGCGGCGCTGTCGATCCTTCTGCCCTACCCGCACAACTGGTTCATGACGGACCGACCGCCCAAGATGATGGGCAACCGAAGCCCCAATATTGCGCCGTACGACTTGTTCCAGACCGCCGGACATAACCTCTTCCTGGCCGTCGGCAACGACCGGCAGTTCCGCCGACTGTGTGTCGAAATTGGGCAACCAGACATCGCCGACGAGCCGCGGTTCGCCTCCAACGCCGACCGTCTGAACCATCAGGACGAGTTGAGAACGGCATTGGAGGGGGCGCTGTCCGCGCAGGACGGCGAAACCTTGGCCAAACGGTTGATGGAGATCGGGATCCCCGCCGGCGCTGTGCTGTCGATCCCAGATGCGATGAACCATCCCCACGCGGCGCACCGCAACATGATCGTCGACGCGGGCCGTATTCGGACCATCGGACCGCCCATAAAATTTGGCCGAACGCCCGCCGGGACGCACACCGAACCCCCGGCATTCGGCGCCCACAGCGCCGAGGTTTTGGCCGAATTCGGCTTCGACGCCAGCGAAATCGAGGCCTTAAGGGACGCCGGCGTCACCCCTGCGCGAACCCGGAAATTGACCTAAATCAGGGAATTCAGGCCATTCTCTCGCGAAGATGTTCACTATCCGTACGCCAAAATTCCTAGACCAATTTGGCCAAGGCGGTGTGGTATATTGGCGCTAGCGAGACAGCCTAGGGGCGGGAGAACACATGCAACAAGAAAATGTAACGTGGCGGGGCTTCGGCAAACACGAGATGGTCGTCGATACCGATCACGACGAATCCGCGCGGATGGATTTCATGATGAATCTGTTCAAGCACGTCGGATCCGAAATTTGGCCGGGCCATCGCAAGCTCTACGACAACAAAGTCGAACCGGCCTTTGAAAAGGCGCACGGCCGCAAACCGAAGGACCGCCACGAGGTCCGTAAAGCAATGCTGGAGGAAGAGTATTTCCGCCTTTGGAGCATGCTGCGGCTCTATGCCCAGGAAAACGGCTATAACGAGCGGCGCAAGCTCGTCGAGCGCCAGTTGGATGACCTGATCGAGCGCGCTAAGCCGCGCAAGACCGATAAAGGTACGGTCGAGATCGATCCGAATTTCGAAGTCCCGCGCTACCACACGCCGTTCGACATGCACTGGATGCCGGGCAGCTTCTTCACCGAATTCACTAAAGACGATGTTTCGGCGGGTGCCATGTACGACGCCGGCGGATTGTACTTTTCGACCGGCGGCATGCTGGGCAAGTACAACAACGGTGCCGGCTATGCGGTAGCGGCCTGGATCAAGGAGAACTATCCGCACATCAAGCCGAAGCGGATTCTCGATCAAGGGTGCACGGTTGGCGCCAATACGTTGCCGTACAAGGATGCCTGGCCGGATGCCGAAGTCATCGGGATCGACATCGGCGGCCCATGCCTGCGCTACGGTCATCGCCGGGCGGAAAGCCTCGGTTATGGCGTCACGTTCTCGCAGCAGAATGCCGAGCACACCAAGTACGAGGACGAATCCTTCGACATGGTGTTGTCCACGATGTTCCTGCACGAAACGTCGAACAAAGCCGTCTACAACATCGTCAAAGAGAATTACCGGTTGCTCAAACCAGGCGGGCTCATGCTCCACGTCGAGCAACCCCCGTTCAAGTTGATCGACGACCCGTTCGAGCAGCTTATGAAGGATTGGGACACCCATAACAACAACGAGCCGTTCTGGGGCCGAATGCACGATATGGACCTTGAGGACGTCGCGCTGCGCGCCGGCTTCAAAAAGAAAAATATCGTACAGACCTTCGCTAACCAGATCCGACCGACGGACGAGGACACCTATAGCCCCGGTCCCGGCCAGTGGTTCATCTACGCTGCGACGAAGTAAGCAGCAACCGACCAAATGCAAAAGGGGCGCCTGTGGGCGCCCCTTTTTTGTGTCGATCGCTGCAGCAGGTTACTGCTGCTTTTTCCACTCTTGCATGATGTCGTAGCCCGTGGCGTTCCATACGCCCGCGTGTTTGCCGACGTAGTTGAGCGCCTCTTCGAGGTATTTGATGCGATGCGGCTGACCGGACATCCACGGGTGAATGGTGATCGCCATGATACGGCCGCCCTCGCGTCCCGCTTCGTCGTACATCAGATCGAACTGATCCTTCACTTGGTCGACGAAGTCTTGCTCCTGGTGCTTGTAGTGCAGCCAAACCACCGAATCGTCGATCCAGTGTTGATGCGGCATCGCGACGATCTCGCCCGATTTCGTGCGGAAGGGATAGGGCATGTCGTCGTTGATCCAGTCGCAGAAATACTCGACGCCCTCGGCGGCGATGTAATCCGGCGTTTCGAAGGATTCCGAGCGCGCCGGAGACAGCCAACCCTTGACCGGTTGGCCGGACATCTCGCGTAGTACGGCTAGGGATTCCTTGACCTGAGCCTTTTCTTGCTCTGCGGGCAGACCCGAATAGTGAAGTTTGGCCATGTCGATACCGTTGGCCATGACCTCCCAGCCACGCGCGTTCACCTGATCGATCAGGTAGGGGTAGCGCTGGGCGACCTTCGAATTGAAGGAGGCCGTGACTTTGTCGATGCCCGCGGCATCGAGGGCATCCATGACCCGAAAGATACCGACCCGGTTGCCATAGTCGCGCAACGAGTAATGGCGCAAATCGGGATAGGACGTGACCATCCCGCCCAGCGCCTTGAACGGCTTTGCAGGTGTGTCCAACGGAAAAAACTCGAACGCCACATTGATCCACAGGGCGACCCGCGCCTTATTCGGCCAAGCAACCGGCTTCCTGCGTACCAACAACGACCAATCGTAACGGTCGTGGTCCATGCCGTAGCCGCGGTGGGCATATTCGAGATAGCTGTCCGGAACGGTAGCGCCGGAAACTTCTTTTTGTTCGATAGGGGGGCGTGCCATAGCGCTAGCTCCTCGCCGGATGCTTTTTCTTGAAGTCTTGAATCGCTTGGACGTATTCGTCGTAATAGTGCTCGTAGTAATACTCGGCAATTTCACGACCCGTCGCGACCCAAACATCGTCGTGACTGGTGATGTACTTGAGCGCATCTTCGAAGGCCGCAAGGCGATGGCCCTGCCCGACCGCGTAAGCGTGAAGCGGAATACACATCACTGTGCCGTTCTTTGCACCATCGCTGCGCAGCCGATCGAAGTTCGACTTCAGCATGTCGGCATAGCGCCGGGGCGGCACCATACTGCCGTTGTAGACGATGATGTCGTTCATCTCGAGAGAGTAAGGGATCGAAATGAACTTGCCCTCTTTGACATTGACCGGAAACGGCTGGTCGTCGATGAACAAATCGCACGTATAGAGGATGCCGTTCTTGGCTAGCAGGTCCATCGTGCGCTCGGTGTGGGTGAGGGCCGGCGCGAGATATCCGGCAATCCGTTGGCCCGTATGCTTGAGGACGTTGTCGATCGAATCGGTGATGATCGCCTGTTCCTGCACCTCGTTCATCGCGTAGGAATACCGGGTGTTGTAGATCCCGTGCGAGAAGAATTCCCAGTTCCGTTCTTTGCAGGCCTCGATGATCTCGGGGTGATGGTCGAGTAGCGCGATCGAGAGCGAGATCGAACCACGGACCCCGTAGCGGTCCATGACATCCATCATACGCCAGTGGCCGACCCGGTTACCGTGATCGCGCTCCGCATAGGGAACGACGTCCGGTGGCGGCTTTCCCCAAGGCGTGCGCAATGGGTTCACCGGCGGATCCAGTTCGTAGTACTCGATGTTCGGGGCAACCCAGAAAGCGACCTTGGCGCCATTGGGCCATTTGATCGACGGCCGGGCGTTCCACGGCAAGTATTCGTAAAGACCGAGATCGGCTTTCACAGCCCCTCCAATCGTTTGCTATGCGGCTTCGATGGCAGCTAGTTGGCCGCCTGATAGTTCTCCAGGTATTCCTTGACGACGCTGAAGGGTTCGACGTCGGCGTACTTGAGTTGCATGTCGCACAGGTTCGCGTAGTGCGGAATTTCATGCTTGTCCGCGACACACTCCTCCGCGACGATTGTCCGGTAGCCGCGCGACAGCGACTCAACGCAAGTGGCCCGTACGCAACCCGAAGTCGACCCCCCGGTGAGGATGATGGTGTCGACCTGGTGCCACACGCAAAGCGATTGCAGCGAGGTCTCGTGGAAGGCGGACGGCATCAGTTTGTTGTAGATGGCGTCGCGGGTCGGGTCGATTTTCAACCGGTCGTCGAACTCGAACCGTTCCGATCCGACTTTGATGTTTTGCAGCGAATCCGGTGTATCGGTTCGCGTGCCCCACACACCGGCATCAGCAGCCGTTTCCATGTAGCCGACATGTGTCCAGACGACCGGCAGGTTCTTGGATCGGCAAATTTCGGCGAGGGTGTTGATATAGTCGAGCTGCTTGGGGTCCGTCTCGTAAGCGGTCTTGAACTTCCCGACCGCCGTATAGGCCTTTTGCAGATCGATATTCACCAGGATCGGTTTACGTCCGAAGCCGAACTTCGCCCGGTTCGGATTGGCCTTGATCTGGGCGTAGTACTCGCGCGGCGTGAGATCCGAAGATTCCATCCTGACGTCCTCCCGAAGTCGATTGTTGTTAGAATTTGGCCGTAGAATCGGGGCGCATCCCGCCAATGTCAAGCAACCACGGACGCGTGAAACCGGCGCGGCAATATGCACACGCTAGACGGTCAGGAGAACTTCTCGATGGCCTTTTCCAGCGCGGTCAAAAGTTCGCGGCCCAAAATGCCGCCGTCGCCTTCGACCCGTTCCTTGATAACCGCGTTCATCGTGTCGATGTGGGATTTGACGATTTCAAGGTGGCTTTCACTGGTCAGTGCACGGGTGCCGGTCAATTTGTACAAGGAATCGGCAACCGTCGTGACTAGGGGATAGCCGAATGTGCCACCCTGCCCGCGCATATCGTGCGCGATCTCGTTGATGCGTTTGAATTCGATAGAGCGCCGGGTGTCATCCTTGTCGCGCGCCTTCTTTAGGACATCGTAGAGTTCGCGCACCTGTCCCTGGACCCAATCCGGATAGTCTTCGGCGAACTTGTCGAGTTCGGCCATTGCCTGTTCCAGCGCTTTCATCGCGAAGTTGCCTGGTTCGCGGTGCTGGCCGGTACCGGCTTTTTCCTTCAATCGGTTCCGTAAGCGGAAATAGCGGACCTTGATCTTGCCCTTGGGGTCGAGTTCAAGAGATTTCGTCGTCATAAATGATCTCTATCTCTTCGGGTTTGATCTTGCGGCGATCGGCTAGGCGCGACTCGGTCTTGCGTCGACGCCGATCAGGGCCGAAGTACGTTGGGGTGAGAACATATTGCCGCGGTCGTTCTATCACTTGCCCCAGCCGCTGCATCAGAGACTGCACCGAATAGGGTTTGCCGAGAATCTCGGAGATGCCTAGATCGCGCGCTTCGTTGACATGGGACATATCGGCAAAACCGGTCACCATAACGAAGGGCATGAACTTGTCCGGCGATTCCTTGTGGCGGCGCACCCACTTCAGGAGCAACAGACCGTCCACCGGACTCATCTGCCAATTGGCCATGACGAGATCGATCGAATTGATCCCCCCCTTGACGGGATCTTGCCCAACTTTTTTGAGGGTTTCGATCGCTTCGGAACCGTCGCCAACGGCAATGACGGTACCGACGCCGATGGTATGCAGCAGAGTCTTCAGGAGACCCCGCATATACGCGTTGTCATCGGCGACGACGACGGTAAAGAGCCCTAGGTCGTAGTCCATTGTCCCTTTCGCGGGAGCGCCGTTGTTAGAAAAGACCCAATACGGGAGGGCCTAGCGCTTCCGGTCCCTGGACGCCCTCACACGGTCCAAGTGTAGCCTGAACGCAGTAGTTTGTTGAGGTTTGCATTCGGCGATTTCGCGCGAACGTCGGCGGCCTGCGACAGGACGCCCGTCTCGTAGGTCGGCGCCGGATTGCAATAGAGCACCCCAAGGGCAACCGGCAAGGTGTCGGGATCCATGGACGCCAGCAGCGTGGCCATCACACGATTTGTCTCGTCATGGATCGCAATATCCTCGGCGGTGACGCCGTTCTCGCCAATGGTCACCGCCTCGAATTCGAACGCACCGGGACGCAAGCGCAAGCCGCGATTCTTCTCTTTGCCGAAAATCATCGGTTGGCCGTGCTCGACCCGCACCTGCCGATCCGCGGCAACGGAGGGATCTTTAAATCCATCGAAGACGCCATCGTTGTAGACGATGCAATTTTGGAAGATTTCCAGAAGCGACGCGCCACGGTGGGCATGGGCGCGTTTGAACATCACAGGTAGATGTTTTTGATCGGTATCGACCGAGCGGGCAACGAAGCGGGCACCCGAACCGAGCGCGAACAGAGCCGCCGAAACCGGCGCTTCGACCGAGCCTTGGGGCGTCGACGGCGAACGTGTGCCGATGCGCGAGGTTGGCGAATACTGGCCTTTGGTCAGACCGTAGATCTCGTTGTTAAAGATCAGAATCTGAAGATCGACGTTACGGCGCAAGGCATGCAGGAGATGATTGCCGCCGATCGACAACATATCCCCGTCGCCACCGACGACCCAGATGTCGAGGTCCGGGTTAGAGAGTTTGATCCCGGTCGCGAAAGCCGGTGCCCGCCCGTGGATCGTGTGGAACCCATAGGTTTCCATGTAGTAGGGAAAGCGCGCCGCGCAGCCTATCCCCGACACAAAGACCGTCTTTTCCGGTGTCGCACCGATCTCCGGCATGGTCCGTTGGAGTGCCTTGAGGATGGCATAGTCGCCACAACCCGGACACCAGCGCACTTCTTGATCGGTTGCGAAATCCTTGGCGGTAAGCTGCTCCGGTACGACGTTCATGCTAGGCCTCCAAATGGGCGCGAATCGCGCCTTCGATTTCGCCGATCTTGAACGGTTGGCCGGACACCTTGCTGACGCGCTCGGCCGGGACGAGGTATTCAGCCCGCAACACCGTGACAAGCTGGCCGGTATTCATTTCGGGGACGAGTACCTTGTCAAAATTGGCCAGCAACGCCCCAAGGTTTCGCGGCATCGGCCAAATATGGCGCAAATGAATATGTGAGACGGCGTGACCGTCCGCCCGCACGTTGGAGACCGCGCGATCGATCGGCCCAAAGGTCGAGCCCCAGCCGACAACGGCGATCTTGCCCGAGCTCTCGCCCTGTTCGGGAATCTGCTCGGGAATGTCGTTGGCAATCCCGTCGATCTTCGCTTTTCGGGTGTCGGTCATCTTCTGGTGGTTGGCCGCATCGTAGGAGATGTGACCGGATCCATAGGCCTTTTCGATGCCGCCAATGCGGTGCTCGAGGCCCGGCGTCCCGGGGACGGCCCAATTCCGCGCCAAGGTCTTTTCGTCACGGACGAAGGGGTGGAACCCTTCGGGATCTGTACGGAAGGTCACGTTGAATGGCGGGATCTTGTCGACATCCGGGATGAGCCAGGGTTCGGCGGCATTGGCGATGTAGCCGTCGGTCAGGAGCATCACGGGGGTCATATATTTCGTTGCCAGACGAACCGCCTCGACCGCGGTTTCGAAGCAGTCAGACGGTGACCGCGAGGCGAGAACAACGAGCGGCGCGTCGGCGTTGCGTCCGTAAACGGCCTGGTAGAGGTCCGACTGTTCGGTCTTTGTGGGTAGGCCGGTCGATGGGCCGGCCCGCTGCGAGTTGACGACAACCAACGGCAACTCCGTGCTGATCGCCAACCCGATGGCCTCGCCTTTCAGCGCGATCCCGGGGCCCGAACTTGAAGTGATACCAAGATGGCCGGCGAAGGATGCGCCAATCGCCGAACATACGGCGGCAATTTCGTCCTCGGCCTGAAAGGTGACGACGCCGAATTGCTTGAGTCGAGACAGAATATGCAGGAGCGGCGACGCCGGCGTGATCGGGTAGGACCCGAACATGATTTCCAGACCGGCTTTGTTGGCACCGGCGACCAGTCCCCAGGCCAACGCCTCGCCGCCCGAAACCGTTCGGTATTGGCCCGGCGCGATCTCCGCTGCCGCTACCGAATAGCTTGGCATGTCGTCCAGTTCGGCAGTCTCGCCAAACGCGTGACCGGCATTCAGCGCGGCGATATTCGCGGCCGCTAGGTCCGGCCGTTTGGCGAATTTGCCGTTAAGCCAATCGACCGTCGCTTTACGGTCGCGTCCATACATCCAATAGACCAACCCAAGGGTCCAAAAGTTCTTGCAGCGCAACGCGTCTTTTTTGCCGAGCCCCGATTCCTTGACCGCCTCCATGGTCAACGCCGATACGTCGATCTCGACAACACGGTAGGCGTCGAGGGTCTTATCTTCGAGCGGGTTGGCCGCGAAGCCGGCCCGCTTGATGTTCCGCTCGCTGAAGCTGCCGACGTCGGCGACGATCACACCGCCCTCACGCACATTTGGCAGCTCCACCTTTAGCGCAGCCGGGTTCATCGCCACCAAAACGTCGATCGCGTCGCCCGATGTTTTGATGCGCCGCGACCCGAAGTTGATCTGAAACGACGACACCCCAAAGGTTGTTCCGGTCGGCGCGCGAATTTCAGCGGGAAAGTCGGGGAAGGTCGCCAGATCGTTGCCGGCGAGCGCCGTCGCTTGGGTGAACTGTCCACCGGTCAACTGCATACCGTCGCCGGAATCGCCAGCAAAGCGAACGACCACGGATTCCCGTGCTTCGCGAGGTGCGCTGATCTCAGCCACCGCGGCCGAACTTGCCATGTTCACTCTCCATTCAAGGGACGTCGCGGACCTTAAGTCCGGTCCCGTGGCTAATCAAGAAGTACCGGCGAAAACCCGCAGTATACCTAGGGTTATGCAGGTGCTAATTCCCCAGCACCGCGAGCATTTCCGACAATGTCTCAAACTTGCGGCGCGGCGACGGACCCGGCGCCGCATCGATTTCGGCCGACTCGATTTTCTTCCAGTCGTCGAAGGTCACGACCCGCACGCCTCGCTCTTCAAGTAGTGGGGTCAGCGCCGACCGGCCCGGTTTACCACCGGCACCGCAATCCGCCGCGATATGCTCCGCAGCGGTAGCACCATCGGGCCGGTTGGTGGAAATGACCCCGCTGGGCCCCCGTTTGACCCACCCGACCGCGTAGACCCCGGGCGCAACTCTGCCGTCTTCGTGGACCACGGTCGCCTTTTCCTCGTCGAACGGGACATCGGCAACCGGCAACGACCGGTAGCCCACCGCCGGAATGACGAGACCGCAGGCAATTTCGAAGAACTCGCCGGTGCCAACGGCGCGGCCATCGACGACGGCCGTCTTTTCCAATCGTAGGCCTTCAACATGGGTGCCGCCCAATATCTCAACCGGATTGGCGTAGAACGCAAAGTGGACATGACGCGGTGCGTCGCCCGGCTTGAAACGGGTGAACTCTTTCAAGGTCGAGAGGTTCTTTTCCTTGAGCCGTTGGTCGCGCGGATTGTCCAAGTCGCCGACCTCGTCGGGCAATTGCGCCGGGTCGACCAAAGGGACGGCTTCCTTCAACTCGCCCATTTCGCGCAACTCGACATTTGTGAACTTCGCTTCGATCGGACCGCGCCGCCCGAACATGTACACATCGGTGATCGGCGAGGCTTCGATCGCCGCCGCGGCATATTCGGGCAGGTCGGATTCTGCCATCTCTTCTCGGGTCTTGACCAGAACTCGCGCGATATCGATCGCGACGTTGCCCTGGCCGATAATCGCCACGCTTTTGGTGTTGATGTCCGGTTGGAGATGACGCAGGTCGGGATGGGCGTTGTACCAGCCGACGAAGGTCGCCGAACCGATCACACCTTTCTTGTCCTCGCCGGGTATGCCGGCGAGGCGATCGTGCCCTGCACCGACCGCCAGGACTACGGCATCGTACATCCCGCGCAACTCGGCCAACGTGATGTCGCGGCCGACTTCGACGTTGCCAAAGAAGTTGCAGTGCTCCGCGATCGCCGTTTTCTCGAAGGCGCGCGAAACCTTTTTCGTCGTTTGGTGGTCGGGCGCGACGCCGAAGCGGATCAACCCATAGGGTGTTGGCAGACGGTCGATCAAGTCGATCGTACAGTCCACGCCTTTCTTGATGAGGGCGTCGGCGGTATAGAAACCGGCCGGCCCGGTGCCAATAATGGCCACGCTAATGGTCATTGCGCACGCCTCCCAACGCCGTCACGCCACAGAAATCGCACCGAAAGTATAGGTGGAACGGACGGCTTCGCAACGCGCCGTTTAGAGCAGATTGAAGCGCATGTTCTCGCGCGCCACGATCGCGCCGCCCCACATCTGACGGGCCTCGGTCTCGACCTGTTCCATAAAGCCGTCCTCATGGTCCGGGTCGTGATGAAATATCGCTAACGTCTTGACGTTTGCTGCCTGGCAAAGACGCACACCTTCCTGCCAAGTCGAGTGTCCCCAGCCGATGCGACCGGGAAACTCTTTGTCGGTATAGGTGCAGTCGTAAACAACCAGATCAGCCCCTTCGATTAGTCCTAGGATGTTCTGGTCCAACGATCCGACGACATGTTCGGTGTCGGTGACGTAGCACATCGCCTTGCCGCCATGTTCGATGCGATAACCCGTCGCCCCGTTCGGGTGGTTGAGCGGCGACGTGCGGACCGTCACTTCATCGAATAGCGTGAACGTGTCGCCGGCGTTGAAGTCCTCGAACGCCATACTCGCTCCCATCATCTCCAGCGGAACCGGGAAGGTTGGCTGGGCCATCGTGCCGGCCAGGATCTTTTCGATTCCGCCCTGCTCTACCAAGTGACCGGCCATCACGACGAATTCGTTGCCCTTCGAAAAGGCGGGTGAGAAAAACGGAAAACCGTTGATGTGGTCCCAATGCGTGTGGGACATCAACAGGCGGGCCGACGTGATGCCCTTGCGCTGGAGCCAATGACCGAGATTGCGAATGCCGGTGCCTGCATCGAGGATCAGACGATTGCCGTTGACCGCGACTTCGATGCAGCTTGTGTTACCGCCGAAGGCGACGTGCCGCGGCGACGGGCAGGCGATGCTCCCGCGTACGCCCCAAAACTTGATCTTAAAGCTCATCTACTAGCGGTTCTCTTCGGCGCGCGACAAAGCGCAAAGGCTGGCACCCGCGCGCGTCGGCCCATCAATTCCTGGCACATCAATAGATGTTGCCCCCAATCACGCCATTTTGCGAGTTAAATTCGGTAGTTACCGGCGTTTTATAGCGCGATCTATTAACAAACTCCGTAAACCGCCTCGATCGGTGTCCGCTAGGACGGCCCCGACAATAGATCGCGGCCACGCTCGGTGAGGCGGCATACGAGCCAGTCCGGTTTGATCGGGTTGTCGAACCAGGGCTCCGCCCAACCCTGCTCAATGCAGAACTTGATCGTCTTGGCGCTGATCTGCTGGCCGGAGCGATCGAAGATCGGCAGCTTGCCGCCCGGCTCCTTCAGGCCGCGCTTGAGATAGCGCCGTTGCGCCTCCGAGGGCTTTGGCCGCCCCGCCGTTTTCCCGTTCCCCACCATGGCATGGAGCCTAGACCATGGCCGCAACCCACGACAATGAAGATCGCTGCAATACCGGGAAGATCGCCGCAATACTGGCTGTCCCGAACTTTCTCCTGTAACAGTAACGCCAGATCTGGCGGATAGGGGAGACGGTTGCCGGTCTCTACACTGGACAAGTTTCGCGGCGCATTGCTCGGCGGCGCGGTTGGGGATGCTATTGGCGAGCTCGCATCGGTCCATGGGGACCTGGATTCGCTGACCGACTGGATCAGTGAAGGCGATGTGCTGCGCTATACCGACGACACGGCAATGTCGATCGGCCTCGCCGAGGCGTTGACGCTGTCGGGCGGCGCGGTCAACGAGGATGAAATAGGGCGGATTTTTCAGCGCAATTACGGCAAAGAGCCGTGGCGCGACTATTCCAAGAGCGTTCCGGCGATCTTCGCGACAGCAAAACGCCACGACATGCCCTTTTCCGAGGCTGCCGCGCGGCTCCATGACGGCGAAGGGTCTTTTGGCAACGGTGCCGCGATGCGTATCGCGCCCCTTGGCGTCCTTTTTCGCAACTCGGACAACCTGCGTGAAAGTGCCGAACAATCGGCGCGAATTACCCATACGCACGCGGTCGGAATTGACGGCGCCGCAATAATGGCCTGGGCCGTGGCCCAGCTCGCGAACCTCGACCCGAAGGCGAAATTTCCCTTTGCCGAGTTTTGTACGGGCATCGTCCGCTTTGCGCAGACCAAGGAAATGCGCCTCAAACTGGTTCAGGTTGTGGAACTGATCGCCAGCAAGACGCCACCGAAAAAAGCCGCCGAAACGCTCCGTCTATCGCAAACCGTCACGGAGTCCCTGCCTTTCTCGCTGTATGCCTTTTTGCGCCGCATGAACTCGTACGAGGATTGCCTGTTCGGCGCGATCCTCCAGGGCGGCGATCGCGACACGCTTGGCTCGATGGCTGGCGCCTTGTGCGGGAGTTACTTGGGCGTCAAGGCTATTCCCAAGGACTGGGTGTCCCGGATCGAGAATCTGGAGCTGCTCGAAGACTTGGCCAAACGCCTAAACGGGCTTAGCGTATAGCCAAATACTCGCTACGCCTGCTGAGCAGGCCCCACCATTGGGGAGTCGCACGATGAAAAAGATCGCCGTTATCGGAACCGGATTTCGCCGCACCGGGGACCAAAAACCGCCGCAGGAAATTCTCGATATCAAGGGGCCGGACTTCGATCCGCTCTTGATCGAAACGCGTTTGCCCGCCTTTCCGGTCAATGAAATCAACCGGAACATGAGCGAGGTCGCCAATATCGAAACCGGTCTGCGTGCCGAGGCCGAAGGGTTCGACGCGATCTTTATCAATACTGTCGGCGACTATGGCTTGAGTGCCCTCCGGTCGGCGGTACGCATCCCCGTCGTCGGTGCCGGACAGGCGACCATGCACGCCGCCAGCCAGCTCGGCAGCAAATTTTCCATCGTCACGATTTGGCCGCCACAATTGCTGTTCATCTACCACGGGCTACTTCAGCTCTACCGCATGGAGGATCGCTGCGTGTCGATCCGCTGCGTTAGCGCGGACGACGAACTCGACACCCTCAGCGAGGACGAAAACTTCGTGACCGACATGCGGTCGGGCGAAATCACTCAGCAGGACCGCATCGTCCGCGAGTGCGAACGCGCCATTGCCGAAGACCATGCTGACACCATCATGCTGGGATGCACCTGCATGTCTCCCGCTGCCGCCGGTATTGCCGCTCGCGTCAGCGCGCCTGTGCTCAATCCGCTGGCCACGGGCTACAAGGCCACGGAAATGCTGTTGACCCTCGGCCTAAGCCATAGTGCGCTAAAATACCCGCAGGCGGGCGGCGATCGCAGAGACCACTACCGCGCGATGGCTGACGCGGTCCGGGCCTTGGATTTTCAAGACCCGCGGGGCAACGCGCGCGAAGCGGCCGAGTAGACGGCCGCTAGCGGACGCGGCGCGCGGCCGCGCCGCTCGTCAAGCTCCACTCGACGGTTTTGCGGATCACCTTCCCCAGCGCATCGTCGAACGCGAGGATGACGTCCTCCATCGCCGTGCTTTCGGCCACGACCCTTGCATCGAAATTCTCGGAAGCGATTATCTCGCGGCGGGGCTGTTTAATGAGCCGCGCGCTCAACCGAACATGGACCGTGGGCGGCAAGTTGGGTTTGGTGTACTCGGCTTGAAATTCGCGAAGTTCGGTCTTGAGATTGAAATCCGAGCGCAACCCGATGGTCTGGCGGCCGACCGCGACGATCTTGCCGCTGTTTTCGAAGGATTCGACGAGGAGCGTCTGCACCATGCGCGGCGCACGCTCGGTCCAGCGCGCGCCGGCGAAGTATTGGAGTTCAATCGCCCGGGTTCGAAGCGCGATGTTCTGCACCTGTAACCCACCGGCTGCGCTGGGCTCTTCTACAACGAGCTGCCAGTCGGCCGCCGGCAGGCCGGTATCGAAGGTGTTCTTGGGTGTCAGCGTGAACATGTCGGCCGGCGGACCGCCGCCCGGCAACACACCGCAACCGGCCAGCAGGCCGACGAGAAGAACCAGCGATGGCGCGAACCGCCGCCTGTCATTGCCAAGCCAGGTCATTGCGTTTCAAACCCCCGCTGCGCGTCGCCAAATAGGAATTGTGCCGGATCGGACTCGATGGCCGTGGTAAGCCGCGACAGGTCGCCCATGAGGGCACGCATGTCGGCGATCAGGCCGGAGAACTCGTAAAGTCCCTCGGCCGAAAAGTCGGCGATCGGTTGCCTCGTCTCCTCGACAATGACGTTCAGACCGTCCGAAACCTGGGTCACCGACGTTGCGGTGGCGCGGAGCTCCTGTATGAGACCGCGCAGGTCGTTTTCGACCACGCCGTCGGCAGTCGTCACCGCGCCGCGCAGAACCGCCAAGGTCGCGTCCGCGCTCTCCGACAAGGTGTCAACGCGCGCATCGAGCGTCTGGACGAGAGTATTGAGGGACACGGCCGCCTTTTTCATTTCGTCGGACGTTTCTTGGACGTTACCAAGAATGCTGCCCAGATCGCCAGCACGGCCCGCAAGTTCGCCCGACAAGGTCTGAACGTCCCCGATGATCGCCGATAGCGCTTTGATGTTATCGTCGTTGACCAGCCGTTTGGTTTGCTCCAGCAGCTCAACGCCGCGCGCGATCAGATCGGGCGCACCCTGAAACAGGCGCTGAAACTGGGAGGGGCGCGAATCGATCACCGGGTAGCGCTCGCCGGGAGGCACCTCGGTTAGGGCCGGACTTGTCGCGCTGCCGCCGGTCAGCGCGACCAACGAAACGCCTGTGATGCCTTGGGCCTGTAGTTCGGCGACCGAATCCTTCTTGACCGGCGTATCGGTCGCGATGTCGACCACGACGCGGACCCGTTGCGGGTTTTGCGGGTCGATCCGGATCGAGTCGACAGTGCCGACCGGTATCCCGTTATAGAGAACGCTGCTCGCAGTACTAAGGCCCGAGACCGACCCGTCGAAATAGATGGTGTAGCGCGCGAATTCACGGTCGACTTCGAGCTTGGCCAACCAAATCACAAACCCGAACAGGCCTAGCACGATCAAAAGGACAAACGAGCCGACCAGGATATAGTTCGCTCTATTTTCCACGTCGACTCCCCGTCTATCCCAGCGCGGCCCTGGCGCGCGGGCCATGAAAATACTCACGCACCCAAGGGTGATCGCTTCTCAGCATGTCATCCATCGGTCCAATCACGGACACCCGGTGGTCGGCAAGGACGGCGATACGGTCGCAAATTGCATTGAGGCTGTCCAGATCGTGGGTAACCATGAACACGGTCAGTCCCAACGACTGCTGCAATCGCCGAATCAACTGGTCGAAGGCGGCGGCGCCGATCGGGTCGAGGCCCGCCGTCGGTTCGTCGAGAAAGAGAATATCGGGATCCAGCGCGAGCGCACGTGCCAGCCCTGCGCGTTTGCGCATACCGCCGGAGAGCTGGGACGGAAACTTGTGGCACGCAGTCATCGGCAAACCGACCATGCGCAGCTTGAGCGCCGC
Source organism: Alphaproteobacteria bacterium (assembly GCA_040216735.1). Lineage (NCBI taxonomy): Bacteria > Pseudomonadati > Pseudomonadota > Alphaproteobacteria > Alphaproteobacteria bacterium. Next base: position 88,968 of record JAVJOO010000003.1, on the reverse strand, counting down.
GACCTCTTTGCGGAAGTCGTGGGCCATCGCGGTGTGCTCCTTAAGCGGCACCTCTATGTTCTCTTCGACCGTCAACGAGCTGAACAACGCGCCGTCCTGGAATAGAACCCCCCATCGTTTTTCTAATTCCAGCATCTCCTCGCGCGACGCGCCGGTGACCGGTCGGTCCAATACCTCGATAGACCCGGCAGTCGGTTTGTTGAGCCCAACAATGGTTCTGAGCAGGACAGACTTACCCGTCCCCGATCCGCCGACGACGCCAATGACCTCGCCGCGGCGCACATCTAAATCGAGGTCGTTGTGAATAACCTGCGTTCCAAACTCCGTTCGCAGTCCGCGTATTCGGATGGCGATGTCGCTGTCTTGCCCGGCCATCAGATACCGACCACTTGGAAAAAGATGGAAAACGCCGCGTCAATCACGATCACCAGGAATATCGCTTCGACGACCGCACGCGTCGTGCGCTGGCCCACGCTGGTGGCGCTGCCGGTGACTTGGAAACCTTCGTAGCACCCGATCATCGCGATCATGAACGCGAAGAACGGCGCCTTGAGAATGCCAACCCAGAACGACCACATACTAACGGCATCACGCAGGCGCTCGATGAACGTCGCCGGCGAAATATCGAGGGCAATCCAGGCCATGAGGCCGCCGCCTACTAGGCCCATGATATCGGCGAAGAATGCCAGCAATGGGAGCGTAAGGACCAGGGCAAACAACCGCGGCAGTACGAGAACCTCGATCGGGTCGAGTCCCAGCGTCTGCATCGCGTCGACCTCTTCGTTCACCTTCATGGACCCGATCTGAGCGGTGAAGGCGCTGCCCGACCGGCCGGCGACGATGATCGCCGTCATCAAGACGCCGATCTCGCGCAACACCGAAACCGCGACGAGGTTGACGACGAAGACTTCGGCACCGAACCGCTGTAGTTGGCTGGCGCCTTGGAACGCGAGCACGATGCCGATCAAAAAGGCCATCAGGCCGACGATCGGGATAGCATTCAGACCGACTTCTTCCATATGGTAAAAGAGCGAGGTCGTGCGGAGCTTGTGCGGGCGCGTAAGGGCGCGCGCCGCGGTGGTCAAGATCAAGCCGAAAAAGCCCAACAGGTCGGCCGTCTCGCGCCCGATATCGACGGCGCTCCTGCCAACGTGTTCCACCATGTTGACGAAGGAATTGCCGGTAGGTTCGTCGGGCTCGACTTCGGTCTCGGCCGCGCGCACGGCTTCGATCATCGCCGCTTGGGCGTCGTTCACGCCGACCAAGTCGACAGCAATGCCCCTAGCCTCAAGGTCTCTCGCGGTCCGGTAGATGGTCCAGGCACCGGCGGTGTCGAGCACCTCGACCTTAGCCAAATCGATTAGGGTCGGTCCGGCGGAGGCGGCGGCCATTGCGCGGATCTCCTTTTCCACTGCGAAGAGACCGCCGACCGCCCAACGACCGACTGGCGCGATAACCTGGCGGCCGTCGCTCTCCCAGGTTTCAAGCCAAGTCCCGTCGCCCGCCATACGCAAATCGTCCCCGCAGAAGATGTTCGAGTTTAGCCTCCTCACGGCGGATGAAGAAATCGTCATGTCGGCAATGTTGCCGTTACAATTCAGGTTTTCTATGGTCGGCAACGCAAAAAAAAGAGGTTGCCCGATGTTTAGAGGTTTGAGTTTTCTGGTCGTTGCGGTCGCAATTGGTGTCGTGAGTAATGGCGCGTGGGCCGACGGCGATGCTGAGAAAGGCGCCAAGGTGTTCCGCAAATGCGCCGCATGCCATTCGGTCGAGGCCGACGGAAAACACAAGGTCGGGCCTAATCTGCACGGGATTATCGGACGCGAGGCAGCGACGGCCGAGGGATACCGCTACTCGAAGGCGATGGCAGAGTCCGGAATCACATGGAATGAAGAGAACCTTGAAGAGTATCTCGAAAACCCGCGGGCCTTCGTCAAAGGCACCAAGATGAGCTTTGCCGGGTTGAAGAAAGAGGACGAGATCGAGGACGTGATCGAATACCTGAAGGTTGCCGAATAGCTTTTGCTGCTAAATGCAGTTTTCGGCAAACGGATGCACCGGCCTCCGTCGTTCACGTCTTGCCAACCTTGACGCTGCGGCGTTCTAGGATAATCGTATCGCGCCATCGGCCCCGCATGGGGCCATGGCCCATGCGGGCGACGCGCACGCGACGACCGACGGTGCGGAAGCCGTGCCGCGCATGGAGCCGCGCGCTCGCTGTGTTTTCCTCGAAGATCGATGATTGGAGGGTCCACACGCCCTCGCGCTCGGCACTGACGATCAAAGCACCCATGAGCAAGCCGCCGACGCCTTTGCCGAAGTGTTCTGCGGCGACGTAGATGCTGACTTCGGCGACGCCGCAGTAGACCTTGCGGCGCGATACCGGCGCCAGGGCCGCCCAACCGATCACCGTGCCGCCACTATCCGCGACCAAGCGACTATGTCGGTGATGGGCTGCTGTCCAGTCGGGCCAGTCCGGCGCTTTGGATTCAAAGGTCGCGTCGCCCGCGTCGATGCCGGCTTGGTAGATCGCCAGCACGGCCGCCGCATCCGCATCGACCATCGGCCGAACGATGGGCCGCATCAGTGGCTTAGAATCTGACTCAGGAACAGTTTGGTACGGTCGGATTGCGGGTTGTTGAAGAATTCGTCGGGCGTGTTCTGCTCGACGATTTGACCGGCGTCCATGAAGATCACGCGGTCGGCGACCTGGGCGGCGAATCCCATTTCGTGGGTAACAACCAACATCGTCATGCCGGTCTGCGCGAGGTCGACCATGACGTCGAGGACTTCCTTGATCATCTCCGGGTCCAGCGCCGATGTCGGTTCGTCGAACAGCATGATATTGGGACGCATACACAGACTACGGGCGATCGCGACGCGTTGCTGCTGTCCGCCCGACAACTGGCCAGGGTATTTGTCGGCCTGCTCCGGGATTTTGACCCTTTCAAGCAACTCCATCGCGACCTTCTCGGCCTCCCGCTTGGGCGTCTTGCGGACCCAGATCGGCCCCAGCGTGCAGTTCTCCAGAACCGTCAAGTGGGGAAACAGGTTGAACTGCTGAAAGACCATCCCGACCTCGCGCCGAATCGCATCGATGTTCTTGAGATCATGGGTCAGTTCGGTGCCGTCGACCTTGATGGTGCCCTCTTGATGCTCCTCCAACCGATTGATGCACCGAATGAGCGTCGACTTACCCGAGCCCGACGGGCCGCAGATGACAATCCGTTCCTGCGGCGCAACCGAGAGGTTGATGTCACGCAGGACATGGAAAGGTCCGAACCACTTGTTGAGGCCGACGATCTCGATCATCGGCTGCGCGTCTTGTGTGGCCTGGCTTTGATCCGTGGACATGGTTGCCCTCTAACGTTTGGTCGTGTCGAGGCGTTGCTCGAGATAGACCGAGTACCGCGACATGGAGAAACATACGACGAAAAAGAAGAGTGAAATGAAGACCTGCATCTCGACCGCCAAGCCCAACCAATCGGGGTTGGAGATCATGGTGCGTCCGATATTGAGCACGTCGAAGAGACCGATGACGATCACCAGCGTCGTATCTTTGAACAACCCGATGAATGTGTTGACGATTCCAGGGATGGATATCTTAAGTGCCTGGGGCAAAACGATTAGCCCCATCATCTTCCAATAGCCAAGCCCAAGCGCCTGGGCCGCTTCGTATTGGCCCCGGGGGATCGCCTGCAAACCGCCGCGAATGACTTCGGCCATATAGGCCGACGCAAAGGCCGTTACGACGATGATGACCCGGACGACCAAATCCAGACTGAAGGAGGTCGGCAGAAAGATCGGGAGCAGGATCGCGGCCACGAAAAGAAGCGTGATCAGCGGAACGCCGCGAAAAACTTCGATGAACGCCACCGACAGCATCCGCACGATCGGCATTTTTGAGCGGCGGCCCAAGGCCAAAACGATACCGATCGGCAACGACAATACGATTCCGGCGAGGCCGACAGTGACATTCAGCATGAAGCCGCCGAATTTCGCCGTGGGCACTTGCTCCAGCCCGAATCCGCCGATCAGCAAGATCGTGGCGACGAACGGATAGGCCAACGAAAACCAGCGGAGCCGCTTCGCGCCCGGCATCTTGTCGAACAGAATGGGCGCCAATGCGGGTGCGAGGAGGAGAAGCGCCAGGTTGACGCGCCAGGTCTGTTCGGGCGGATAGAAGCCGTAGAGGAACTGATCGATCCGCTGATCGAACCACGCCCAACACGCCCCGGTGCCGGTGCAAGCGAATCTGTCTGTACCGGCGAAATCGGCGTCGAAATACGCCCAGTCCAACAAACCGGGAATGATCAGCCAAAGCGCATAAAGGCTGGCCAGCGTCAGGATGGTGCTCGCCCACCCGGAGAACAAGTTGCTCCGCAACCAACCAACAACGCCCGACATCGCGACCGGCGGCGGGCGCTCTGGCAGCATGTCGTCTGGCTGTCGAAAAAAGGAGGGCACCGTCATCGTTCCACCAAGGCGATGTGTTTGTTGTACCAATTCATGAATGCGGAAGTCCCCAGGCTGAGGCTGAGGTAAACCACCATCCACAGGCTCACGACTTCGATCGCTTGGCCGCTTTGGTTCAAAACGGTGTTCCCGATCGACACGAAGTCCTGGTAGCCGATCGCAATCGCCAGCGACGAATTCTTGGTGAGATTGAGATACTGGCTGGTCAAGGGCGGGATAATGACGCGTAGCGCTTGCGGAATGATGATCTTGCGCATCGTCAAGCCGGGTCGCAGACCCAAGGCGTGCGCCGCTTCGGTTTGCCCCTTACTGACCGATAGGATACCGGCGCGTACGATCTCCGAGATAAACGCACCGGTATAGGTAGCAAGCGCCCACCAAAGGGCGACGAGCTCGGGCGTCACATTGAAGCCGCCGCGAAAGTTGAACCGGGTTTGCTCCGGGACATCCCACGACAACGGCTGGCCTAGCAGGACATATATCAACAGCGCAGGCACAACCGCTAGGCCAAGGCCAACCCAAAAGGTTGGAAACGTTTGGCCTGTCGCCATTTGGCGTCGGTAGGCCCAGCGCCCGATAACCACCGCCGCGACGATGCCCAACAGGAAAAATACGACAACCCAGCCGAATCCGCTTTCGAGGATCGGCGCGGGCATCCGCACCCCTCGGTTGTTGAGAAAGAGTGCACCGCCGATCGACAGACTATCGGCAACCTTTGGCAGGCCCGTCAGAATCGACCACCAAAACACGATCTGCAGTAGAACCGGCACGTTGCGGGTGAACTCGACGTAGACGCTGATCAAGCGCACGATCAGCCAATTGTTCGACAACCGCAGAACGCCTGCGACGAACCCGATCACCGTCGCCGTCACAATCCCAAGGGCGGCGACAAGGATCGTATTGAGGAGGCCGACAACCATCGCCCGACCGAACGTCGAGGTCGATGCGTAGTCGATCAGCTTTTGATTGATCTCGAAGAATGCTGGGTCGCCGAGGAAACCATATCCGGGCTCAAGACCCCGGGCTTGGAGGTTGGCCATCGTGTTGGCGACGATGAACGCCACCAACAGGGCGAGGCCCAATACGACCAGGATCTGGAAAAGCGCGCTTCGGGCGCGTTCGTCGCTCCACAGGCGGCCGACCTTAAGGCCGGTATCCCGGGTGACGTCAGTCATCGGTTACGACGGCGGTTGGGAAGATCATAGTGAAGGTTGCGCGTCGCCCGCTGAGCGGACGACGCGCAAGCCACTCTTAGCGCATCGGTGGCGCGTAGAGGAGGCCACCCTTGGTGTAGAGCGCGTTTTGACCACGCTCCAACCCGAGGGCCGTGTTCGGACCGAGGAACCGATCGAAGATTTCCCCGTAGTTGCCGACAGCTTTGATCACATTCGCCGCCCAGTCCTTTTGCAAACCAAGCATTTCGCCCAGTGAGCCTTCGGAACCCAGCATCCGGTTGATCTCCGGGTTGTCGCTCCCCGCCGCCATCTGCGCGACGTTGGCCTGGGTCACGCCGTACTCTTCGGCATTGACCAAGACGTTCAGGGTCCAGCGCGCCACGTCAGCCCATTGATCGTCGCCCTGCCGGACGAGTGGCCCGAGCGGCTCTTTCGAAATGATCTCCGGGAAGACCATATGGGCATTGGCGTCTTCGAACGTGGTCTTGGTCGCCGCGAGGCCCGACGCGTCGGTCGTGTAAACGTCGCAACGGTCGGCAAGGTAGGCGACACGGGCTTCTTCGTTGGTTTCGATCGGCACCGGCTCAAACTTGATGTTGTTGACCCGGAAGAAGTCCGCAAGGTTCAACTCGGTCGTCGTGCCGGTTTGGATACAAACCGAGGCGCCATCCAGTTCCTTGGCGCTTTTTACGCCAAGCGACTTGCGGCCGATAAAGCCTTGGCCGTCGTAGTAATTGACGCCCACAAAGGTGAAGCCGAGATCCACGTCGCGCGAAAAGGTCCACGTCGTGTTACGCGACAGGAGATCAATTTCTCCCGAAGCCAAGGCCGGGAAGCGGTTGGCACCGGTCAGGTTGACGAACTGAACCTTGTTGCCGTCGCCGAAAACCGCGGCTGCAACCGCGCGGCAGAATGCGGCGTCAAAACCGGTCCAGTTACCGGCATCATCGGTGTATGCAAAGCCCGGCAGTCCTGTGTTGATCCCGCATTTGAGAACGCCTGCGGCCTTCACGTCGTCAAGCGTCCCCGCTTGACTGACCGTTGCGGAGGCACCGATCGTGCCGACCGCCAACGCCGCGGCGGCTAGGAACTTTATTGGTTTCATGTCTCATCTCCCTTGATGTTTCGTATCGATAGGCAGGCCGACCGCGAAACGACCGGACCATTTCTTCCTATCGACTTGGATTAACCTTAACGACATCGCGTCGGGTCACCAAGCGCAAGACCGAAAATACGGCAGCGACCTTGACCTAGCGTCAACAAGTTCATGGAGCCAAGTCGGCTACTTTTTCGCCGAGTTTCTTTTGTGCGACACATGCGATCCTGGGCCGCGTGGCATAGCAAATGGCAGGTGCGCGGTACCTCGCGTGAACGGAAATTATTGCTCTGCGCATCGTCGAGGCGCGGCATTAACGTGAACGAAACTTCGCCTCGCCATACTGGCACGAACAAACGTGTAGTGCCGCGGGCGGACGCCGTGGGCCCAATTGCGAAGGTCCAATAGTCGCGCGTATTGTGACCGATATGACAACCGAACCAACCGCTCCGAAGTCATGAGTCTTGTTCTTGAACTACTAGCGCACGTCGAACAGGACGCGCCCCGCAACGTGAGCCAGCTTCTCGACCGCTTTCTCGGCAAATGCCGAGAAATGACGGGTGCCGACGCAGGCACCGCCTACATTGTGCGCCGGCGCGGTCGCGAACGGGTCCTAGCACCGATCGCGCGGCAAAATGCGCTCGCCGCGTTGCGCGCAACGCAGAACGACCTCATCCCGCTCAATGCTGCGACGATCGCGGGCTACGTTGCCGGTTCGGGCGATGTAGTCCGATTGGGCGACGTCGGCAAGGTACCGCTAGCCCGCCCCTACAGCTTCAACCCTGCCCTTGAAGCGCCGGGGTTCGATGTCGGGCCGTTGGCGTGCTTCCCGATCAAGACCTTCCAAGGCCGCGTCGTCGCCGTTATCGAATTGACGATGCAACGCGACGCGAAACCCAACGAAGAAGCTTTTTCGGACGAAGCCATTGCAGGACTGATGGAAGTTGCTGCAGTGATCTCCGGCTATGTTGAACGCACCGACAATCTTGAACAGATCGAAGAAAAAAACGCCAAACTACGCCAGCGCAACCGGACGCTCGCGCGGCAGCGTGAACGGATCGGCCAGCTTCAGGCCGAAACCGAGGACGCTTTCAAGCTTTCGATCAGTTTGCTGGCCCGCGCCGCCGAAATCCACGATGAGGGTACTGGCAATCATATTGTCCGTGTCAATGAATACGCCTACTTCCTGGCGCAGCGCTTGGGGATGGCCAAGGAATTTTGCGACGAGATACGATACTCCGCCCAGCTTCACGACGTCGGCAAACTCAGCGTCGACCAAGGAATCCTCAATAAAGGCGGCGAACTGACGCCCGAGGAACGTAGCCAGATGGATCAGCATCCGATCTTCGGTTTCCAGATCCTCTCGCATTCTCACCGATTGAAGCTGGCCGCAGAGATCGCCCTCTTCCATCACGAAAAGTGGGACGGTTCGGGATACCCGCATGGGGTGAAGGGCGAAGAGATTCCGATTTCAGCGCGGATCGTCGCGCTGGCCGACACCTACGATGCGTTGCGTGCCAAACGCTCCTACAAGCCCGCCTACTCCCACGACCGCGCGGTCGAAGTGATCGTTAACGGCGACAAGCGGCTTGATCCGGCGGGCCATTTCGACCCCGGCCTTATCGACATCTTTGTGCGCAATCACCAAGGGCTAGATAAAATCTGGCGCGAATTCGTCGATGCCTAGAGCGCGCGCCGCATAGCGCGTAGGCTTGCCGAAACAACACGACGGACCCCATGGCCCTATGCTGAGACGTCTCCGGCGCGCGCACCACATCCTGATCCCGCTTGCGATGATCTTAGCAGCGGTCGTCGTTCGCGCCGCCGTGCCGCAAGTCGAGGAACTTCGGATGCGTGTCTTCGACGTTTACCAGCGGCTCGCGCCGCGGGAGTATGTGCCCGTCCCCGTCAAGTATGTCGACCTTGACGACGAGTCGCTGGAACGAATCGGGCAGTGGCCGTGGCCGCGGACCTTCGTCGCGCAACTCGTTGCGCAACTCGCCAATGCAGGGGCGGCCGCTATTGCTTTCGATATCGTATTCGCCGAACCGGATCGAACCTCGCCGCAATACATCATCGACCTATGGCCCCTGACTCGCGAGGTCGAAGCCCTCAAGGCAAATATCGACTCGCTACCCGACCACGATGCGATCCTGGCTGACGTAATTGCGCAGACCCCGGTCATCACCGGCTTCGTCTTGACCGGCGACCCTAGCCTGCCGCGCGCTCCGGTCCACAAAGGCTCGGTCTCTTACGGCGGCGACAATCCGCTCAATCACCTGTTCGGTTTCCGCGGCGCGGTGGCGACCCTCGACGCGCTGTCCGAGAATGCGACGGGTAACGGCAGTTTCAACCTGATTGCAGAGCGCGACGGGATCGTTCGCCGGGTCCCGCTGTTCCTGCGGCTCGAGGGGCAGGACAGGCCCTATCCGTCGCTCAGCGCCGAGGTCATCCGCGTCGTGCAAGGTGCACCCGGCTACATTATCAAGTCTGCCGGGGCAAGCGGCGAAGTCGGCTATGGCGGCGTGAAACTCGGCCTCACGGCGGTCAAAATCGGACGGATCGAGGTCCCCACAGGACCGCAGGGCCGCATGTGGGTGCACTTCACCAAGCAAGTGCCCGAACGTCGTATTCCGGCGTGGAAGGTTTTTAGTGCCGACTTCGATCCGGCGAGCGTCGAAGGACAGATCGTGTTCATCGGCACATCGGCCGCCGGCCTCTTCGACATCCGGGCCACACCGCTCACCGCTGCGGCGCCCGGCGTCGAGGTCCACGTCCAAGCGGTCGAACAAATGCTCCTTGGGCACTATCTGCAACGCCCGGACTGGGCGGAGGGTGGCGAGTACTTCTATATGATCTTGCTCGGCCTGCTCCTGGTTGTGATCTTGCCCCGCCTTGGCGCGCTGTGGAGTGCGATCGTGGGCGCCCTGGGGATTGGGGTTGCCGTGGCGGCTTCGTGGTACCTGTATCGCGAAGAACTGTGGCTCTTGGACCCGATCTATGCGTCGTCGGTCGTCGTCCTTGTCTACATGTCGAGTACGCTTCTCAACTTCCTCAAGACCGAGGCGGAGAAACGGCAAGTACGCGGCGCGTTCAGCCAATACCTTTCGCCGGCGCTGGTCGAGCAACTCGCCGAACAACCGGAACGACTCGTTCTAGGCGGTGAAATGCGCGACATGACGTTGCTGTTTTGCGACATCCGTGGATTCACGACGATCTCGGAGCAGTTCAAGACCAATCCGACCGGATTGACCAAGCTTATCAACCGATTTCTCACGCCGATGACCGACATGATCCTCGACCGCCGGGGAACGATCGACAAGTACATGGGCGATTGCATCATGGCGTTCTGGAACGCCCCACTGGACGATTCGGCACACGCGGCGCATGGGTGCGACTCCGCTCTGGCAATGTTCAATGCGCTTCATGGGCTCAACGACAAACTGAAACAGGAAGCCGAGAGCGAGTCCCGGCCGCACTACCCCATCAATATCGGCATCGGCTTGAACACCGGCGAATGCTGCGTCGGCAACATGGGGTCTGACAAACGCTTCGACTATTCGGTGTTGGGCGATGCGGTGAACTTGGCGGCACGCCTCGAAGGTCAATCGAAGAACTACGGCGTGGGCGTGGTGATCGGTGTCGAAACACGCAAAGCGGCCCCCGAATACGCGTCGATCGAACTCGACCTGATCGCGGTCAAGGGCAAAACCGAGCCGGTGCTGATCTACGGCCTACGCGGCGACTCGGCCGAGAAAGCGACCGAACCGTTTCAACATCTCGAACGCGAGCACGACGCCATGATCGCGGCCTATCGCGGTCAGCAATGGGACCGCGCGATGCAACAAATCGCAACCTGCCGCGACCTCGCCCGACGCACGAATGGCGAAGCCCATGGGTTAGGCGGCCTGGATGAACTTTATGACCTCTACGAAGAGCGGATTGCGGCATATCGCGCCGCGCCACCAGGGGAAGACTGGGACGGCGTATTCGTGGCGACGTCGAAGTAGAGTCGCCCGCCGCCGATGACCGCGGGCCGAGGCCACGGCCATTCAAAATCACCATTCGACCGCGGCAAAATCACCAAACGATTTTCGTGCTGATTTGACTCATCGTCGAGTCATCGGAATAATCCCCGTTAGATCAACTGTAATCCAGACGTCGACTTAATATTTTAAGTAACGGCTGGTGCTGTCATTTTTTTATTTAGAGACCCAAAGGACTAACGATCGAATACTTTTGGATACTAAATACTTACATAGAAAAAATGACTCCTAACCTTGGGAATCCCCTTGTAACAACCTCAATTGCCACCGGAGGACACGACGCCATGAAGGACGACAAGACCACCCATCCGCTCATTCCAGAACTGGTCGATCAGCTCAGAAAGGTGGGATCAGCCGCCGGGAATTCGTACAAAGCGCGGCGGTTCTTGGCGTTTCCGCGACGGCGGCCTATGCATTGGCTGGCGCGACCCCGCGTCCCGCCCATGCGCAGGAAAACCCGAAATTCGGCGGCAATCTTCGCGTCTCGATGAATGTGAAAGAAGTATCCGACCCCGCGATATTCGATTGGGGTGAAAAAGGCGACGTCGCGCGTCACGTCATCGAACCGCTGGTACAAATCGATAAGAACAACGTTGCCCGGCCACACCTTGCTGAAAGCTGGACCGCGTCGGACGATTTGAAGACCTGGACATTCAACCTACGCAAGGGCGTGAAGTGGTCGAACGGCGACACATTTGGCGCCGACGACGTGATCGCCAATTTCGAACGATGGCTCGACCCCGCGACTGGTTCGTCGAACCAAGGCCGCTTCAGCTCGATGACCGAAACGGTCGATACGGGCAAGAAAGACGACGACGGCAAAGCGATGATGTCGACCCGCATGGCGTCTGGCGCACTGGAGCGGGTGGACGACCACACGGTCCGCTTCCACCTGGCCCGCCCCGACCTCTCTCTGCCGGAATCGATGGCTGATTACCCGGCCTTGATCGCGCACCGAAGCTTTGCCGGCGGCGACTGGTCGAAAAGCGCGATCGGCACCGGCGCCTTCGCCTTGGATAGGTTTGGCGTCGGCGAGGTCGCTGTGCTCAAGAAACGCGCAGGCAAGCACTGGTCGGGCGACGTCTACCTCGATCAGGTCACCTACATCGACAACGGCGACGATCCCGCGGCGGAGATCGCCGCCTTCGCTTCGGGCCAGGTCGACACCAATTATCAAACCAGTGTCGAGCAAGTCCCGACCATGCGCAGCCTACCGAATGTCGAGGTGATGCAGGCAGTCACCGCGCAGGCCGGCGTTGCCCGCATGAAGGTGACCGAAGCGCCATTCGACAACGTCAAGGTTCGACAGGCCGTTCAGGCCTGCCTCGACAGATCGCGTATCCTCGATGTGGTCTATAGCGGACTGGGCGCTGTCGGCTTCGACGATCACGTTGCCCCGATTCACCCTGAACACGCAGAACTCCCCCCGCTTAAGCAGGATTACGCCAAGGCAAAGCGACTCCTCGCGGAAGCCGGGCACCCCAACGGCCTAAAGCTCCGCATCGATTGCGTGGCCAACCCGACCTGGGAACAAAACACCTGTAAAGCCATTGCCGAAATGGTCAAACCTGCAGGGATCGACCTCGAAATCAACATTATGCCCGGCGGTACCTACTGGGACCGCTGGCTATCGACGCCATTTGGATTCACGTCGTGGACTCACCGCGCGCTTGGGGTACAGGTTCTCAACCTCGCCTATCGCTCGGGCGTGGCATGGAACGAAACGTCCTACAACAATCCGGAGTTCGACCGATTGCTCGATGAAGCGGGCGGTTTGGTGGATGTCGGCGAGCGCCGCAAAGTGATGGCCAAGATCCAGCAGGTCCTACGCGACGACGCCGTGATCGCCCAGACGTTCTGGCGCTCGGTATTCGTATCTCGAACAAACCGCGTCAAAGGGATCTACGCCCACGTGGCGTTCGAACACCACTACAACAAGGTCTGGCTCGCCTAAACTCCGAACGACCAGAAACCCTTTTGGGCCGGTTTGGCGCACCTGCTGAACCGGCCCGATTTTTTCAACACAACAACGACATTATCGGGCACCCATGCTGTTCTTCGTGACCAAGCGACTGGGACTCATGATCCTCACGATGCTGATCGTGTCGTTGTTGCTGTTCGTCCTCCTAGAATTTCAGCCGGGCAACGTCGCGACGAAGGTGCTGGGGCCGTACTCGTCGGAGGAACAGCGCCAACTTTGGCTTGAAGCAAACGGCTATCTCGAACCGCTCTGGACCCGCTACCTCAGTTGGCTTGGCGGCATGGTGACCGGCGATTTCGGCGAGTCCATCCGCTTCAAAACGCCGGTGGCCGATGTTCTGTGGCCGCGGCTATGGAACACCGCAATCCTCGCGTTCTGGACGTTCGCCATCCTGGTGCCTCTGTCGTTAACCCTTGGGGTCTTGGCCGGGATGCGCGAGGGTTCGGCGTTGGACCGGGCGATTTCGATCACCAGCATCATCACGACGTCGGTACCGGAATTTGCCAGCGCCGTTTTTCTTTCGGCGTTGTTCGTTTTTTCGCTCGGCCTATTGCCGGGCACGTCGGGGATGACAGATGGATTCGACCCGCTCCAGCTTTTTCTGCCCGTCATGGTGCTCGTCCTGTACGACGTAGGCTATGTGACCCGCATGACTCGCGCGTCGATGGCCGAAGTGATGACCACACCTTACATTCGCACGGCCGTCTTGAAAGGGTTGCCGTTTCGACGGGTCGTTTTTCGCCACGCGCTGCGCAATGCCCTTATCGCCCCGTTCACCGTGATCATGTTGCAGGTGAACTGGCTGCTATCAGGCGTAATCGTCGTCGAATTTTTCTTTGCCTATAAGGGCTTCGGCGGCCTCCTATTGGAGGCATCTCTGAATCAAGACATTTTCTTGATCGAAGCTTGCACGATGGTGGCTGTATTTGTCGCGGTAACCACCCAGACCCTTGCCGACATCGGCTACACCTACCTCAACCCGCGGATCCGGCTCGCATGAGCGCGCACGACACACCTTCGGCGTTCGATTCGAGCGCGGCCGGCCGCGCCTTCATCAAAGGGCTTCGCTCGCTCGCCCTATTGCGTGAAAGCAAGATCGCGATCGCCGGATGCGGCCTGGTCGGATTTTGGATCGTCGTCGCCCTGTTGGCGCCGCTGATCGCGCCCTTTCCACCCAACGCACAGATCCAGCCCTTTGCCGTCCCCTTCACGGCGGCGCCCAACGGCGGCATTTTCCTGTTGGGGACCGATCAGCTCGGCCGCGACATCCTCAGCCGCATCATGTGGGGTGCCCGAACCGTTCTATTCTTTGCACCCTTGGCAACCGCGAGCGCGTATGTCGTCGGCATCGCGATGGGCCTAGCAGCTGGCTATTTCGGCGGATGGATCGACGATGTTCTGTCGCGCATCAGCGATATCATTCTGTCCTTCCCGGTGCTGGTTCTTTACATCCTCATCATCGCGACCATCGGCGCATCCGGGATCAACATTGTCATTGCCGTGACCTTTGCCAGCGCGCCGGGCGTCATGCGCATCGTCCGCGGTTTAGTTCTCGATCTACGTACCCGGAACTACGTCGCCGCCGCCCAGACGCGCGGCGAGAGTCCCTGGTACATCATGCTGATCGAAATTCTGCCTAACGCCCGCGGGCCGCTGATCGTCGACGGTTGTTTGCGTATCGGCTACGTGATCATCACCATTGGCGTACTCGGGTTCCTCGGCCTCGGTCTGCCGCCGCCCGACCCGGACTGGGGCGGCATGATCAACGAGGCGCGCGCCCTCGCCCTCGCTTTTCCACATATGACCATTATTCCGTGCATCGCTATTTCATCGCTGGTCCTCGGCTTCAACCTCTTGGCGGACGGGATCAGGGAGGTTTCTCTCCATGACTGAACGAGCGCTAGTGGACGCCCCGGACCCGTCCGCCGCGCCGCTTCTCGATATTCGGAATCTATCGATTTCCTATTTCGGACGGGCGGGCGAGATCCCAGCGGTCATCGACTTTTCGCTGCGCCTGGAAACCGGCGAAGCTATTGCGCTCGTGGGCGAATCGGGTTGCGGCAAATCGACGGTCGCCCTGGCAATCATGCGGTATCTCGGACGAAGCGGCGCCATCGTTGGCGGCCAAATTCTGTTCAAGGGCCGCGACATCACGACACTACCGCCGCACGAATTGCGCGCGCTACGTGGCGGCGAAATAGCGATGGTGTACCAAGAACCCATGTCGGCGCTGAACCCGAGTATGACCGTCGGCGACCAACTGCTGGAAGTCCCGATCTACCATGGTGGAGCGTCGCGCTCAGACGCCTACGACCAGAGCATGGCGGCCTTGGAAGATGTTGGGCTCCCCGACCCGGCGCGGGTTGCTGCGTCCTACCCTCATCAAATCTCGGGCGGCCAACAGCAACGGGTGGTGATTGCGATGGCGCTTCTGGCGCGACCGTCGTTGCTGCTCTTGGACGAGCCTACCACGGCCCTCGACGTGACGGTTGAGGCCGGCATCGTCGATCTGATCGGCTCGCTCGCAGCGAAACACCGGACCGGGATGCTGTACATCTCACACAACCTCGGCCTCGTGCTGGAAACGTGCTCGCGCGTGAACGTGATGTATTCCGGCGAGGTCGTCGAGGAAGCGAGCGTCGGGACATTATTCGACGCACCCCGCCATCCCTACACCAAGGGATTGTTCGACTGTATCCCGCTACCCGACACCGACAAGGCGTCAAAACCGCTGGCGCCGATTCGCGGCCAGTTGCCGTTGCCGAACGAACGTCCGGTGGGCTGCAACTTCGCGCCGCGCTGCGACTATTTTGCACCCGGCCGGTGCGATACCGGGCCGGTGACCTTAACCGACGACGGCGGCGGGCACCGCGTGCGCTGCACGCAATGGTCAGAGATAGACTTCGACGCAGACGACGGCACCCGGCAAGGTCCCGCAGCATCGGCCCGTGACGTCACGATGGAAGTGCTGCGGGTTACCGACCTGAAAAAGTACTACACGATCAAAGACCGCAGCATCGGGGCGTTGATTTCTCGCCGGGGTGCCGTCGAGGTCAAGGCGAACGAAGCGATTTCCCTGGTGGCGCAACGGGGCGAGACTCTGGCCATCGTGGGCGAGTCGGGTTGCGGCAAGTCGACCTTTGCCAAGGTCCTAATGGGATTGGAAACGGCAAGCGACGGCGAAATCGTGCTCAACGGCAAGGCGATCGGGGAGACGCCGGTACGCAAACGCAGCAAAGCGCAACTCGCCTCGTTACAAATGATCTTCCAGGACCCCAACGAGACGCTCAACCCGAGCCATACCGTGGGCAAGCAGATTGCTCGAGTTGTCGACCGCCTCTCCTCTCGGCATGGCACTCGCGAAGAGGTTGCCCGCCGGGTTCAACGGCTCCTCGCCCTTGTGAAGCTGCCCGGCGAATTTGCCGACCGCAAACCGCGGCAACTCTCTGGCGGGCAGAAACAACGCGTCGGGATCGCCCGCGCCTTTGCCGGCGACCCGTCGCTTGTGGTCGCCGACGAACCCGTGTCGGCGCTCGACGTGTCGGTTCAGGCGGCGGTTACCGAACTGCTGATGGACATTCAACGCGAACACGGCACGACGTTACTGTTCATTAGCCACGATCTCGGGGTGGTACGCTACCTCGCCGACCGCGTCGTCGTCATGTATCTAGGGCGTATCATGGAGATGGGCCTGACCGCGGACGTTTTCGCGCCGCCCTATCATCCCTACACCGAGGCACTGCTGTCGGCGGTGCCGATTGCCGACACCCGTTACGAAAAGAAGCGGATCGTTCTGGAGGGCAGCCCACCGAGCGCACTCAAGCCGCCCTCGGGGTGCCCCTTTCACACCCGCTGCCACCGCAAGGTCGGCGCAATCTGCGAAACCCACCTGCCGCCGGTGATCGAGACCGACAGCGGACACCGGATTGCTTGCCATATTCCGGTCGACGAACTGGCGCGCGTCGACCCCGTGATCCAAACGGTTCCCTAAAGTCCTATCTCTTGGCGACACAAACGCGATGGCTGGCGCGTTGAAGGGGCTGGTGCGAGTCGGTATGGTTCGCGCCGCCCCGTCGGAAACCGAGAAACCCATGGAAAACCTTCGTACGCTTGACGATATCGACGTCGACGGAAAGACCGTTCTTGTCCGCGCCGACCTCAACGTGCCGATGGAAGACCTGGCGATGACCGACGGCCTCCGGATCGAACGTCTGGTACCGACGTTACGGGAATTGCTCGCGAGTGGCGCCCGGGTGGTTGTGCTCTCGCACTTCGGCCGGCCGAAGGGGAAGTTCGAGGCGGCGCTGTCGCTGCGGCGCGTTCGGGAGGTTCTCGGGACCGCTCTGGGACGACCGCCCATCCCGTTCTCGGACACCTGCGTCGGGCCCGCAGCCCAAGAGGCCGTGGCGGAGCTCGAGCCGGGCGAAATTATCTTGATGGAAAACCTTCGGTTCCATGCCGGCGAGGAGAAGAACGATCCTGATCTCGCCAAGGCGCTCGCTGCACTGGGTGACATTTACGTCAACGAAGCGTTTTCCTGTTCGCACCGGGCCCACGCCTCCATCGAGGGGATCACGCATTTCCTTCCGAGCGCCGCCGGTCGGGGGATGCAAGCCGAATTGAACGCCTTGCACCGGGCGCTCGACGCGCCGGAGCGTCCGGTAACCGCCATTGTCGGCGGATCCAAGGTCTCGACCAAGCTGGGCGCCCTCACCAACCTAGTTGGGAAAGTGCAGCACCTCGCGATCGGTGGCGGGATGGCCAACACGTTCCTCTACGCCCGCGGCGTCGACATCGGCAAAAGCCTGTGCGAACCGGATTTGGCCGAGACGGCCCGCGACGTTGAGGCCGCGGCTGCGCGCAGCGGGTGCGAGATCGTCTTGCCGGTGGATGCCGTCGTTGCCACGGCACTAAAGGCGGACGTACCGACAACGACCATCGACATCGGGAGCGTGCCCGCAAACAGCATGATCCTCGATGTCGGGCCGCGGTCCATCGCTGCACTTCTGGAAATACTCGATCGCAGCCGCACGGTGGTGTGGAACGGCCCGCTGGGCGCATTCGAAACCGCGCCATTCGAAACCGGGACGCTCGCGGTTGCACGCAACGCGGCGGCGCTAACGAAGGCGGGCAAGCTACTCAGCGTAGCTGGCGGCGGCGACACCATGGCCGCACTCGCAATGGCCGGCGTCGACACACAGTTCAGCTATGTGTCGGCAGCGGGCGGGGCGTTTCTCGAATGGCTCGAAGGAAAAACGCTTCCCGGCGTCGAAGCGTTGGAGCGTTCGGCGGGCGCCTGACTATTTCGACGTCATGACCCAAACGCCGTTCCAGGCGTCGCCGGGCGGGTTCTCTTTCAGATGCACACAACGGTCGATATAAGTCTGCGATAGCCGGTCGCTCGGGTTGCGATTGAGCGCTTCCTGGAACTTGTCGACAGCCTTGTTCCAGGTTCCGGCACGGTAGTGCTTCATGCCTTCGTTGAAGTAATTGACCACATCCATGAGGTTCGGGAACGTCTCGTCGGTGTGATAATCGAGAACCTCATAGACCCCAACGGGCTCCGTCTTTCCCTTCACAACCACCATATCGACATCGCGGATCCGGTAGGTGCCGCGCAACTTTTTATAGGTATGGTCGCTGATGAGAATGCGCGCCGAATAGGCCTTGCAGGCACTTTCGAGTCGCGAGGCAAGGTTCACGCCGTCGCCGATCAGCGTGTAATCCATGCGCTTGGGCGACCCGATGTTACCTGACACGACGGTGTCGGTGTTGAGGCCGATCCCCATATCGACCGGTAGCAACCCGTGCGTCTCGCGCTCTTTGTTCCATGCCCAGAGATCGCGAATCATGCTGATCGACGCCCGCACCGCGCGGTCCTCGTCGTCGTCGTGGGCGATGGGCAGGCCGAAGGCAGCCATGATCGCATCGCCAATGAACTTGTCCAGCATCCCTTCTTCGCGCGAGATGCAATCGACCATGATCGTGAAGTAATCGTTGAGAAATGAGACCGTCCCTTGGGCGCCTAGCTCTTCGGTCAGCGTCGTGAACCCTCGAATATCGGAGAACAGCACCGTCGCCTTTTGGCTTGTGCCGCCTAAGATGTCTTCGCCGCCGTCCCGCATCAACCGGTCGGCGATGCCGGGGTCCATATAGCGCGACATCGTGGACTTCATCCGCTTTTCGGAACTGATGTCCTCGACCATCAGCATCAACCCGAGCTTCTCGTCTTCGCCCCCAACCAGGGGAAGGATTGTCAGGTTCGTCGCAATCGTGTCGCCACCGAATTTGAGCTCGGCATCGACGAAGATGTCTTGCTCCTGTTCTTCGCGAACTTTGGCGAGGCGATCGACAACCCAAGCATTGTCGCCGACAAAAAACGTCTCGGCAGTCTTGCCGAGAACGTCCGCGGCGCGGGTCTTCAGGATACGGAGGCCGGCTTTGTTGCAGGTGACGATCGCCCCTTCGTCGTCAAAGGTGATGACGCCGTTGGACATGCTCTCCAGCATCGACTCGTTGTAGTTCTTCATTTGCTGGATGTCGTCGAACAGCTTGGCGTTCTCGAGCGCAATCGCAACTTGCGCGGTGAATGCTTTCAGTCTGCTCTCGTCTTCGGTCGTAAAGGGACCGCCGCGTTTATTCAGAACTTGGGTAACACCGATTACCTTGCCGCTCTTGTTCGATACCGGTACGCAGAGAATCGAGCGGGTGAAGAACCCTGTCTGCTTGTCGAACCCCGGATTGAAACGGAGATCGGCATAGGCATGGGGAATATTGACGCTCTTGCCGGACGTGAATACGGCGCCCGCGATGCCGGCATTGTTAGGCAGTCGGATCTCGCCGATCGAGGAGTCGCCCTGGGCCACGCGGGAAAAAAGTTCTCCGGTCTTCTCGTCGCTGATAAACAGCGTCGAGCGCTCAGCACCCAGCATTCGCGTTGCCTCGCCCATCACGCGCTGGAGCAACGTCCCAAGCTCGAGTTCCGACGTGACATCGGCGACGAGATCGAGGAACTCCATCTCCTTTTCGCGGGTGTCCTTCATCCGTTCGACAAATACGGTACTCTGGAGAGCGACCGCCGCCTGAGTCGTCATTTGCTCTAGGAGATGCCGGTCGTCCTCGGAAAACGATCCCTCGTTCTTGTTGAGGGACTGCATCACCCCGATCACTTCGCCTTTGACCGTACGAATCGGTACGCAGAGGACACTCTTGGTGGTGAAGCCGGTTTGCTGGTCGATTGCGCGGTTGAAGCGCTCGTCGCTATAGGCGTCTTGAATAATGACGCCCTTCCCGCTGGTGAAGACGTGCCCGGCGATCCCGCTGGTGTTGAGGATCCGGATTTCGCGCCGGAACGTACCCTGCGCGACACGCGAATAGAGTTCGCCGGTCTGGGGATCGTTGAGGAACAGAGTGCCACGTTCGCACCCAAGTTCCCACGAGGTCATTTCGACCAAGGTTTCCAGAATATCGTCGAGCGACTCAATCGAGGCGCAGCGCTTCGAAACGCTGAGAAGGATTTCGGCATGGCGCAGGCGCGCCTCGACATCGCGCCGCCGGTCGACGGCATCGCCAGCACTATCCGGGGCGACCGTTGCCTTTTTCTTGGCTCGCCCTTTGCGCCCGTTAGCCTTTACCTTCTCTGCCGTTTCCGACTGCATTGCCATGCAGGCTCTCCCAATGCTCGCGCAGAGCGCGAACGGACTCCTGGAGATGCGTCACTTCACCTCGGTGACCGCGCTCCTGGTCCTGTATTTTACCCTCATATTCGCCGCGAGTCCTGTCTAGGGCATCCCTGAGGGATTGTGCGGCTTCGCGCAGCGTTGCGATCTCCCCTTGGGATTCCGCAACCGCCGTTTGGACCCTCCTTTGAGCCTCGAACCGTTGCGTGTCAAGTTCGTCGCGAAGTGCCTGGGCGGCGCTCTTCAACTGCCTGATCTCGTTGGCCGAATCCGCGCGCGCTTCTTGAACACGTCGTTCTGCATCGTGCGTCACTTCGTCAACGGTGTCCCTTAGACTCTGCGCCGCTGCGCGCAGCTGGGCAATTTCGTCCGAGGCCTCCGCGCGGGCACGTTGGACCGCCGCATCTTTCTCCATCCGTAAGTTGTCGAGTTCATCCCTCAGCGCCTGGGCCGTGCTTTTGAGTTGCACGATTTCATCCTGCGCCCCGGCGGCGGCACGCTGCGCCGCGGTCTGTTTCTCGACCTCGCTCCGTTCGAGTTCGTCGCGGAGCGCTGCAACGGTCGCCTTGAGCTGCCGGATCTCTGTCTCGGCGTCGTGCAGTTTGTCAGAGCTGTCCATTGCATCCCGCGATTCGGACGTGTGAACGCATTCTCAGTCCGCGCGAAATCTTCGGCGTTGGAACGCGTGAAATCAAGGGCTGGCCGAGGTGTGCTTGCGAACGATAGCCAATGCGCCGTCAGCAAGTCCAAACGCAAATGCGCCACTCGCTGGGTTGATGACGGCAATCCGGGTCGAGACCCGCGCGGGCAATGGCGATTCGCCGAGCTCGTTGAATGCACCGCCGGCGAAACTCAGGACGCGCAAGGCACCACGGTCTGCACTTGGCAGTACAATATCGACAATGCCGTCGCCGTTCATGTCGGTAAGATAGGATAAATAAAGGTCGCGCGATCCGATGAAGTGATTGGAGAAACCGCGCGCACTATGGGCCATGGTCAACGTCCCGCCGTCGAGCTTATAGAGTTCGAGAACGCCACCGATGTGTGGCGTCTTGACGAGGGCGATTTCGGGGCGTCCATCGCCGTCGAAATCCGCCACGCCAACCGGATTAAGCCAACGATTGGGCTGCCCAATCGGGGCTGTTTCCGCGACGAGGGCCAGCTTCCGGTCGCGGAGGCCAAAGACCGCGAGTGCCGCACCGGCATCGACGTAAGAGCGGACAATCAAGACTTCGTCGCGACCGTCTCCATCAATGTCATAGAGACGCGGCGCGATATCTTCAAAGACGGAGTCTGGCGGCAACTTGACGTCGAAGACGCTGCCGCTCTTAGAGCGAACTCTGAGCCCACTCGCTTCGATCGCATCGCCAAGCACGCCGTGGCGGTAGCGGCTGGTCGGCCCGGTGAGATAGGCCTCGCCGATATCGTTTGTGCCCACCGTAACGATTCCGTCGGGCAACATGTCAGGACGCCGCAGAGGGGATGGTCGTTGATAGGAACCGAGCCGCTCGGTGACGGTTTTGCCGGCAGCGGTCTCACCGATGCGAAAGAAACCGCCCGAGCGGGTGAGGACGAGCGCCCTTCCCTGCTCCTCGAACACCTCCACGACCCCGCCGGGAAGCGCCGCGAATTCGATCGACCAATCGGCGGCCGACAGGGGAGCCGCGGTCACAAACCAACATGCCGCTGCAATCAGCGGCGCAACTACATATCTCATCTTGCGGTATTCCAGTGGGCTAGGCGCGCTAGTCCTACACTAACCGGCGGGGTCGATCGTTCACGAATTGTCGAGGAATGACGCGATCGAACTTGCCCATGCGTCAACGGCGGCATCGTCGCTTTCCGCAGAATCGTAGAAATCGTGATCGGTCTGAACGGTCTTCGGAATAAGCGCCGCACAGGCAGCGTCCAGTCGGCCCAGCAGCGTAGGGCAGGCGACCTGTGGGAGCTTCTCGTCCGTCGGATATTCGAAGGCCGCGCGAAAATTCTTATCGAGCGACCGCACGTTCTTGAGCGCATGAACCGTTCGGTCGTGCAACGCCTCCGCCGAGGGGAGACCCACGATCCGGCTGTTCTTCGCTTCGCGCCGGAAATAGGGCCAATAAAGAAACGAATCCCGGACGAAATGCCAACTCCAACGGATTTGGCTGCCGTGCTGGTCAACGGCAATCGGCGGAACGTAATTCTTGGCCAAGTCCTCGCGTTGCGCGGCATCCATGTGACCGGCACCATCGAGGATCAGACGGCGCACCCGTTTCGGCGCAAGGACCGCCATCTCCGTCGCCGCACGGGCACCGAAGTGACTGCCGTAGAGATCGAACCGTTCGATCTTCAGCGCAGAGAGCGCCGTAAGGAGCACGCCGGCATAGTCGGCCATCGTCGGCTGGGACCACGGCACCGGATCGGAGTCGCCTAGACCCAGAGGGTCGATCGCAATCGTGGGACGTTCGCCAAGCGCCACCATCAAGCGAACCTGTTCCAGCGCGCTCATCTGCGGGATCATCACCAGGGGCATTGCCGTCTCGGCGGCAGGGCCCGCCGTCACAACGTGAAGCTGGCCTTGTGGCGTATCGATAAAGTCGCGGCGAATATTCATGACGGCGATCCCGGTGGCCGTGCGCCGGCTCGCTCGACGATCAATCCGTAGTGTTCCGGCCGCCGGTGCTTCTCGAAGGCAAACCAGGTTTCCTTGTATGAGCGGCACAGGTCTAGATCGCATTTCGCCACGATAAGTTCATCCTCCAATGTCGAGGCCATCGCAACGATTTCGCCGGAGGGCGCGATGATGACGCTTTGGCCCAGCATATCGACACCTTCTTCGCGGCCGGCCTTGGCGACTCCCGCGACCCAGGTCGCGTTCTGATAGGCCCCCGACTGCATACTCAAGTGGTTGTGAAATGAGGTAAGGTGATCGTGTTGGGGCGCCGGTGGATTGTGCGTCGGGGTGTTGTAACCGATGAAGATCGCCTCGACATCTTGCAGGCCCATGACCCGGTAAGCTTCAGGCCACCGCCGGTCGTTGCATATGCAAATCCCCACGTTGCCGCCCAGCGCCGACACCACCGGAAAGCCGAGGTCGCCGACCTCGAAGTATCGCTTTTCAAGATGCTGGAAAGCCCGGTAGGGCTCATGCTCGGCATGCCCGGGCAAATGAATCTTGCGGTACTTGAGCGCGATCTCGCCGCTCTTATCGACGACCACCGCGGTATTGAACCGCCGAGTGACACCCGACTCCTCGACCAGTTCCGCATACCCGATGTGAAAACCGACCCCTAATCGCTTGGCCTCGTCAAACAGGGGTTGGGTTACGGGGCTCGGGAAAGCGCGCTCGAAATAGGAATCGATCTCGTCTTGATCTTCGATGAACCAGCGCGGAAAGAACGTGGTCAACGCAAGCTCCGGATAGACGATGACGTCGCACCCGCGCGCGTGGCCTTCGCGCATCATCTCGAGGAGGCGCGCGACGACGGTCTTACGCGTTTCGTTCTTGGCAATGGGGCCGAGTTGCGCGGCGCCGATATTCAGGATGCGACTCATCGTGGGGCTACTTGTTGGCCAGGGCGACCATCGCTTCGGCCAGGACCCGGGCCCCAGCCGCTAGGTCGCCAGGTCGAGCCGATTCGATCTCGTTGTGGCTGATACCCTTTTCGCACGGCACAAAGATCATCCCCGCAGGGCAAATATCGTTCATGTATTTGGCATCGTGCAGGGCGCCCGAAATCATGTCGCGGTGGCTTAGGCCCAAATCCTTGGTACACGCCCTGATTCTTCCGACGACGTCGGCGTCAAAGGCGATCGGTGGGACATTGTACGTTTCCCGCACCGTGTGTTTCAGTCCGCCGGCGTTGCGGCGACACACGTCCTCGACCCTATCGCCCAGCGCCTTAAGTGTTGCGGCATCGGGATGCCGGATATCCAATGTGAAATAGACATGACCCGGCACGGTATTAGGGGAGCCCGGCGAAACCTCAAAACAGCCGACGGTGAACCGGAGAATGTCCTTCTCATCGACTGTCAGCTCGTAGAGCTCGGCGATCATGGCGTGCGCTGCTCGAAAGGCATCGCGGCGCGCCGAAAACGGTGTGGTGCCGGCGTGCGCCTCCGACCCTTCGACATCAATGGCGAACCACCGGGTCCCTTGAATGCCGTTGACGACGCCAATGGTTTTTTCTTCCATCTCGAGGATCGGGCCCTGTTCGATATGGGCCTCGATATAGGCTGCGAAGGGTGCGCCGAAGGCGCGTCGTTCCGCGCCCGGTGTCGCGGCTAGTGTCGCCGGCAACAGGTCGCGGACCGTGGCGCCGCCACGATCCTTGACCGCCAGCATCTCTTGGAAATCCATCGCCGCGGTGTAAACCCCCGATCCCATGGTTGCCGGCTGGAACCGGCCGCCCTCTTCGTTGGTCCAGGCGACGAATTCGAGCGGGCGTTTCGTTTCAATACCGAGGTCTTCTGCCGCCTCGAGAACTTCTAGGCCCGCTAGGACGCCATAGGCACCGTCGAATTTTCCGCCGGTCGGCTGGCTGTCGATATGACTGCCGGTCACGACGGGATCGGCGTTGGGGTCGGTGCCCGCACGCCGGAAAAACAAATTGCCGATGTCGTCGACCGCGCAGGTAAACCCGCGCGCACCGGCCCAACCCGCCAAAAGCTTGCGCGCTTCGGCCTCCTCGGGCGTGAAGGCCTGCCGGTTGACGCCGCCCTTGGCCGTCGCGCCGATCTTCGCCAAATCCATGTGGCGCTGCCACAGCCTTTGTTCGTTTACGGCATCTGCGATGGCCAATGGACACACTCCTGGATGGCGGCACGGCGACCCCGCGATAGCCGTTGCGTTGGCTGGACGGGACGCCCTTGGACCACCTATTATTCCTCGCTGGTGCGCGATGTCCAGCGGTCGCCCAATCTGCGCCGGATCAGCAACCCAAAAACAATTATTGAGTCCGCCCAAGGCAATGGGCGCCGGGAGACCAGTTGCATGAAGCTTGTAGGCGTCGATGTCGGCGGGACGTTCACCGACCTAGTATTTACCGATACCACAACCAACCAGACCATCATCCACAAGGTGCCTACGACCCCGCACGACCCGTCGGAGGGAGTGATGAGCGGCCTGCTGGAGCTGTGCGAACGCAACGGTATCGACCGTGCGACGATCGATCACGTACTGCACGGGACGACCATCGCGACGAATGCCGTGCTCGAACACGACGGCTCCCTGACGGGAATGGTCACCACAAAAGGCTACCGCGACATCATCCACATCGGCCGTCACCAGCGGCCCGAGCATTATTCGATCATGCAGGAGATCCCGTGGCAGGACCGTCCGCTGATCAAACGCCGCCATCGCAAGACCGTCGCCGAACGCATCGCCCCGCCCAAGGGAGAGGTCCTCGTTGCCCTGGACGAAAACGACGTCAGAGTGGCGGCACGCGCGCTAAAGGCAGAAGGCGTCGAAGCGATTGCCGTGTGTTTCCTATTCTCCTACATCGACCCGAGCCACGAGGACCGCGCGAAAGCGATCATTCTGGAGGAGTTTCCCGAAGCTTTCGTGACAACGTCGTCCGACATTTCGCCGCAATTCCGCGAGTTCGAACGTTTCACTACCGCCGCGATGAACGCTTTTGTCGGCCCCAAAGTGCGCAACTACGTCAAGAACTTGGCCAACAGCATCGCTGCCAGCGGCCTGAAAGCCGACCTCCATATCATGGGCTCCAACGGGGGCGTTGCGACTGCGAGCCTGGTGGCCGAGCGCCCCGTCCTGACCCTGTTGTCCGGACCGGCCGCCGGCGTCCTTGGCGGCGCTTGGTGCGGGGCCCTGTCGGATCGCAACCGGCTCATCACCTTTGACGTCGGCGGTACTAGTGCCGATATCGGCATTGTCACCGACGGTCGTTTCGGCGAAGCCACCGCCCGCGATACCTCGATCGCCGGATTCCCGCTGATGGTGCCGATGATCGATATCCATACGATCGGTGCCGGCGGCGGCAGCATCGCTTGGCGCGACGCCGGCGGCACCTTCCGGGTCGGACCGCGCAGCGCCGGCTCCCAACCGGGCCCGGCGGCCTACGGCCGCGGCGGCAAACTCCCGACGGTCACCGACGCCAACGTCGTTTTGGGCCGGTTGAGCAAGGACAACTTCTTGGGCGGCGAAATGACGTTGGACGGACCGGCCGCGGAAGCCGTCGTGACCGACTTCGCCAAGACCATGGACCTTACGGTGCACGAATGCGCCGAAGGTATCTTGACCATCATCAATGCCAGCATGGCCAATGCGATCCGCTCGCGCACCGTGCAAAAGGGCATCGATCCGCGCGAATACGCGTTGGTGGCATTCGGCGGCGCCGGGCCGCTGCACGGCGCCGAAGTCGCGGCTGAGTTGGGTATCGCGGAGGTCATTATCCCGCCCTACCCCGGCATCACCTCGGCGGTCGGATTGCTCACCACCGACCACAAATACGATGCGATCAAGACCGAGTTCCAGGTCGAAGGCGGAATCGACCTGCCGCGGATCAACCAAGACTTCGACGCCATGGAGGACAACCTTCGGGGCCTGTTCAAAGCCGAAGGTTTGAGCGACGAGGAAATGGCATTCCAGCGCGCCGGCGACTTTCGATACGCGGGCCAGGGCTACGAGCTACGGATCGATTTCCCTGCAGGACAGGTCGACAACGCCCTGATGGTCGAGGTGTTCAACCGTTTTCACGAAATGCACCTGGGCGAGTACGGTCAGAACTATCCCGACACGCCGGTCGAACTGGTCAACGTTCGCGTGACCGGCGTCGGACGAATGCCCAAGATTCAAGCGGCCGTTCTGACGGAGTCCTCGGATAGAACGTTGGACGCGGCGCTGGTACGGCGCGATTCATCCATGTTTCGGGTCGAGGGTGAGCTGCAGACCTTCGAAACGCCCTACTATCGGCGCGAGCTTTTGCCGCTGAACCAAGACATTCCGGGCCCCGCCATCGTTTTGCAGAAAGACACGACGACGGTGGTACCGCCAACCTGTACCTTCAGTGCCGACCAGAGCGGCAATCTGTTCATCCACGTTGGAGAGAAATAATGGCCTCATCCAGCATACCCAGCCAGGGCGACAACCGGCGGGCCGTCGACCCGATCACCGCCAGCGTGATCCAGGGCGCGTTAGAGAGCATCGCGGTCGAGATGGGCTACAAGCTGATGCGCATGGCGTATTCGTCCATTATTCGCGAGTCCGAGGATTTCGGCGCTGCGATCGTCGATGTCCAGTGCCGTCAACTTTGCGAGTCCAAGCAGAGCACGCCGCTGCAGTCCGGCCCCATCCCCGGCTATATCAAAGGGATCAACCGCACGCTCGAAGCGCGCGGCGAGACGGTGATGCCGGGCGACGTCATCATGCACAACGACCCCTACGGCGGCTCGTCTCACGGGCCGGACGTGTTGTTCGCCGTACCGGTATTCTTTGGCGGCAAGCTGGTTGGCTGGTCGGCAACGACCGCCCATCATCTCGATATCGGATCGCTGAGCCCCGGCTCGTGCGGGATTGTCGATGCGATGGACGTCTACGCCGAGGGTCTGCAGTTCAAAGCCATCAAGGTCTTCGACCAAGGCAAGAAGAACGACATGGTGTGGCACATGCTGCGCGATAATATCCGGGCTTCGCACCTTGTCGTCGACGACATGGAAGCCCAGATCGCCGCCTCGCGCATTGGAGCGCAGCGGTTCATCGCTCTGATCGAACGTTACGGTCTAGACACGGTGACGGCGGCCTCAGAAGCGTTGATGGACGCCTCCGAGAAGATGATGCGCACCGCCATCGGCAACATCCCCGATGGGGTCTACACCGCGACCGGCCATATCGACGGTTACGAGAACAGCGAAAACCCAAAAGAGAAGAACCTTCCGATCGTGGTCACGGTCACGATCGCCGGCAGCGACATGACGGTCGACCTGACCGGTACCGCCGATCAGATCAACCTGCCGATCAATATGCCGTTCGAAGGCACGGTCGACGTGGCGATCTGGTTGACCGTGCGGTCGATCCTCGCCGACACCGCAACCGTCGGCCATGTGCCGCAGAACAGCGGACTGACCCGTCCCATCAAGATCGTCGCGCCCAAGGGGTCGTTGGCAAATCCAGAATTCCCGGCGCCCGTCATTGCACGGTTTTCGCCGGGGGTGATGATCGCCGATACGTTGATGCGCGCACTGGCCCCGGCGGTGCCGAAACAGATCAGCGCCGGCGTCGGCAATTTGAAGGTGATCGCCTTTTCCGGTCTGGAGAAGGGCCAACATTGGGTCCACATGGAGATCTTCGAAGGCGCCTACGGCGGACGCCACGGCAAGGACGGTATGGACGCCGTCGACACGCTTTACGCCAACACCCGCAACAATCCGATTGAGGACATCGAATCCCACCTTCCGCTGCGGGTCGATCGCTACGAGATGCGCGAAGGGGTGGTCCCGGCCGGGCAGTGGCGCGGCGGGATTGGGGCCATTCGGGAATTCACTTTTCTCGGCGATGGCGGCTACTCCGTCGAGGGCGAGGGCCATCTATTCAAGCCGTGGGGCTTCGACGGCGGCCAGGAGGGCGATCCGGCGAGCCTGCGCTTCGACCGGCACGACGGTAAGTCCGAGGATTTGCCCTCGAAGCTTCCTTACCGGGCGGCGAACACAGGCGACACCTTCGTGGCTCAAGGTCCCTGCGGCGGCGGCTACGGCGATCCCTTCGCGCGCGACCCCGGCGAGGTTCTCGACGACGTACTCGACGGCTACATCGGGGCCGACCAGGCAAAGACGGACTACGGCGTTGTGATCGCCAATGCCGCGGTCGACGACACTGCGACGGCAAAACTACGCCAGAGCCGGCCATCGTCGTAGGGCATCACCCTCCCAGCCGCGACCGCCCCGCAAAGCCTACGGAGCGGCACCGTGTCGTTTGACCAGATCGCCGTCCTCAGCGTCCTTGGCCTTGCCCTTGCCGGATTCATCTGGGGCCGGTGGCGCTACGACATTGTGGCGCTTTTCGCGCTGGTCCTGGCCGTCGGTCTCGGCATTGTCCCGACTCACGAGGCCTTTATCGGCTTCGCCCATCCGGCCACGATCACCGTCGTTGCCGTCCTTATCCTGAGTCGCGGGCTGTCGAATTCCGGGCTGGTCGATGCGGTGGCGCGCCGCCTAACGCCGGTCACGCGGCGCCCGGTCGCGCATGTCGGCACACTTACCGGTTTGGGCGCCCTTCTTTCGACGGTGATGAACAACATCGGGGCCCTGTCGTTGTTGCTACCCGTTGCAATTCAATCCGCTACACGTGCACGGCGTTCGCCCGCCATCGTCTTGATGCCACTTTCGTTTGGTTCGATCCTAGGTGGGCTTGTGACCCTGATCGGAACGCCTCCCAACATCATTGTGGCGGGCTACCGGGGCAGCGTCGTTGGCGAGCCCTTCGGCATGTTCGACTTTGCACCGGTTGGCGCAGTCGTCGCCGTCGCTGGCGTTCTGTTCATCACCTTTGTCGGGTGGCGGTTGATCCCCCGCCGGCGGCTGGCGGATATGCCGATGCAGAACCTCTTCAAAATTGAGGATTACATCGCGGAGGGGCGCGTCGCCGAGTCGTCGAACGCATTGGGCAAAACGATCGGCGAAATCGACGCGATTAGCGATCTGCACGATGTCGTTCTGATCGGCCTCCTGCGCAACGGCTTGCGCATTTTCGTTTCCGCCCGGCATCAGACGATCAAAGCGGGGGACCTTGTCATCGTCGAGGGCGGTGCCAAGGAAATCGCCGATTTTATGCAGGCGCTCGGTCTCGAACTCGCTACAGACGATGTCGACATCCAAACGATGTTGCGGGGCCCGGACTATGTTCTGAGCGAGGCGGTCATTGCGCCGCGTTCGTCGCTCATCGGGCGCACGTCGATATCGCTTCGTCTCACCGGACGATACGGCATCAATCTGCTGGCGATTTCGCGGCGCGGCGAACGCCTGCGCGAACGACTCGGCCAGGTTAGCTTGCAGGTTGGCGACATCCTCTTGTTCCAAGGAGATTCCGAACGGTTGTCTCAGGTCGTGCCCAGCCTCGGATGTCTGCCCCTGGGCGAGAAGCGCGTGACCTCGGGGAGCGGCCCTAAGGCGTTCCTTGCCTTCGCGATTTTCGCAGCCGCATTGATTGTATCCGCGTCCGGCTTGCTGCCTTTCGAACTCGCGCTGACCGCTGGCGCACTGGCGGTGGTGTTGGCCAACATCGTGCCGGCCCGCGAGATGTACGACGCGATCGATTGGCCCATCGTTGTGCTTCTTAGCGCGATGATTCCTGTCGGGTTTGCCATTGAATCGACCGGGACCGGCGATCTTATCGCGTCCGGTATCCTCGGGATGACCGACGGCATGTCGCCGCTGGTCGTCCTCACCGTGTTGATGGTTGTCACGATGATCATGACCGACATCATGAACAATGCCGCCACGGCACTGGTGACCGCCCCGATCGCCTTCAGCCTCGGTCAGGCGCTCGACGTCAGCCCGGACGCGTTCTTGATGGCCGTTGCGATTGGCGCATCGAGCGCTTTCTTGACGCCGATCGGCCATCAAAACAATGCGTTGATTATGGGCCCCGGCGGGTACAGATTTGGGGACTACTGGCGCATGGGTTTGCCGCTCAAGGTTTTGATCGTGGTTCTTAGCGTCCCTCTCCTCGCGGTGATCTGGCCGATGTCGCCATGACCTACGAGCAAATTGCCATTAGTGGCGTCGTCAGCGCGGCCCTCATCGGCTTTGTGTGGGGCAAGTGGCGCTACGATATCGTCGCCTTCGTTTGTTTGATTGCCGCGGTATTTTTGGGTGTAGTCCCCGGCGACCAGGCTTTCACCGGTTTCGGTCATCCCGCCACGATTACCGTCATCGCGGTCTTGGTTTTGAGCCGGGCGCTCAGCAATTCCGGGGTAGTCGAAAGCCTGAGCAACCTGCTGGCGCCGGCGACCAAGACCCCGACGATGCACATCTGCGCGCTGAGCCTGATCGCAACGCCGCTTTCGGCGATCATGAACAATATCGGGGCGCTCTCCTTGCTCATGCCGGTCGCCATCCAGTCAGCGGTGAAGGCCGCGCGCTCTCCTGCGGTCGTTCTGATGCCGCTATCCTTTGCCTCGATCCTGGGCGGCCTGATTACCCTGATCGGGACCCCGCCCAACATCATCGTGGCCAATTACCGCGGCACCGTGAGCGGTGAGGCATTCGGCATGTTTGCCTTCTCGCCGGTGGGCGGCGTTGCCGCGATCGCCGGTGTCTTGTTCATCGCTTTCATCGGTTGGCGCTTGATCCCACAGGCGCGCCTCAAGTTCACCGAAGAAAAGGCCTTGTTCGAGATCGACGATTACGTAGCGGAGATCGCGGTCGGCGAAGACTCCGCGGCTATCGGCCAAACGATTCACGACCTCCACCACGATGCGAGCGAAGCCGACGTCAAGATCCTCGGCCTGATCCGCGAAGGCACCCGCGGCTATTCGCGGGTGCGCTACCTTCCGTTGCGCGTCGGCGATCGCCTTATTGTCGAAGCTCCCCCGGAGGCGTTGACCGCCTATGTGAAAGATGCCGGCTTCGAATTGGCGGGCGCGTCCAACGACGGCGCCATCGACCTGGAGGGTGAGAACACGATCCTTCTAGAGGCCGTGATCCCGCCCCGGTCCTCGCTCACCGGACAAACGCCCCGGCTCGTCGGCCTGACCGGGCGCGCCGGACTTCACTTGCTTGGCATTTCTCGACAAGGACGACCCATCCGCGACCGCTTGTATCAAGCGCGCTTCCGCCCGGGCGACGTGCTGCTTCTGCACGGTGACGAGGACAACGTGCGGCGGACCGTGAGTGCGCTGGGCTGCCTTCCACTTGCGCCGCGAAAGCTCAGCAACGGCCCTGGGCGCAAGGCGTCGCTGGTCGTGATTGCCTTTGCCGTGGCGATCGCCGCCAACATCGCGGGCCTTGTGGCGCTCCCGGTCTCGTTTGGCGCGGCGGCGGTCTTTGTGGTGATTACTAATGTCGTCCCGCTGCGCGACGTCTATGAGGCAATCGACTGGCCAGTCGTCGTACTGTTGGGGGCGATGATGCCGATCGGCGGTGCGCTTGAGGCGACCGGAATGACGGCCTTGATCACCAGCGGCATTGTCGATTTGTCGGGGACGCTGGCCCCTGCAACCATACTCACCGTCATCCTCATCATCACGATGACGCTGTCGGACATCATGAATAACGCCGCGACAGCCGTCGTCGCCGCGCCGATCGCATATGGCACCGCACTACAGCTCGGGGTCAATCCGGATGCTTTCCTGATGGCGGTTGCCATCGGCGCGAGTTGTGCTTTCCTGACGCCGATCGGCCACCAGAACAATACGCTGATCCTCGGGCCCGGCGGCTACCGATTCGGCGATTATTGGCGGGTGGGGTTGCCTACGGAAATCATCATCGTCGCCGTGTCGGTGCCGATGATCTTGCTGGTTTGGCCCCTCTAAGACTCACGCCATTCTAAGGATCGGCTTGATCGCTTTGCCGGCGATCGAGTCGGCGACGGCTTCGTTGATCCGCTCGAACGGGTAGTAGCTCGCCAAACGGTCCATCGGAAAACGTCCCTGGGCATAGAACTCGATCAGTTGCGGGATGAAGACATCGGGGACGCTAGATCCCTCCAATACGCCGACGACGGTGCGCCCGCCCGTCAAAACGTCGCGGGCGCTAAACTCGAACGGCGCTCCGTGATTGGGCACCGTGACGATACCGCAAACGCCGCGCATGGTCATGCAGGCGATAGCATCGGTAAAGGATTGCACTGTCCCGGCCGTCTCCAGAACGAAGTGGGCGCCGCCGCCAGTCATTTCGCGGATCCGTGCCGCGACATCGCCGTCCCGCGCATCAAGCGCGTGCGTCGCGCCAAGTTCGAGTGCTAGAGCGAGGCGGGAGTCGTTTACATCCACGGCAACAATCGTCGTGCATCCGACGAGGCGCGCGGCCATGACGCCGCTCAAACCGACCGATCCCGCGCCCATCACGGCGACGCTGGACCCGGCGCGCGCTTTGATCGTGTTGAGAATTGCACCGGCGCCGGTTTGAATGCCACACCCCAGCGGGCCCAAAAGTTCGAGCGGCACGTCGTCGTTGGTGACCTTGACCACGTTCCGCTCGGTCGCCAGCGCGTGAGTAGCAAAGGACGACTGCTGGAAGAACGCACCGTTCAGCTTTTGGCCCTGACGTTGCATCGTCGGTGAACCGTCGGCGCGGCCGCCGGAGAACTGCAGAATGCGCATGTTGTGGCAGTGGGACGGCGCGCCTTCCGCGCAGGATGCGCAGGCACCGCACGAACCGAAGGTCATCACCACACGATCGCCCGGCGCGACCTTTGTCACATTCGCCCCAACGGCCTCGACAATCCCCGAGCCCTCATGGCCGAGGACGACGGGCATCGGCATGATGTGCTGCACCCCGATATCGGTGTGACAAACGCCTGAAGCGACGACCCGAACCAGCACTTCGCCCGCGCGCGGCGCATCGAGCGACACGGTCTCCAACTCAAACCGGCCACCGGGTTCGCGCAGAACCGCTGCGAGTATCTCCATTGTCTTTCTCCCTTCGGGCAAGGCTCGCCGTCGCTTCTATTGCCCGCTATCTTAACGGCATTGCGCGCTGAAAGGAGTGAGCATGATCCGTTTGACAACTCTTGTTCTTTTGGTTGCATCCTTCACTGTCACGCTTGCCCCGGCATCCGCCCAGGATATGGTCGAGGGCGATGCCGCGTCGCGAACCGCGATCGTCGCGGTGATCGAATCGCAGATCGCCGCCTTCCGCCGCGACGACGGCGATGCGGCATTCGCCCACGCCGCACCGGGCATCCGCGCCCAATTCGGTTCGCCCGACCGTTTCATGCAAATGGTGCGATCGTCCTACACGTCGGTCTATCGGCCGCGTAGCGTCGAGTTCCGGCGCCTCTTGGTCGTCCGAGGCGAGCCGGTACAAGAGGTGTTTTTTGTCGGCCTCGATCTTTCCACCATGTTGGCGTTGTACCGCATGGAGCAACAGCCGGATGGAAGCTGGCTGATAAACGGCGTTTTGGTAGCCGACACCAAAGAACAGGCGACCTAGCAACGATATTTGGTGCTCGGGTGGTCCATCAGCACAAAATGTATTGAACCGCGCGCCGGTGCCGGTCTAGGATCGGAGAAGAAAAAGCGCCAGGGAAACATAGGTCTGGGCCCATGTTTTGTCTCCCGCGAGAGACGCCCCTGACGCTCGTGGAGCCGCTCAAAGCCCCTTGCCCGCGGCGGAAACGTCGGCGGGCCTTTTGTTTTCGGAGCCGTTGCCGGCCACCGTCCACACCGTTCCATCGCAGACCTTCGAATCCGACCGTAGCCAGCACCGAAGATCCCCGCGACCCTGCGCCGGCCTCTCGGCAGGCGCCCGTCGCAGTGACCGGGATTTGCGCCGCCGGGTAAACCCGACCGCGCAATTACCCGACCTGACACCGTGACTAACGACTTCGAAAAGCCGCCGACCCGATGTCGCACCGTAGCTTGGTTCAGCGACCGCGCTCCGGGAGGGAGAGCGAACGACCGACACGCACACGGTGCTCGTGGACCGAGCCCTTCCGGCCTGACTGCCGCCCGCCTTGCGGCGCACGAGCAATCCGACCGGTGCAAAAAACAGAGAGGAATTTGGATCCGAAGACCCCCACACCGTCTCTGGTTCCAACACCAACGCGCCAACGCGCGCGCCTATCATGGTCTTTGAAACGGATCGCCGAAACAACGGCAAACGCACAAGCGGCCTAAAATAACTGTGTAAAACCAAAGACTTATGTCACATCGCATGAACAGCTTGTCCCCAACTTTGTGCACATCGCGCTAGGGGTGGTGCATGCGCGGAATCGAGGCGGCAGATATGGCGTGAGCGCTAGCGCGCCGGGAAGGCTTGCCGACGCACCTCGTCGTCCCGGAGAAAAGTCGGAAAGCCCGAACGGCTGAACGATGGGTAGTAGCCAACCGCATCGCCGAACCGCAAAGCGACCGCTTGGGCGCGCCAGCATGGACTGTGCGCGCCGCGGCGAACCACGGCATCGATCCAATCCGGTGCGGCGATCTCGCTCAGGACGAGGGTGCGGCGGGCAAGTTCGATCGCGCCGACAAGCGCCGTGCAATCGCGTTGCGACGCCAGCGCCGCGACAATCGGACGTCCAGCGCCGGGCGGACGCTCCACAGCGACCAGCGCCCCCGCGTAGATCCAAGCTTGGGCGAGGTGACCTTCGCGAAGCCGCGCCGCCACGGCGTCGATGATCCGTTCGGTCTCTGGCTCGCCCTGATCCCGCACGACACATCGCAAAACACCGAGCAGACCCAGGCCGCGATGCTCGTTGTCGCCAACGGCAGCGATCACCGCCCCAAGATCGAGCGAAAGCGCGCGGCGGACGAAGAGATGGGCATCCTTGGCTGCCACGCTGTCCCCAGCGAGCGGATAGGCGATGTCCAGGGCTTCGGCGAGAGAACCGGTTTGAGCCTTCTCCGTACTGGGCGCAACGCATGCGGGCGCCGTGGGCCCTTCGATGCGCGCAACGCTTTGCCCGCGGGGTCCGCCGAGCGGCATCTTTTCGACTACCTGGCGCTCGCTTCCCCCAGTGAAAGTGTCCTCGACTGCAGCGCCCAACAACGCGCCAACGCCGGGCAGGCCGCCAGCCCAGTGCCCCTCCCCCCAGCCCGACCCCGCCAAAGAAAACGAGTCCGCGCCGCCGCCGTCGAAGACAACGCCCAAGCCGTTCGCGGTGCTGGCACCCTGGGCCAGCGATCCTGCGTCGTAACGGTCGTTTCCGGCACCGTCGCGCAGGTAGCCGATGGAACGATCCAACCCCATCCCTTGGGAAACGCCGACGGGCGCCAAATAGGAATCGTCTCCCGCGTCATCCACGAGGACGCCGACGGCGACGTGGGCAGACGACCCTTGGGCATAGCGTATCGCGGTGTACCGATCGCGACCGGCGCGGTCGGCGAGCAAACCCATCCCGAAATAGAAGCCGTACCCTTGAGCGAACATCTCGGCGTCGTAGGTGTCGTCGCCCCGCCGGTCCAGGAGAACCCCGATTCCGCCCGCCGTGCCCTCGCGGTTGCCAAACCCGACGCCCTGCGCCTTGCTGACCCGGCCGCCACGGTCGAAGGCGTCGTCGTACCCGCCTGCGCGGTAGCGGTCGTCGCCGTCGAGATCGACCAGAACCGCCGCGCCGGCGGTTCCGGCAAACCCCTGACCGAGACCGTCCAGCCGATAGGTGTCGTCGCCGGCGGCATCGTAAAGAAGTGCCCGACCAAGGACGGCCGCGGCCTGGCCGAAATAGCCGGCCTCATAGATGTCGTCGCCGCGGAGATCGACGAGCACGGCAATCCCGCCGAAGGCCGCCGACGGTCCCGGGCCGCCTCCACCCCAGCGGTCGTCGCCGGCATGGTCGATCACGACCAAGACCGACAGGACACCGCCCGAGCCGCTGTAGGAATCGTCACCGTCCTGATCGACAACGATCACAACGCTCCCAGCGCGAAGGTCGGCGAAGTCGTAGGTGTCGTCACCGCCGGGGTCGACGATCAACGTCACGCCAGCACCACCGGTCGGGCGATGACGATCGGGTCCGAACGTGCCCTCAAGCCGCTCGACGCCGCTCGGTGCAAAATGCGGTGTGGAGGGTCCGGCCACCATCAGATCGAACGCGAAGGGAAGTACGACCTTGCCAAGGCGCATTGAGGTCTCCGCCAATCCGGCGTCGAGACCGGCCTGGACGATCCGGTTGGGGATATCGCCGCTTCCAAGCGTGTCCTTGAGACCGGTCCGGTCCGTGCCGCCGGCGCGTTGGAACCGATCCAGGGATTGCCGCCATCGATCGACCGTGCGGTGCGATAGGCTCGCAAACCTGCCCACTGCCGCAGCGTCCGACTGCACCAACGAGCGTCGGCGGGTGTCGTCCCTAAGGGGGACGTTCCACCCAGCGCGCCGGAGCGCCTCCTCAAATTGTTTCGTCGGCGCATCGAAGAGCTTGGCCGGGGTTTCGATGGTACGCAGGAAACCCGGTTCGGTGGCCCGTGGCGGCGCTTGTCCTGCCCGAAAGACGGTGTTGGGGATGACGCCCATCGCGTCGCGTCCGAGGCCGCGTTCCTCAAAACTCGCTTCCAACTTTCCGGCAACGGTGTCGGCGGCGAGCGACGGTACCGGCAGGAACGCGACGAAGAGCCCGAGGTAGAGGGCGCGGAACCGCCAACGCGCGTGAAAAGGCCGGCCCACGTTCGCAAATACCGGGCACAAGGCAAAAAAAGGGGCGGTCAAGCGCCGCCCCTTTTTCACCCTTCCAGTCGAACGACTAGGAGCCGGTCTTCTCACACTTGTCGGCCGGATGCTGGTCGAACATCGACCATTTGCCGTCCTTGAGCTCGATGATGAAGCCCGGCAATTCGGCATCGCCGTCGGCGTCGAAGCAAATCGGGCCGAGCATACCGACGTAGTCGGTCTTGCGGAGCTGATCGCGGATGGCGATGCGTTCGTCCTTTAACGCAGCCATGCCACCGGTGGCGCCCGTCTCTTTAATGACCTGGGCCAGGAGATAGACGATCTCGTAAGCCTGGGCGTCGACATGGTGCGGGAAAGCCGATTCGATCCCGCGCTTTTTGTTTTCAGCGTTGAATTTTTCGGTGAACGCCCGGGTCTTGTCGTTCAAGTCCCACCAGTACCCAGCGGCAAAAATGGTGCCGTCGGCTTCGGTGCCAACCACGTTGACGATCTCGGGATCCGCGAAAAGCTGGGAGCCGACCATGCGGCCCTTGAAGCCCTGACGCCGGGCTTCTTTCAGAATCTTCACCGCATTGTCGAGGATCGCACCGGCACCGATCAGATCGGGCGGAGTCTGCATGATCTTGGCAATTTGCGGCGACAGGTCGAAGGCGTTCTGCGGGAATCCCTCGGGCTCGCCGACAACTTTAATGCCCACGGCTGCGAACGCGCCCGGCATGATCCCGGTCCCGACCGCCTTGGACACGAACTGATCCGACTCGTACATGATCGCGGCCGACCCGGCTGGAATGCCTTTGCGCTTCAGGCTGGTCAGCATCCGGTTGAACTGCTTGCCTTCGTCTTCGGTGACGCGGAACGCAAACGAGTTGTCTTTGGCCAAACCGGGGGTCGACGCGGCATTTGGAATCTGAACGATCCCAAGGCGTTCGCCAACGGCAAATGCGACACGCGCTTCGCCCGACGAGAACGGACCGATGATCGCAAGCGCGTGGTCGTCCTCAGCAAGTTTGCGTGTGGCG
Source organism: Alphaproteobacteria bacterium (assembly GCA_040216735.1). Taxonomy (NCBI): domain Bacteria; kingdom Pseudomonadati; phylum Pseudomonadota; class Alphaproteobacteria; species Alphaproteobacteria bacterium. The sequence continues at coordinate 50,234 of JAVJOO010000003.1, read as the reverse complement.
ACCGCGGCCTGCTTGGCATCGCTGCCGGTATCGAACTTGACGACCTTGATCATCTTACCGCCGATGCCGCCGGCGGCATTGATTTCGGCAACGGCGATATCGACCGCGGTCTCGGTGGTTTCGCCCGACGACTTCAAGAACCCAGTCTTGGCCATGTTGAGGCCAAGAACGATCTCTTCTGCGGCGCCGGCGGGCGCTGCGACGAGCGACGCCGCCAACGCGGCGGCGGCAACTCCAGTAAATCTTTTCACAGTATCTTCCTCCCAGGTTGTGTCCGTTCGTCCGGACCTGATGACATTCTGACGTTCGGAACGTGCCTTAACAAGACGGCGTTATCCGGTGCCGAGGTAGGCGGCTTCCAGTTTCTCGCCACTACGAAGCTGTTCCGACGGTCCTTCGGCGACCACTTTTCCCAGTTCCAAAACGTAGCCACGGTTCGCGGTTTGCAAGGCTTTATGGGTATTCTGTTCGACCAAAAGGATCGATATTCCGCCTTGATTCAACGACACGATCAGCTCGAAGAGTTGTTTGACCAATATTGGACTGAGGCCCAACGACGGTTCGTCGAGCATCATCAGAACAGGGCGCGCCAGCAGTGCCCGGCTGATTGCCAGCATTTGCTGCTCGCCGCCGGAAAGAACCGACGCGGGCATCGAACGCCGTTGGGCTAGATTGGGAAAGCGTTCGTAGATGCCTTCGATGTCCTTCGCGACATCGGAATCCCGCCGGCAATAGGCGCCCATCAGCAGATTGTCGTGCACGGACATGGAAACGAAGATCTGCCGCCCCTCCGGCACCATTACCAAACCCGAACGCACGCGTTTCTGGGCCGACCGCGAAGAAATATCTTGTCCGAGGAAACGCAACTTTTCTGCGGTTGCAGCCGCGGTTCCCTGGAGGGCCTTGAGGAGCGAGCTTTTCCCGGCGCCGTTGGCACCCAACACGGTGACGATCTCCCCCTCGCCGACCGACAACGACACGTGACGGACGGCGTGGTTACGGCCGTAGCGGACATTCAAGTCTTCGGCTTCAAGCAGCATCGCCGACCGCCTCTGACCCGAGATAAGCTTCAAGTACGCCGGGATCGCGCTGGACCTCGTTGGAGGGTCCCTCAAAAATCTTCTTTCCGAAATTGAGCACAACGACATGGTCGCAAAGGCTGCGGACGAACTGCATGTCGTGTTCGACGACCAGCAGCGTGACGCCGCGCTTCGACACCCCTTCGAGCAACAGTTGGAGCTCTTCGGTTTCTTTCTCGTTGAGGCCCGCTGCCGGTTCATCGAGTAGCAGAACCTTCGGGTCGGACATCATCGCGCGGACGACCTCGATCCGTTTTTGCACGCCATAGGGAAGATTGGCGACAACCTCCCCTGGATAGGTACCAAGACCAGCCTGGGCCAATGCATCGGCGGCCTCGCGGGCCCAACGGTTCCCCGGCAACCACCCGAGCGGGAACAGCAGGCTACCCAGTCGTCTCGCGCGGGCGTGCTGACCAAGCATGACATTCTCGACCGCACTCAGATGCGGCATTAGACGAATATTCTGGAAGCTGCGCGAGATCCCCTTATTGATACGCTCGCGGTCCGGGAGATGCGTGATATCGATGCCGTCGAGCAGAACCTTCCCGTCGTCGATCGGATACACACCGCTGATCAAGTTAAAGACGGTGGTCTTCCCGGCCCCGTTTGGGCCGATTAGGGCGGTGCGGCTGCCACGGGCGACGTCGAACGACACCTCGTCGACCACACGCAGTCCGCTGAAATTCTTCGAAACGGTCTGAAAGGAGAGAACGGCATCCGTCATCGTTTGCCGCCCTCGGCAAGCGGCGTGCCGCCGCTGCGCCTAAACAATCCGTAGACCCGATCGGTGAGCGTGCGGGTGACCAACCCTTCCGGCCGGACAACCATCATCAGGACGATGATGACGCCAAAGATCACGAACCGCCATTCGTGGCTGACCCGCAGGAACTCCGGTAACAGCGTAAAAAAGACCGCGCCGACCAACGGCCCGAACGGGGTTTGGGTCCCGCCAATCAGGACGTAAAGCAGTACGAAAGTACTGAGCAGAATGTTGAAATGCTGGATTTCGACATAGTTGAATTGATGCGCCCAGATCGCACCGCCAACCCCGGCGAGGACTCCACCGAGCGTGAAGGCCGCCACCTGCGTCATGCGGGTGTGCACACCAAATAGGCTAGCCACCCGCTCGTCGTCGTGAACCGCGCGCATCGACAGTCCGAACCGTGTCGACATCAAGAAAAAGACGAACAGAACGACGGCGAACGTAATCGGCGCGATGATGTCGAGTTCGGCGAAAGCCACGACCGGATATCCGGCCGCCGCGCCGAATATCTCCAGGTTGATATATATTCCCTGGACGATCTCCGCGAAGGCCAGCGTCGCCAACACCATGTAGACGCCGCGGGTACGCAAGATTGGGAACGAGATAAGAAAGGCAACCGCGCCGGTTGCAAGGGCCGCCAGGGGGATGGTCAACCACATCGCGAGGCCGACATCGGTGCTGAGATACCCGCTCGTGTAGGCGCCGATAGCGACAAAACCGGCCGCGCCGAGGTTCAGTTGCCCGGCCGCCGCAGGCAGGAAAACCGAGTAGGCCACCACGATATTGAAGCAGAGAATCGCCAGGATGCCGGTCCAATAGCCGCTCATGGCTTAGAACTTCCCTTTGCCGATGGCGGTATGGCCGAACAATCCGGCCGGGCGGATCAGAAGGATCAATAGCAACAATCCCCAAATCGGAATCTTGACGATGTCGGCGCCGAAGAAATGGATCGCCAGCACCTCGGTGAGACCCACGATCAACCCGCCGGCGATCGCGCCCCAAATATTGCCCAGCCCGCCGATGACCATCCCGGCGATGGCCTTTGCAGCGACGTTGTCCCCCATGTAGGCATTGATGTTGGCGTAATTGAGCGTGAACAACATGCCTGCAATACCCGCCATCAGGCCGGTGATGACGAAGACGATCGGGACGATATAGTTGACGCTGACCCCCATGAGGGTCGCCGCATCGGGGTTCTCCGCGATGCTTCGTAGCGCACGGCCGACGCGGCTACGCTTCAGCATGACGCTTAGGCCCCACACGATTGCCAGTGCCAGCACGAGGCTTGCAAGTTGGGGAATGCCGATGACCAGCTTACCGATGTGGAAGTCCGCACTCGTGAACGGCGTCGGAAACCGCTGCGGATCGGAACCGAGAATAACCAGAACGAGATGTTCGAAAATGATCAAAAAGCCTAACGAACTCACCAGCGGAAGCGCATGCTCCGTAGCATCGCCATACCGCACCCGCATGTAGCGATAGGTGAAACGCTCGACGATCAGCGACGCGACTGTCGCTGTGGCGACCCCGCCGAGCAGCGCCAGCGCCCAGTGGACCCCGATCGTCGTGAGACCCCAGGCCACCATGCCCGAAAGCATGAAGAGCGCCGGGATCGTAAAATTGAGGAAGTTGAGCATCCCAATGGTGAGCGTGAATGCCACCGCCACCATGACGTAGATGCCGCCGATCATCAGGCCGGATATCAGTTGTTGAAGTATCAACATGATCGTCTCGACGGTCGCCGATAGATCGGCAACCGCCTCCCTGTTTGCGCCCGGGCGATCAATCCCGCCCGGGTCATTTTGCAGCCTTCCCTACGTCAGGCCCTCGCAACCTACAGTCCCGGTTATTCCAAGTCTACGAAAGCCGCGGGCGTTCCGCCCAGATCGTCCCCGGCTAGACCGCCCGGCGTTCTTCGTGTTTTGCAGCGCGGCGCGATGGCCGGGGTTTGCGCGAGAACCACCGCGCGCGGTCTTGATCGAAGACATCCGACAAGTGATCGATTACCGCGCGGATACGGGCACCCTTGTTGGTTTCTTCGTGCGAGACCAGCCAGATTTCAGCCGAGCAATTGGTGTCCACCGGAAGGCGGACGAATTCCGAATCGAGCTCTTCGACGTAGAGCGGAAAAAGACCGATACCCATGCCCATACGCACCGCCGACACGACCGACGCAGAAGAATTCGAGCGATAGACGACCGCGTTGTGGCGCTGGACGATATCGGTCCACGGCATCCAACCCGGGTTCATGTGGAGCGCCGTGTGATCAACGAGGCGGTGCCGGTACAAATCGTCGATCGACTCCGGCGTGCCGAACACGCGCACGTAGGATTTGGTGGCGAAGAGGTGCAGGTCCATCGCCCCGACCTTGCGCGCCACCAACTTGGGTTCGGAAGGCCGCGCATAGCGAACCGCGATATCGGCCTCGCGCATGGCAAGGTCGACGACCCGGTCCTTGCAGACCGTTTCGATCATGATGTGCGGATGTTCGCGCTGGAACTCCACGAGCTTCGGCGGCAACCAAAGAGTCGCGAGACCTTCGGTAATGGATATGCGGACGAGACCGGTCATTTCGTTGTCGGCGCCCGCAAGCTGGCGTTCGATACCCGCCGCCGAGGCCTCCATGTCAGCGGCCTGGCTGAAGATCAGTTTTCCTGCCGGGGTAAGGCGCATGCCGCGGCTGTGCCGGTCGAAGAGCTTGGCACCGAGCCGGTCTTCCAGCGCGGCGATGCGCCGGCCGACGGTCGACTGATTGGTTTTTAGGAGCCGACCAGCCTCGGAGAAGCTGCCCGTGCGCGCGACCGCCAGAAAGTACTGGATGTCGCGCCAATCCCGGAGTTCTCCAGCCGATCTGCTTTTTTGCATGTCTTTTATGCGTATTTTGTTAATTCGCAGCGCCTAAAACGACCGATACGGTGACGCATGTTTTGAGGGTAGGCGGATGTCTATCGCGCGGCAACAGAATTGGGTGGGGGATCTGTGCCAAAGCAAAAAAAATCCATATATCGCGCCTACTTAAGGAGTCCGTCGACGCGGTTGGGTGCCGCTATCGGTGCGCTCATGTATCTCTCCTACGCCGCCGGATTCGACGCTTGGGCCAACCCAGCCCTCATCCTCGTGACTGCCTTTATTGGCATAGCACTGCCGACTTACTCGCGACTTAGCAACCGCATAGAACAACGGGTCAACTATGCACTGGTGCTAGTCACGGCGGGGCGCCTTGCAAGATTCGGCGCCCAATTCGCGTTCAACTTAGCAGCCTTTCTCATCATACAACTTGGGGGTGTGTTCGGCGACACCAATCTGTCCGCGCTGGGCGGAATTGTCGGTGCCGCCGCGCTCACGACGGCGGCCTCCCAGGGCGCCCAGTATGTCGCGATCATGTTGTTCAATCGGAATGTCGGCGACCTCAACCGAAACGTCATGTTGGCCCTATCGATCAATATCGTCGTGACGGCCGCGGCCGTCGTCGGCGTACCGGTGATTCAGGAATCTTTCATCGTTTTGGGCCTAGCGTTCGCGGTCTTTGTCTTCGGCGGCGGTCTCCTTTCGGATTTACGCGGGCTTTTTTATCCCAAGCGAGGGATCGGAATCTTTCTTGGGACGTTCAACCCCTTTCATGTCACCCATCTTCGCCTGATCCGTGATGCGCTTGAGCGCCGCAACCTCGAACGGGTCATCGTCCACCCAACGCTGGTGCCTCGCGGCCACCGGCTGGCGTTGGAGCGCGGCGATATCGTGATCGACCGGATCGAACGCGGCATGCAGATCTATGAACGTACCGAGCGCGCCGATCCGTATGTCGATTACTTCCCGACCGGGCAACGCTTCTTCGCCCCTGAGACTCGCCGCCATTTGATTGAGTGCGCCCTCGAAGAAGCCGGTCTGAGCAATCGCGTCGACGTCGCGTTCATGCCCGAGATTTACGACCAAAAGGGATTTCACGGGGTCATCGCCGAAATCAAGAAGGCCCATCCCGGTAAACCGATCCACGGCATCCATGGCAGCGACCTCGGCGGGATGATGGTACGCGCAATTATGGACGAATGCGGTTGGATCTACCCGATCCCCGTTCGCCGCCGCGACGGTATCTCGGCAACCGCGGTCCGCGCCGGCGCTACCGGCATGACACCCGAGTCCATCAGCAACGCGTTGTCCCAATTACAGAGTGAGTCTCCACAAGTCGTCGTCAACGAAAGGAAGTTCCGTAATGACAAAGGCGTCCTCGTACCTGCCTAACAGCAGGCGTAACGACATCTCGGTCAAGGTGGCCGGGTCGATCGAAGAAATGATGCAAGCGTTTGCCATCCGCTCCGCGGTGTTCATGGCCGACCAGAACTGCCCCTATGCCGAAGAGTTCGACGGGAACGATTTTTCCGCCACCCACGTCGTTGCCTACGAGGGCGAGGAGCCCGTCGCGTGCATGCGGGTCCGGTATTTCGGGGACTTCGCCAAACTTGAGCGCTTTGCGGTTCGCAAGGAATACCGGCGTATGAGCATCATCAACGCGGTAGCCAATTTCTCGATCCAGCTATGCCGGCAGAAGGGCTACACCAAGCTCCATGCCCATGCACAGAAACGGTTGGTCAAATTGTGGGCCCGCTACGGTTTCGCGCCAAGCGGAGATCTCTTCCATTTTTCGGACCACGAGTACGTCACCATCGTCGGCGACTTCGAGCGTCTCGACGACGCGTTGTCGATTTCGGCCGATCCGATGGTTCTGGTCCGTCCCGAAGGAAGATGGGAACAACCGGGCGTGCTGGACTTCTCGCGCGAACGCACGCCGACGAACCCGATCGGAGGTGCGGTATGAGAGCTTTCGATGTAAGCCAAAACTACGAGGTGTCGGAGACACCCCTGCTGATCGCCATCGAGATCCAGCGGGAATACACGACGAAGGGCCGTCCCTTTTACATGGAGGGGATCGACGAAAGCCTCGAGAACTGCCGCAAGGTCCTCACCCACGCCCGGGAGAAGAATTGGACCGTCGCGCATGTGCGGCACGAACAGCCTGGCGCGGTCTTTGGCCAGTCCCACGCAGCGACACAGTTCGTGAAGGGCTTCGAACCGCTCCCGCGGGAATATCTGTTCACCAAGAGCAACTTCTCTTGCTACAGCAATCCCGGGTTCGAGAAGTTCATGGAGACCTCGCGGCCCGAACAAGTCTATCTCGTCGGGTACAGTTCGCCGATGTGTTGCTTGTCGACGATCGTCGAAGGCTATCACCGCGGGCACGAACTGACCTTCGTGACCGACGCGTCGCTTGCACGGGCGACGCCGAACGCGGAAGAAAAGACGGCCCACATGCACGCCACCCACATCATCTCCTTCTACGCCAACCTTGTGGAGACGGCGCAGGTGCTGGGCGATGCCGCGCGCGGGTTCGCGCCCTACCAAGGGGTTCCGGCGACGGAAGCCCGGCACGCGATGTAACGACACCAGGCGCGTTTACGGTGGAACGGGCATCGCAAGGTGCCCGTTTTTCCGTGCACCGGGGTTGCTTGCGGCGCACGATGCTAAAAACTAAGGTCCGAACCGGGGCGCACCCGCCCCGCCACGTCCGACCCCTTAGAACCGTCCCTAACAGGCCGATCGATTCATGGTGACAGACGATCCCATCGGCCCCTACCTCGAAGCCGCCGCAAAAGGCGACTCCACGGCCTTTGCCGCGCTTTATCGACTAACTTCTCCGAAACTTTTTGCCCTCTCGATGAGTATCCTGAGACGTACCGATTGGGCCGAGGAAGCGCTACAGGAGAGTTACGTAAGGATTTGGCGGTCGGCACACCGCTACGATTCGGCAAAAGGCGCCGGGATGAGCTGGATTGTCACGATTGCTCGGAACGCCGCGCTGTCGAAACTGATGCGTCGGCCAAAAGACGAGTTTGCAGGCAATGAAAGCGACATGCTTCAACTCCCCAGCACCGACCCGACGCCGATCGAGACGGCGATGCGGTCAAGCGACGCCCGGCAGCTTATGACCTGCCTTGGCGAACTGGAAGAAGAGCAGAAGCAGTCTATTTTATTGATTTATTATCAAGGACTTACCCAACGCGAGGTGGCGGACCATCTGCGTCGGCCGATCGGCACCGTGAAAAGCTGGGTGCGCCGCGGCCTCCTTCGCCTGAGAGATTGTTTGGACCGTGAAACAGCTTAGCACCACAGATCGCAGCCAGCTTGCGGGGGAGTATGTGCTCGGTACCCTGCGCGGGCCGGCGCGGACTCGGTTCGAGCGCCTGGTCGAGGACGACCCCCATTTGTGGCAGGAGGTCGCGTTCTGGGAACGGCGGCTCGGCACGCTTGGCGAGGCTTTACCCGATACGGCCCCCCCCGCACGGGTTTGGGCGGCCGTCGAAGCACAGATCGGCAGCGACCGGGCGGGCGCACCGCAAACCAAGGGCCTGTGGCGAAACGTTCCGTTCTGGCGCGGATTTGGGCTCGCCGCCGCGGGATTGGCGGCTGCCCTCCTGGTCTTCGTACTCCTCCCGCCGGCGAACCCGGATTTCCAGGCGGTCCGAGTCGCGACCCTCCAGAACGAGGCCGACGGGTCGGCTTGGTTGGTTCGGGTGGCAGCGGATGGGATCGCCGAAATCACCGCCGTCGGCGCGGCGACCGCGCCGCCAGGCCGCGATTACGAGCTTTGGTTGCTTCGGCGCGGCGACTTGGCGCCAGTATCGCTCGGTCTCGCCTCTCCTGACAAAAGCCGGCGCCTGACGTTGCCCGCGAGTTTCACCGACGGGACCGGATTTGCAGTCAGCGTCGAACCGACCGGCGGCTCCCCCACCGGTGCGCCGACCGGCCCGGTACTTTTTGTGGGCAACATCGTGGGCCCGCGAAACAACTAGCGCATCCGGCCAAACGCCGGATGGGTATTCCCCATAACTGTTTCTGTGTCGGAGGGCCATAACATGACACCTGTGAACCCCAATCCTTTGATCGTCGAGTCGGCACCGAGCCTCGTCTCGCGCCGCGGCTTTTTCTCCAAGGCGGGCGGGCTGACGCTGTCGGCGACCGCCGTCGCGCTGCTCGCAGGATGCGGGACGATGGCCGCGAAAAGCGACGACGCCGCCTCGAGCGATCTCGATATTCTCAACGGCGCGCTGGGCGCGGAGCAAGAAGCGATTGCCGCCTACCAGCTCGGCGCCGACAGCGGCTTGCTGGTACCGGCCGTCGCGCAGATCGCACTCGCGTTCCAGCGCGACCACAGCGAACACGCCAAGGTTCTCGCCGACACCATCCGCCAACTCGGCGGGACCCCAGCGCCCGCGAAGTCCGACTACAATTTTCCGGTCGCGGACATCAAGACCCAGGCCGATGTCTTGGCCTTCGCCGCCGACCTCGAACAGGGGGCGGTCAGCGCCTACGTCCAGGCCGTCTCGGCATTCCAGAACGGCGACCTCAAGGCCGCCGCCGCCAGCATTCTCGGCGCCGAGGCCATGCACTGGGCGGTTCTTCGCGGCGCCTTGGGCGAGAACCCAGTGCCGTCGGCGTTCGTGAGTTGAGGGCTTTTTTTCTGAGGGTTTACGTCCCGCCGGCGGCTTAGGCGATTCCCCTATCGCGTCGCACAGCACTTGCCTGTCTCTGAGTCGTCGGCGGGACACCCGATTTTTAACCCGGTTCGGCGCCGCCGGGTAGCTTTTCCGAAGGTTTAGGTCGCGCGCGGCGCGCCTAGTCCGCGCCCACTGTAACCGTCACTTTTTCTTTTACCGGCTTTTTTGCAGGCGGAATCGGCGCGATTTCTCCGGCAGCGCCCTCGCCAGGGACGAACAGTTCGTGCTCGCCCGGCACCCCCTTGAGAACATGGCTGCCCACCGATATCAGCTTGCCGGGGTAATTGTCGGCGAACGAGGCCGAGACCAAGACCGTCTGCTTCAATTCCTTGGTCATGCTTTCCACCCGCGCGGCTTGGTTGGCCGCGAGACCGATCACGGTGAATTCCAGCCGCTCGGGGATTCCGATGTTGCCGTAGGTGACGTCGCCCAGGTGGAGCCCGATGCCATAACGGATCGGCGGAAAATCGGCGTGCGCGACGTTCTCCGCCGCGACCTTTTCCTCTACTTCCTGGGAGGCCTTCATCGCCCGGCGGCAGGCCTCGGCGGTGCCGGTCACGTCGGTGCGAGCGCGGTCCGCGGCGTCGGAGATCGGGAAGATTGCGAGCACCGCATCGCCGATGAAGCGCAGCACTTCGCCGCCGTTCTCGATAATCGACCCCGCGACGCATTGGAAATAACGGTTGAGATGTAGCAGGTAAGTCTCCTGCGTCATGCTCTCGGATAATGCCGTCGAATCGCGAAAATCGCTGAACCAGATGACGGCGTGAATCCGTTCGCCGTCGCCGTGCTTGACCTGGCCGTTGAGCACGCGGCGTCCGGTATGGGCGCCAAGGTAAGTCTCCAAAAGACCGATCGCGGTGCGCCGCTGGGTGTGGACCTCGAAGAGGCGGCCCAGACTGGGCAGGATCTCGTAAATCTTGTTGAGATCGTCGGCGGCAAAGCCGCCGGCGACAAACGAAGTGACCGAAAGGATGCAAATCTGCCCGTCGGTGAAGCGGAACGGCATCGCGCAGTAGTCGGTCGCGCCTTCCTTGAGCAGATCCTCCAGGATCGGATAGTCGAGCTTGACGTTGTCCCCCTCCAACCGCCGGCGCACGCCGCCCGAGCCGCGGAGGATCGGGGCGAACGGGCTATTGGCGAAGACCGGGCGCGTCAGGATATCGTGCGGCGCCGAGCGCACTTCGACCTTGGCCTCTTCGTCGGCCTCACCCTGTTCCCACGACAACATACGGGCAAAAACTTGCGGGTGCAGGTTGGGAATGATGACCACAACCCGGGATACTGGCACGCCCGCATCCTGCAGGGAGGCGCAGAAGCTCCTAAACAACGCTTCCGCCGAATCCGCCGCGAGCGCGGGTCCAATGACCCAGCCAACCAAGGGGTTCGCATAGCGCTCGCCGTTCGTCGATTCGGGCACAACCACCTCGGACCCCCTGTACATGGCGCTGATCTTCGATTGGTCGAAGGCGACGTAGCCGCGCAGCGATTCGCCTTCGGCGTAGGGGTCTTCGTAGCCCCACACGGCGTCTTCGGTCGTGACCCCGCCGACCCGCACGGACCAATAGCTCGCGTTGCCCTTGAACGGGCAGTGGGTCTGGGTCTCCGTCTTTTTCAGATACGCCTCCCGGACATCCTCGATGGGGATGTAGTAGACCGGCGGCAGCGTCCCTTCGTGCAGGACGATCGCGCGCACGGTATCGGCGATCCAGGTGCCGTCCTGCTCGACCCGGATGCGGTCGAAGCAGGGCTTGGTCACCATATGCTGGGAAATCTTCGTGCCGGCCATCGGGGGCCCCTATCGGTTGGTCGCGGACATTCTATGGAACATGGTGTCGCAGGAGCGGGTTTCTAAATGGTTTCGACGGGGGCCGACCCGCACCACCCCCGACTCGAGGTTTTCTGTTCGATCCGGCTCGGACAGGGCCTCCTAGGCACCGGGCCGATCGTCGGAGGACGGCCAACATCGCTTCATTTTGGACCAATTCCCAGGGAAATACAGCCCAACGATCAGAACAGGTCGTTGGGGTTATCAGCATTCGTGGTGCCCGCTGAGGGACTTGAACCCCTAAACACCGTTAGGCGTCTACGTTGACCCAGCAGGTCCGACACCTCTGTAGGTAGTATCGGCCAATATTCCCTCGCCATCTGACCGCCACCTCTGCGAACATATGTGCGCACCAAAGCTTGTTGGGGTTTTTGTAACCTCAAGCGCGGCGGTCAAGTGTCCCTCAAGGTTCACCCACGCCAACTCACAACGGAAGGCCGAAAGAGCCATGGTGCAATTCAGTCGGTTCTACCAAACCATCGTCTCCAACGATGTCACTCTCTTCTTCTCGACCATCATGGTCGTCTGGTTTCTTCTCGCCCTTTTAGTTCTCTTGCCTCGCCTAGCCCGATTGGGCGTTAGTGCCAAATTTGCTGCGATGACGCCGAACAGCCTAGCGACGCTAGGTGTTCTGGGGACCTTTACAGGCATACTGATCGGACTCCTGGACTTCGATGTGGCCCGCATCGACGATAGCGTTCCCCAGTTGCTGGCAGGCCTGAAGACGGCCTTCACCACAAGCATCGTGGGCATCTTCGGCGCAATCCTATTCCGGCTCATCCGAACGATCATTCCCAACGTCGATTCGTCGGAAGGTGTGACCCCTGGAGACATTCATGCGGCTTTAGTCGACATACGGGACGACGGTCGTGCGTCCTCCGCTCGAACGTCCGACCTTCTGACCGAGTTACGGAAATCTATCTCATCAGATGGGGACAGCAGTCTGCTGACGCAAGTTCAGAAGCTCCGAACGACTGTCCAGGATGGGCAGGGTGAACTGATACGAGAGTTCAGAGACTTCGCCAAACATATGGTTGAAAACAACCAGAAGGCGATCATTGAGGCGCTCGAGCAGGTAATTAGAGACTTCAACGAAAAACTAACCGAGCAGTTTGGCGAGAACTTCAAGCAACTCAACGAAGCTGTCTCTTCACTTGTCGTTTGGCAAGACAAATACCGAGAACACGTCGAAGCGCTTGAGACGCGCCTTGATGCTGCGGTTCAGGCCCTAGAATCCACGCAGCAGTCATTAGAGAGCGTGCGAACCCACGCCGAAAAAATTCCCGAAGCAATACAACCTCTTGGCCCCGTGATGAAGGGTGTGAACGGTCAGATCGAAGTAATGACGGCCCATCTTGAAGCTATTGCCGGACTGCGGGACAAGGCGCTCGAAGCATTCCCGGTCATCGAGAACAATCTTGAAAAGATCACCACGCAAATGAACGCGAATGTCGAACGCGCGTTGGAGAGATCGAATCGAGTTTTGTCGGATGCCGAGGAAAGCCACACGAAGCTAACGAGCAGCTATCAAACCTTCCTGGCAGACGCGGAAAAGTCGCGCGAACGGTTCTCCTCCGAACTAGAGGGTGCGCTGAAGCAAATGTCTGAGCGCTCTTCGCAAGAATTTTCTCGCCACGGTGAGTTGATAGAGTCGGCGGCTCGAGAAGCCCAAAAAACAATCAACGATTCATGGGCTCAGAGCATGGAGCGAACGAATGAGCAGTTCGAAAATTTTGATCAGCAGATGCAACAGGAACTGACCCGGTCGCTCGCGCTGCTCGGGCAGAATCTCGCGTCAATCTCTGAGAAATTCGTGAGTGATTACACGCCGCTCACACAACGCTTGCAGGAACTTGTAAGCGTCGCCAGGGGAACAAACTAGTGGACAAGGTCCTTGGCTCTACAAATCAGACGGAAGAGAGCGAATGGTTGTCCGTCTCGGATCTAATGGCCGGACTAATGGTCATCTTTCTGTTTATCGCAATCATATTCATTCGACCGTTGGCCGAGCAGAACCTACGGATCAAGGAGATAGCTAGTACCTGGCAGGAAAACGAAACCCAAATCTACGAGGCGCTAGAAAAGGAATTTGCAAACGATCTGCCAAGATGGAACGCCGAGATTGAAAAGGACACGCTGCTCATTCGCTTCAAAGCGCCTGAGGTTCTCTTCGAAACAGGACGAGCAGCCATTCGCGAACAGTTCGCCGAAATCCTGCGAGACTTCTTCCCTCGCTATGCAAGGGTATTGCAAGCATACCGGGACTCACTTGAGGAAATTAGGATTGAAGGCCACACGTCGTCTGTATGGAACCAAGAAACCGGGACTAACGAGGCCTATTTCCGAAACATGGAACTCTCCCAGGCTCGGACACGGGCAGTGCTTCAGAACGTGCTCAATCTGCCCGAGACCGCTGAGGCGAGGTTGTGGTTACAACCACTACTGACAGCGAACGGTTTGTCGTCCAGCCATCTCGTCACGAACGAGTTTGGCGCGGAGGACCGGGAGCGCTCTAGAAGAGTGGAGTTTCGCGTTCGCACGAAAGCACGTACCGAAATCGTACGGATACTCGAAGAAATCGAATGAAGTTGGCACTGTCATATACAGAACTGCACACCCAGCGCAAAAAAATGGGTGCGCAGATATCGAGTTGGGTGATCGACACGACCGAACTAAACCCGCGCGAAAAGTTCCTGGCCGACCTCAATCGAGGCATCGAGATCGAGCTCGGAGATGTCGAGCCCGGCCCCGGCGGGTTGCTAACCTACAAGGGCGAACAAGTCCTGCTTTACATCAAGGATACGCGCTCCAGCCTCTGGACGTTGTCTAACGAGCCGGAAAAATCACGCCGGTTCCATGTAGCCGAGTGCCAAACATTGGACACAATGCGAAACGAAGGACGATTTGAGCGCTACGTAGTCACCAATCGCATGGACGGCATGTTTTTGGTCGACTGGCTCGACCCTGAGACCCGAGAGAGAGGCGAAACCGAGGCGGGACTTAAGGTATGCAAAAACTGCCTGAAGGCCCTGGACTGGCGCGGCTACGAACAGACCGCCCATCGAATGCAAGTTGTGAGTGAGGGGCGAACTCAACGAAAGGGCGAGATTTGGAGGAACTTCTCGATAAATGAGTTCCTGATGGAATACTCAACTTTCTTCCGGACGAAGCCGGATCGCCGGGACACCGATGCCAAACTCAATGAATACGTTGCGGATTGGCCACGAATCTCTGAGCGGAAGAGACATGAAGCACGTTGGTGCTGCGAACAGTGCGGCGTCGACCTCTCGGGCCATCCCGGGCTTCTCCACTGTCATCACAAGAACGGCGTCGTTACCGACAACTCCCCCTCAAACCTTAGTGTCCTGTGCGCCCTTGATCACGCTCGCCAGCCTGGACACCAGTGGATGAAGGTAGCCCCCGGCTGCAGGCAGATCATACAGGCTGCCAGGGTTCAACAGGGTATTAGGAGCTAGATATCGACCACTTATTGACGAGCGTGGCGAATGGACAGAACCGGCAGGTACCCTCATATGAGGCATAAGGTCCCCATTTATTACTCACGAACTAGATCACAGGTTACCCACGTTCACATAGGTCTTGGTGCCCGCTGAGGGACTTGAACCCCCACTTCCGTTTCCAGAAAACGGATTTTAAGTCCGTTGCGTCTACCGATTCCGCCAAGCGGGCACTGGGGCAACCCTATCCGCCGCGCTGCAACCAGGGCAAGGCGGGGCGGGTTCGGGAATTTAGCTGCGGGGGGCCTCGTTGCTGGGGTTGCCGCTGGCGGCGCGGACCAGGGCGCGGACCTCCTCGGCGGCTTGGTCCAACTGAGGTTCGTCGGCGCCGCGCAGGACCAGGGTGCATCCGGCCTTGCCGTCGCGGAAATAGGGATAGGAGCCGATGTCGATCTCGGGGTAGTGCGATTGCACCGTGCCCAGACCGTTGGCGATCACACCCTCGGGCAGTTTGGCGTCGATCGCCCGCGACAATAAGGGTTGGCCGCCGACCAAGCGGTCGCCGAGCCCGTCGAACATGACCTGCATGATCCGCGGCACGCCCGCCATGACGAAGACATTTTCCATCTGAAAGCCCGGCGCGAGGCTGATCGGGTTATGGATGAGCTGCGCGCCAACCGGTGTATGGGCCATGCGCAGGCGCGCCTCGTTGATGTTGTCGCGGCTGCCGTAATGCCCCAGCAGTAGCTGGTAGGCCTCGTCGTTGAGCCGGTTCTCGACGCCGAACGCCTTGGCAATGCTGTCGGCGGTGATGTCGTCGTGGGTTGGGCCGATGCCGCCGGTGGTGAAGACATAGTCGAATTTCGCGCGGCATTCGTTGACGGTGGCAACGATGGTGTCGGTGATATCGGGGATCACCCGAACCTCGCGCAGCCGGATGCCACGATCGTTCAGGCGCAGGGCGATAAAGGCGAGATTCTCGTCCTTGGTGCGGCCCGACAGGATCTCATTGCCAATAATAATCAGGCAGGCCGTGTAAACGCGCTCTGGCGATGCCATAGGAGCCGGTGTCCTCTTGTCACAACTGTTGGCGATGTTCGCTATCATTGAAAGATGATCTTGCCTAGCCCTCTCGCCCACGGCCGCCTGGTGCGGCGCTACAAGCGGTTCTTCGCCGATGTGGCGCTGGACGATGGCACCGCCGTGACCGCACATTGCCCCAATACCGGCACGATGGCGGGCGTGGCAGAGCCTGGGTCCGAAGTTTGGCTGTCGCACTCGGACAATCCCAAGCGCAAGCTGGCCTACACCTGGGAACTGGTGCGTCCCACGGGTGCTGCCGCGCTGGTCGGGATCAACCCGATGGCGGCGAACCGGATTGTGGCCGAGGCCTTTGAGAACGGGGTCGCGCGACCGGAAGGCTACGATACCGTGCGCCGCGAGGTGCCCTACGGCACCGGCTCCAGGGTCGATTTTCTCCTGACCGGCGCGGGCCGCCCGGACTGCTACGTCGAGGTCAAGAACGTCCACCTGATGCGCACGCCGGGGCTGGCCGAGTTTCCCGATGCCGTCACCGCGCGCGGCACCAAGCACCTGGGCGAGTTGGCAACGGTCAAACAGGCCGGTCATCGCGCGTTAATGATCTTTTTGATACAAAGAGAGGATTGCGACCGATTCGCCGTGGCGGCCGATATCGACCCGGCCTATGGCACCGCGCTGGACGTGGCCCTGGCCGCCGGGGTCGAGGTGCTGTGCCTTGCGTGTCGCGTCGAGTTGACCGATATATCGGTGGCCCGGACGATCGAATTCGCCGGGTCCAAACGGAGACAAGCGCCATGACCTACGCCCTCGCGGCCGAAGCGCCGCTGCGCAATACCGGGGCCATCAAACTGCATGCGCCCGATGATTTTGCCGGGATGCGCGTCGCCGGCCGCCTCGCCGCCGAAGCGCTCGACGCGATTTGCCCCCTGGTGGTACCTGGCGCGACAACGGAATCGATCGACGATTTCGCCCATGCCTTCATTGTCGATCGCGGCGCGGTCCCCGCACCGCTCAACTACCGGGGGTTTCCGAAGTCGATCTGCACCTCGGTCAACCATGTCGTCTGCCATGGCATTCCCGGATCGAAGGTTCTTCAGAACGGCGACATCGTAAACATCGACGTCACCGTCATTGTCGACGGCTGGCACGGCGATTCGAGCCGCATGTATCACGTCGGCGACGTCGGGGTGAAGGCGCGGCGGCTTTGCGATGTGACCTACGATGCGATGATGCGCGGGATCGACGCCGTGCGTCCCGGCGCGACCACCGGCGATATCGGTCACGCAATCCAGGAATACGCCGAATCCCAGCGCTGCTCGGTGGTTCGCGACTTCTGCGGGCACGGCTTGGGGCGGGTGTTCCATGACGCGCCCAACATCCTGCATTACGGCGCGCCCGGCACCGGCACCGAACTGCGCGAGGGGATGTTCTTCACCATCGAGCCGATGATCAATTTAGGGAAATGGCAGGTCAAGATGCTGCACGACGGGTGGACCGCGGTCACCAAGGACCGCTCGCTCTCGGCACAGTTCGAACATTCCATCGGGGTCACCGCCGACGGTGTCGAGATCTTCACTGCCTCGCCCGCCGGCCTCCACAAACCGCCCTACGGCTAAGACCGGCAATGCCCCCGGCGCCCCGCCCGGCGGCCCCCGCGCCCACCCAACCGGGACTGGGACACCGCGAACGCCTGCGCAAACGGTTTGCCGCGGGCGGGTCCGATGCGGTCGCCGATTACGAACTGCTGGAATTGGTGCTGTTCGGCGCGATTCACCGCGGCGACACCAAACCGCTGGCCAAGACCCTGATCCAGACCTTCGGGTCGTTCGAACGGGTCCTCGCCGCCCCGGTGCCGCGCCTGCTCGACGTACCCGGCGTCGGCGACGCGGCGGTGAGCGCCCTGAAGGTTGTCGAGGCGGCCGCTATCCGCATGGCGCGGGGCAAGACCGTCGACCAACCCGTCATCGGGTCGTGGGACACGCTGCTCGGTTACTGCCGCGCCGCCATGAGCTTTCGCACGACCGAAGAATTTCGCGTGTTGTTTTTGGACCGCAAGAACCGCCTGATCGCCGACGAACAGCAGGGCCGCGGCACCGTCGACCACACGCCGGTCTATCCGCGGGAAATCGTGCGCCGGGCGTTGGAGCTCGAGGCTTCGGCGATCATCATGGTCCACAATCACCCGAGCGGCGATCCGACGCCGTCGAAGGCCGATATCGACATGACCCGGCAGGTCGAACAGGCCGCCGCCGCGCTCGGCGTCGCCGTCCACGACCACCTCGTGATCGGCGGCCGGGATCACGTCAGCTTTCGCGCAGCCGGCCTGTTGTCGCCCTAATCGATCGCGATTTCGGTATCGTCCGCTGAAAAATGCGCCACCCGGCGCGGCACATCGTCGCCCGTCGGGCCGTCGGTGCCGGCGATTTCGCGGACCAGCTTGTTCAAAACCGCCGCCGAGAAGGCATGGAAGTTTTGCGCCGACACGACGAAGGCGCCCGGCCCCCCTACTACGTTCTCGCCGTAGTAGAGGTCCAACTCGGGGAAGTCGGTCAGAATCGCCAACCCGTTGATGGTGACCCCGGCCTTGACCGCAATGTCGCGGGCGACGAAGGGCTCGTATCCAATGTTGTTGGTCCCGTCGCCGGAAATATCGATGACCATGCGGTTGCCGTCGAACCCGTTGGCGGTGAACATCCGCGCACCAGTTTCGATGACGTTGCTCAGCGAGGTTCCGTCGCGAAGAACGAAACGCGGCGTCGCAAGAATTTTTTCGACAAATTCGTCGGCGCTTTCCGCGCTGTCGATCAACGTCCAGTCGGCGATCACCCGAGTGCCGTCCTTGCGATCACCGGCCCAAATCATCAGCGTGACGGCGATTGCACCTTCGTCGCCATTGGTGATGGATTCGATCACCGCCGGATTGCGGAACGCATCGATATATCCCTGGAGCTGTAAGTTGAACTCCCGGGCGTTCACGCTGCCCGACGAATCGAGTGCCAGAACGAGTTCGAGGTCTACCTTACGGTCCTGGGCCCACCCGAATGACGGTACCGATAACCAACCGACCAAAATGGCAATCGTCGCCAGTGTCCGCACGCCCACACTCTCCGTTACCGGGCGCCTCGAACCATGGCCCCTACCCGCGGCTATGACTATACTTCAGCAACCCGTCCCTTTAAGAAATAGTCGAATGATCCCGCGCTATAGCAGACCTGAAATGGCCCAAATCTGGGCCCCGGAAACACGTTTCCAGATTTGGCTGGAGATCGAGGCCCATGCCTGCGACGCCCAGGCCGAAATCGGTGTGATTCCGAAAGAGGCGGCCGCAGCGGTGTGGGAGAAGGGCCGCTTCGAGATCGAGCGAATCGATGAAATCGAGCGCGAAACCCATCACGACGTGATCGCGTTTCTCACCAATTTGGCGGAACACGTGGGCGAGCCCGCGCGATTCGTTCACCAGGGCATGACCTCGTCGGACGTCCTCGACACCTGCCTCGCCGTTCAACTCACCCGGGCGGCCGATCTTTTGATCCAAGACATCGACCAGTTGCTGAGCGTGCTGCATCGCCGGGCGGTCGAACACAAAGACAGCGTTTGCGTCGGGCGTAGCCACGGCATCCACGCCGAACCGACCACGTTCGGCCTCAAGTTGGCCCAGGCCTATGCCGAATTCGATCGGTGCCGGGACCGCATGGTCGCGGCCCGTGCCGAGATCGCGACCTGTGCCATCTCGGGCGCCGTCGGGACGTTCGCCAATATCGACCCGCGCGTCGAAGCGCACGTCGCCAAAGCCCTTGGCCTCGCGGTCGAGCCTGTTTCGACGCAAGTGATCCCGCGCGACCGGCACGCGGCGTTCTTCGCGACGCTCGCCGTCGTGGCCTCCTGTATCGAGCGCCTTGCAACGGAAATACGCCACTTGCAGCGGACCGAGGTTCTTGAGGCCGAGGAGTATTTCGCTGTGGGGCAAAAGGGCTCGTCGGCCATGCCGCACAAGCGCAACCCGGTGCTGAGTGAGAACCTGACCGGTCTGGCGCGCCTCGTGCGCAGCTATGCCGCGCCGGCGCTCGAAAACGTGGCGTTGTGGCACGAGCGGGACATTTCGCATTCGTCGGTCGAGCGCATGATCGGTCCCGACGCGACGGTGACGCTCGATTTCGCCCTTTCCCGGTTGATCGGCCTGATGGACCGATTGGTCGTGCACCCCGAGCGTATGCGCGAGAATCTCGACGCGTTGCGCGGCTTGGTGCACTCCCAGCGGGTTCTCCTCGCCCTCACCCAAAAGGGTGCGAGCCGCGAAGCGGCCTATGCGATGGTGCAGCGCAACGCGATGAAGGTGTGGGCAGACCGCACAGATTTCGTCGAACTATTACTGTCCGATCCTGAGGTCGTCGCCTTGATCGGGGAGACCGAACTACGCGCGGTGTTCGACCTGGGCTATCACACCAAGCACGTCGACACGATCTTCGAGCGGGTCTTCGGCGCAGCGGGCCAAGCCCGGCACGCCGCGGAATAGCCCTAAATCAGCCCTTCGCGGCGTCGGATTCGATCTGTTCGCTGGCGACCCGGACCAAGCTGTCCATTTTCCGGCGAAGATCGTGGTCCGAAACCTCGACATTGGCTGCAGCGAGGTCTGCCTTGACCTTGCGGAACACGTCGTCGTCGCCCGGCTCGTCGAAATCGGCCATCACGGTCTGTTTGGCATAGGCCTCGGCATCGGCGCCCGCCAATCCCATGAGTTCCGCGGCCCACAGGCCGAGGAGCTTGTTCCGCCGGGCCGACACCTTGAAGGCAACCTCGCGGTCGTGGGCGTATTTGGCTTCTTGACCTTGTTCGCGTTTGTCGAAGGAAGATGACATGGGGGGTGGCGCTCCCTGCTGGGCTAATTCGCTAGCCAGTCCATAGCCCGTTAGGCCGGGTACAATCAACCACCGATATAGGTTTCGTGGACAGCAACGTCCAGTCCCAGGGGCCTTGGGTGACCAGATTTTTTGGCCTATAAAACGACGGGCCGACCGAAGGCCCCTCACCACAGGATAGACCGACAATGGCCCGCCGCAGACAGATCTATGAAGGCAAGGCAAAGGTCATCTTCGAGGGCCCGGAACCGGGCACCTTGGTGCAATACTTCAAGGACGACGCCACAGCGTTCAACAACCAAAA
The DNA here is from genome assembly GCA_040216735.1 of Alphaproteobacteria bacterium. Classification (NCBI taxonomy): domain Bacteria; kingdom Pseudomonadati; phylum Pseudomonadota; class Alphaproteobacteria; species Alphaproteobacteria bacterium. The sequence goes on along the minus strand of JAVJOO010000003.1, from coordinate 29,355 downwards.
ACGCGGCACCATCACGGGCAAAGGCGTCCTGAACAACCGTATTTCCGAGTATTTGATGACCCGAATCGGCGAAATCGGGATTCCCACCCATTTCGTCCGCCGCCTCAATATGCGCGAACAACTGATCAAAGAGGTCGAAATTATCCCCATCGAGGTGGTGATTCGGAATGTCGCTGCCGGATCACTGTCCAAGCGGTTGGGCATCGAGGAAGGGCAGTCGTTGCCCCGTTCGATCATCGAGTATTACTACAAGTCCGACGAACTCGGCGATCCGATGGTCGGCGAGGAGCACATTACGGCGTTTGGCTGGGCCGCGCCCCAGGAACTCGACGAAATGGTCGCAATGTCGTTGCGAATCAACGATTTTCTCTCAGGCTTGTTTTTCGGGGTCGGAATTCGGTTGATCGACTTCAAGATCGAGTTCGGCCGGCACTACACCAACGACGACATGCGGGTCGTTCTGGCCGACGAAATAAGCCCGGACTCTTGCCGGTTGTGGGACCTCCACACCAACGAAAAGATGGACAAGGATCGTTTTCGCCGCGACATGGGAAATGTTGCGGAAGCGTATCAAGAAGTCGCGCGGCGCCTCGGCATTCTCCCCGAAAGCGGTCCGACCGACATCAAAGGCCCAAAGGTTATGCAGTAAGCGATGAAAGCGTTGGTCCACATCACGCTGAAAACCGGCGTCCTCGACCCGCAGGGCAAGGCAATCGCCAATGCCCTGGCCAATCTTGGGTTCAGCGGCGTCAACGATGTCCGCCAAGGAAAATATATCGAACTCGACCTGCCCCACACCGACCGCGCCGCCGCTGGCGCGACGGTAAAGGAAATGTGCGAACGCTTGCTCGCCAATACCGTCATCGAAGATTACCGGGTCGAGATTGTCGATTAGGCTGAATCCGTTGCCCACCGCACGCGTCACCGAGGCCGCATGAAAGCCGCCGTCATCGTCTTTCCGGGGTCGAACTGCGACCGCGACCTGATGGTTGCGCTCGAACAAAGTACGGGGACCCGTCCTGCGATGACGTGGCATCGCGAAACCTCCCTGCCCCCCGTCGACTTGATCGCCGTACCCGGCGGCTTCTCCTACGGCGACTATCTCCGCTCGGGGGCGATGGCCGCGCGATCGCCGATCATGAAGGAGGTCGTTGCTCATGCCCGGCGCGGTGTCGCGGTCCTCGGCGTGTGCAACGGCTTCCAAATCTTGACCGAATCCGGGCTGTTGCCGGGGGTCCTCATGCGCAACCGCGATTTGCGCTACGTCTGCCGCGACGTCTTCCTGCGCGTCGAGCGCAACGACACGGCATTCAGCAATCGATACACCCAGGGACAAGTCGTGAAGATCCCGATCGCGCACCATGACGGAAATTACTTCATCGACCCCGACGGGCACCGGCAACTGGAGGACGAAGGACGCGTCGCGTTTCGCTATTGCGATCAATCCGGGACGGTGGACGACCAATCTAATCCAAACGGGTCGTTGGCCAATATTGCCGGAGTTCTCGATCCGGCGCGCCGCGTTCTCGGCATGATGCCGCACCCCGAACGCCTCTCCGACCCCGCCTTGGGTGGGAACGATGGCCGGGCCCTGTTCGATTCACTCCTCGAAGCACTGGCCTAGACCGTGCAGAACGCCAGCAACGTCACCGCCGAATTGGCCGCCGAGCATGGCCTTACCGCCGATGAGTTCGCGCGGGCCGTCGAGATTCTCGGTCGCACGCCGAACCTGACCGAACTTGGCATCTTTTCAGTCATGTGGAGCGAACATTGCTCCTACAAATCCTCCAAGAAGTGGCTGCGAACCCTTCCCACCGAGGCCCCCTGGGTGATCTGCGGGCCTGGCGAGAACGCCGGCGTCATCGACATAGGCGATGGGCAGGCGGCCATTTTCAAAATGGAGAGCCACAACCACCCCTCTTACATCGAACCCTATCAAGGTGCTGCAACAGGCGTCGGTGGGATCTTGCGCGACGTGTTCACAATGGGCGCACGCCCGGTCGCCAATCTAAACGCGCTTCGTTTCGGTTCGCCTAAACACGCCAAGACGCGCCACCTCGTGGCCGGCGTCGTCGCCGGCATCGGCGGCTACGGAAACTGCATCGGCGTGCCGACCGTGGGCGGCGAATGCACTTTTCATACAAGCTACGATGGGAACATCCTGGTCAATGCGATGACGGTCGGGATCGCGCCCAAAGACCGCATCTTCTATGCGGCTGCGGCGGGCGTCGGGAACCCGGTGATCTATGTCGGATCGAAAACCGGGCGCGACGGCATTCACGGCGCGACGATGGCCTCCGCCGAATTCGACGATCAGTCCGACGAAAAGCGGCCCACAGTTCAAGTCGGCGACCCTTTCACGGAGAAACTCCTCCTTGAGGCTTGCCTAGAACTGATGGCGACCGACACGATCGTGGCGATCCAGGACATGGGGGCCGCCGGGTTGACCTCGTCGTCGTTCGAAATGGCGTCGCGCGGCGGCATGGGGATCGATTTGGACCTCGACCAGGTGCCGATGCGCGAATCCGGCATGAGCGCCTACGAGCTGATGCTGTCCGAATCCCAGGAACGGATGCTGATCGTTTTGAAAGCCGGACGCGAGAACGACGCCCGCGCGATTTTCGAAAAGTGGGAACTCGATTTCGCGGTGATCGGTCGACTCACCGATAGCGGACGGATGGTCCTAAAGATGGGCGGCACCATCGTCGCCGATTTGCCGGTCGCACCCTTGGCCGACAGTGCGCCGGAATATGATCGGCCGCACGTGGCGACCGCGCCGCGCGACACGATCCGCGCCGCCGACGTGAAGCCAGCCAAAGGGATCCGTGACGCCCTCCTCGCTCTCATGGGATCGCCGGACCTTTGCTCCAAGAAATGGATTTGGGAGCAGTACGATCACATGGTCATGGCCGACACTGTCGTTCGGCCGGGGGGCGACTCCGCTGTCGTGCGTATCCACGGCTCCGAACGCGCACTCGCGGTGACGACCGACTGCACGCCGCGCTACGTCGCCGCCGATCCGATCGAAGGGGGCAAACAAGCGGTTGCCGAATGCTGGCGGAACTTGACCGCCACAGGTGCGAAACCCCTGGCGATTACCGACTGTCTGAACTTCGGCAGCCCGGAGCGGGCCGAGGTGATGGGCCAATTCGTGGGCGCCATCGCCGGCATCGGCGAGGCCGCGCGCGGGCTCGACTTCCCCATCGTCTCGGGCAATGTCTCGTTTTACAACGAGACCAACGGCAAGGCGATCCAGCCGACCCCCTCGATCGGCGGTGTCGGCCTGATCGAAAATATCGATCGCGTTGCCCGGATCGGGATCGACGCCGAAGGGTTGACCCTCATTTTGATCGGGCGAGCCGAAGGAACGCTTGGCGCGAGCCTGTTCCTGCGCGAAATCAACGGTTCGGAGGCGGGCGCGCCGCCGCCGGTCGATCTGGCACAAGAGAAACAGGTCGGCGATTTCGTACGCGCCCAGATCGAGTCGGGCGCAGTGCGTGTTTGCCACGACCTCAGCGACGGGGGACTTGCCGTCGCCGTTGCCGAAATGGTCTTGGCGGGTGGCGTCGGCGTCACCATGTCTGTGCCGCCAGGGGCCGATCACGGATGGTGGTTCGGCGAAGATCAAGCCCGTTACCTCGTCGCCGTCGATGAAGCGACGGGCGCCGGCATCGTCGACGATGCGCACAAAGCAGGGGTTACGGCGACGCGGATCGGTAAAAGCGGTGGAAGCGCCCTTGATTTAGGGGGGGATGGATCGATCTCCCTCGACGACCTGCGCACCGCCGCAGACGGATGGTTGCCGGCTTATATGGACGCCTAGGGCGTCGCAACGCACGATAGGAGACGCCGATGGCTATGGACGCCGCCGAAATCCAACGCCTTATCAAAGAGGGCATCCCCGACGCCGTCGTAAAGATCGAAGATCTCCGAGGCGACGGCGACCACTATGCCGCCCATGTCACCTCGCGCCAGTTCGCGGGCAAGACCAGAATTCAGCAGCATCAGATGGTTTATCAGGCGTTGCGCGGCAACATGGGCGATGCCTTGCACGCGCTGGCATTGCAGACTGCCGTACCGAGTGACTAATACCCCTGAATCTCTTGTGGTTGAAAAATTGCGAGGATCGCGCACATTAGCGCCATGCGCCGGACAACCCCCGGTAACGAAAGGACAACGAAGATGAGCGACAACCCGGTTTTCGACCGCATCCGCCAAGAGGTCGACCAGAACCAAGTGGTTTTGTACATGAAGGGAACTCCGATTTTTCCGCAGTGCGGCTTCTCTGCCGCCGTGGTCCAAGTTCTGAGCGAACTGGGAGTCAAATTCAAAGGTGTGGACGTCCTGATGGATCCGTCGTTGCGCGATGGAATCAAACAATTCAGCGATTGGCCCACCATTCCCCAGCTCTACGTCAAAGGCGAATTCGTCGGCGGTGCGGACATCGTGCGCGAGATGTTCGAGACCGGTGAACTCAAACAGTATCTGGCGGACCAGGGCGTAGCGTCGGTTGCAGTCAACGCCTAGCGGCCACGCAAAGCCATAGACCAAAGAAAAAGGGCGCCTCTGGCGCCCTTTTTTGTTCGATGTTCGAATGACCTAGTGGGAGGAGTAGTACTCGACCACGAGGTTCGGTTCCATCATCACCGGATACGGGACATCGGCAAGTTTCGGCACGCGAACGAAGGTTCCCTTCATCTTGGCGTGATCGACTTCGATGTAGTCCGGAATATCCCGTTCTGTCAGTTCGACGGCCTCGAGAACGACGCCGAGCTGCTTTGAGCGATCGCGCACTTCGACGATATCGCCCTCGCGCACCTGATAACTTGGAATGTTGACGCGGCGCCCGTTCACCATGACATGGCCGTGATTCACGAACTGGCGCGCGGCAAACACCGTCGGGACAAATTTCATCCGGTAAACGACAGCGTCCAACCGGCGCTCAAGCAAGCCGATCAACGTCTCGGACGTATCGCCGCGCTTGCGCGACGCCTCTTCGTAGGTCCGGCGGAACTGCTTTTCCGTGATGTTGCCGTAATAGCCGCGAAGCCGCTGCTTGGCCATCAATTGGATACCGTAGTCGGACGGTTTACGCCGACGCTGGCCGTGCTGACCGGGCGGATATTCGCGCCGATTAACGGGGCTCTTGGGCCGACCCCAGAGATTCTCGCCGAGTCTACGGTTGATCTTGTATTTGGACTTCAGTCTTTTGGTCATTCGCGATTGCCATTCCCACGCACGAAGACGGCCGCCCACAAAGGAGCCGCCTTTTGAAGGCGCGTACTATAGCGACGCGCGGCCCGGTGTCAAACGCCGAGACGACCACAACGCCATATAAAAACGCAATGTTATCAGAGACTTAAGCCACCGCCGCCCGGCATGATCCGTCCGACACGACCGCCGCTGACCATTATCCGTTGGTGGATGGCTTTCCCCGGGGCGACGCCAGCGAGGAAACCACACCCCGCAGGGTCCTGACCTCCTGTTCGGTCAATCGGGCCCGCTGCAGGATTGCGCGGATGTTTCGGACCATCGTCGGGGCCTTCTCCGGCGGATACAGGAAACCGCTAAGACGAAGTTCTTCCTCGAGATGGGTGAAGAGATGAGCGAGCTCAGCCTTGGTCGCGGGCGTGCTATCGCCGTCGTTGTGCTGCAGCGGTGGCGTGTTGTCGCCAGCGCCGAAAAAGGCATAGCCGAACAGCAAGACCGCTTGGGCCAAGTTGAGCGACGAAAAGCCAGGATTGGACGGTACGTTGATGATGACGTCGGCGAGCGAAATATCGTCGTTCGTGAGACCGGCGCGCTCTGGGCCAAACAAGACCCCGCAGCGTTCGCCGGCGGCCAAGCGAAGGCGAATGTCGGTCGCCGCATGGCCGGGGGTCACAACATCCTTGCGGACATCGCGCGGACGCGCCGTCATCGCATAGACGACTTGGAGATCGTCTACCGCCGCGGCCGTCGTCCCGTAGACGCGCGCGGCGTCGATCACAACATCGGCGCCCGATGCGGCAGCCACCGCTTTCTCGTTGGGCCAACCGTCGCGCGGACTGACCAAACGCAGGTCGCCGAGTCCGAAGTTGAGCATCGCCCGGGCAGCGGCGCCGATGTTCTCGCCGAGCTGCGGTTCCACGAGGACGACTGCCGGGCCGCCGAGCTGCGGCGCACGCGATCTATCGGTGCCGGCCATCAGTCGTCGGCCTGATAGCGCCAGGTCGTCCCGCCAGGACCGTCTTCGAGGACGACGCCCCTCGCGAGGAGGGTGTCGCGAATTCGATCGGACTCGGCGAAATCCTTGCGCCCCCGCGCTGCGGTACGCGCAGCGATCAACCCGTCAATATCGTCGCCAATGCCCTCATCTGCGCCCGCCTTAAACCAACCCTCCGGATCGACCTGGGCGACCCCGAGCAATTCACCGGCCTTGACGATCGCAGCCGCCAGCGACGCTTGTTCGGTCCGATCCTCCGCGCGGTTGAGGCGACCGACAATCGCCATAAGTTCCGACAACGCCATCGGCGTATTGAAATCGTCGCGAAGCGCAGCACGCACCTGTGCCAGAGCATCGTCCGGACGCTGTCCCGGCGCGATCGCGCCCAACCTGCGTAATGCCGAGTAGAGCCGATCGAGGTTCGCGCGCGCCTGACGCAAACCCGATTCCGTCCAGTCCAACGGTTGGCGGTAGTGGGCCGAGAGGAGTAGCCAGCGGATCTCCTCGCCTTTCCACCGTTCGAGCGCGTCACGGACAACGACGAAGTTGCCGAGCGATTTAGACATTTTCTGGCCCTCGATCATCACCATGCCGTTGTGGAGCCAGTAATTCGCGAGAGGCGCTCCGCCATGGGCGCAGACGCTTTGGGCGACCTCGTTCTCGTGATGCGGAAAGATCAGATCGGCGCCACCGCCGTGGATGTCGAACGTTGCACCGAGGTAAGCCTCGCTCATCGCTGAGCACTCGATGTGCCAGCCGGGGCGGCCGCGGCCCCACGGGCTATCCCAGCCCGGTTGATCGCCGTCTGAGGGCTTCCAGAGAACGAAATCCGCAGGGTCGCGTTTGTAGGGCGCCACATCGACGCGGGCCCCCGCCACCTGTGCATCGCGGTCTCGGCCGGAGAATCGTCCATAGGCCGGCATCGATTCGACCGAGAAAAGCACGTGGTTCTCCGCCACGTAGGCATGCCCGCGGGCAATCAGCACCTCGATCATCGCAATCATTTGCGCGATATGAGCGGTGGCGGTCGGCTCGACATCGGGCGGGAGGACCCCCAGCGCGCCCATATCCTCGTGCATCGCACGCGTCGTGCGCTCGGTGACAACCTCAATCGACAGGGCCTGGGCGTTTGCGGCAGCGTTGATCTTGTCGTCGACGTCGGTGATGTTGCGCACGTAGGTCACCTTCGGAAAGGCGTCGCGAAGCACGCGAACGATCAGATCGAACGCCACCATCATGCGGGCATTACCGACATGGGCGAGGTCGTACACCGTCGGACCGCAGGCATATATGCCGACGTTGGCCGGATCGAGCGGTTTGAAAACCTCTTTCCGCCGCGTCGCGGAATTGTGGAGCGTGAGAGACATGGCTTCCCTGGGTCGTACGGGCGGCACGTTGGCACACCCGCGTGGACGTAGTTATAGCTGTTCGGTGAACCGATTGGTGATGGGATAGCGCCGGTCGCGGCCAAACGACCGCCGCGTGATCTTGACCCCCGGGGGCGCCTGACGGCGCTTGTATTCCGCCACCGCAAGCAGGCGGGCGATCCGTTTCACCGTGGCAGGATCAAATCCAAGCGCGACGATTTCGGCCAGGCTGCGCTCTTCCTCCACCAGACCGGTCAGAATCCGGTCGAGGTCCTCATAGGGAGGCAGCGAATCCTGGTCGGTTTGATCCGGCCGCAACTCGGCCGACGGCGCCTTGGTAATGATGTTCTCCGGGATCGGATTGACCGCCGCCCCCAAACTGTCCGGCGGAACATGGACGTTTCGCCAGCGCGCGAGGTCGTAAACCATGACCTTGTAGATATCCTTCAGGACCGAATAGCCGCCGCACATGTCGCCATAGAGAGTTGCATATCCGACCGACATTTCGGATTTATTGCCGGTCGTCAGCACCATCGCGCCGAACTTGTTGCTGAGCGCCATCAGCGCCACACCTCGCGCGCGCGCTTGCAGGTTCTCCTCCGTCGCATCCGGTTCCCGGCCCTCAAAGAGATCTGCAAGCATGCCGTCGAAGGCGGCGACAGCCGGTTCGATCGGAATCGAATCGCGGCGGCAACCGATCCGCGCACAGCAGTCCTCGGCGTCCTCGATACTGGCGCGCGAGGTGTACTTTGATGGCAGGAGAACCCCGTGCACGCGATCCGGACCCAGCGCATCGGCCGCCACGGCCGCGGATAGGGCCGAATCGATTCCGCCCGACATCCCAATCAAGACACCGGGGAATCCATTCTTGTTCACGTAATCACGGAGCCCGAGGACCATGGCCCGGTAAACGTTTTCGAGGCGGTCGTGGGGGCGATCCATGGGTCCTTCGTCAAATCGCCACGCGCCCTTCCTTCTTTCGATCCTGAGCCGTTCGATCTTCTCGCGCCACGCTGGCATCAAAGTCGCGCCGGTACCGTCGCCGTTGAGCGCAAAAGAACTGCCGTCGAACACCAGTTCGTCTTGGCCGCCGACCTGATTGACGTAAAGCAGCGGCAATCCGGTTTCGCGCACCCGATCTTGCGCCAGCGCCTCGCGTTCTTCCCATTTATCGAGCTCGAACGGCGAGCCATTGAGGACGACGAGAATCTCGGCCCCGGTTTCGGCCAAACATTCAGCGACATCGGGCTTCCACATGTCCTCACACACCATGACCCCCAGGCGTACGCCGCGGAAATCGATGGGTCCGGGGAGTTCGCCCGCGTCAAACACGCGCTTTTCGTCGAAGACACCGTAATTCGGCAAATCGGATTTGTACCGCGCAGCGACGACCTGACCCGCCGACAACAGCAGCGCCGCGTTGAAGACCTTTTCCTTCTCGCGCCACGGCGTACCCAGAAGAATGGCTGGGCCTTCGGCGGTGGCTTGCGCGATCCGCGAGACGAGGGCTTCGGTCTCGTCAAGAAACGAAGGTCGCCGTACAAGGTCCTCCGGCGGATAGCCGCAAAGGAACAACTCACTGGTAACGACGAGGTCCGCGCCGTTCGCCTGCGCCGACTTGGCAGCGGCGAGGAGCTTCTCGGCGTTCCCCGGCAGGTCGCCCACCGTCGGATTGAGCTGGGCGAGGCATATGTTGAGTTGATCAGTCATCGCAGTGGGGCCCCTAGCGCGAGCGCGCCCGGAGTATGACCTATAGTGTAGTCGACCAACGGGAACAACGGCCTAGATGGGGTGACAGCGATGCACGACAAGAACCTTAGGATCCTTCTCGCAAAACGTCCCACAGGATCGCCCACGGCAGGGGACTTCAGCATCGTTTCTGAGGCAATCCCGACACCGGGACCTGGCGAAATCCTGGTCCAGAGCCTTTACCTGTCGCTCGACCCCTATATGCGGGGGCGTATGAACGCCGCCAAATCCTATGTGCCGCCGGTGGAGATTGGCGCGGTCATGGGCGGCGGCGTGGTTGGGCGCGTGATGCGCTCGGACGTGGCCGCGTATCCGGCCGGCACGATCGTCGAGGGGCTCCTGGGGTGGCAACAGTTTGCCGTGGCCAAGCCCAAGATGCTGCGGAAGATTGATCCCGCACTCGCGCCAATCTCGACGGCCCTCGGGGTTCTGGGCATGCCTGGTTTGACGGCCTATTTCGGTCTGCTCGATTTAGGCAAACCGATCGCTACCGACACCGTCGTTGTCTCAGCAGCTTCGGGGGCGGTCGGGTCGCTGGTGGGCCAGATTGCGAAACGTCTCGGCTGTCGGACGGTCGGGGTAGTCGGGTCGCCGGAAAAGGCCCGTTATATCGTCGACGAACTCGGCTATGACGCCGCGATCAACTACCGCACCTCGGACAACCTGCGCCGGGATATCCGCGAAGCCGCTCCGGATGGAGTCAACGTCTACTTCGACAATGTCGGCGGCCCGGTCACCGACGCCGTCTTCGAGAACCTCGCCCAGCGCGCTCGTATCGTTATTTGCGGCCAGATTTCCCAATACAACAGCACCAAGCAGGAAATGGGCCCGCGCAATCTTTCCCGCATCTTGACCACGCGCAGTCGGATCGAAGGGTTTATCGTTTTCGATTACGCCGACCGCTACCCGCAGGGTCTGAAGGACCTCGCCACATGGGTGGCGAACGGCGAGATAAAGTACAAGGAAGACATCATCCAAGGATTGGAAAATGCACCGGCAGCCTTTATCGGTCTTCTCGAAGGCAAAAATTTCGGCAAGCTACTCGTAAAAATCGCGGATTAGGCACCCATGGCTCTCCCCAATCGCAATCGCAAGGTCGTCCTAGCTCGGCGCCCAGTCGGTATGCCGGTCGAGGACGATTTCCGTCTGGTCGATGCACCCGTGCCCGAACCGGGTCCCGGTGAACTTCTTGTTCGTGCGCATTACCTTTCCGCCGACCCGTTCCAACGGATGCGACTCGATGCGGGCTCGGGCTACGGCAAAACCTTGGAGATCGGCGATGTGATCAAGGGACGCCTCGTCGGCGAGGTCGTGCAATCGAATCATCCGGACCATAAAGCCGGCGAGTTCGTCGAAGGTATGCTTGGTTGGCAGACCTACGCGATCTCCGACGGCAGCACCGCCCGAGCGGAATATGCCCCAGGGATTACCAAGGTCGATCCGCTTATCGCGCCTATTTCTACGTACCTCGGCATTCTGGGCTTCCCCGGGGTCACGGCCTATTTCGCGATGCTTGAAGTATGCGACCCCCAAGCCGGCGAGACTGTCGTGGTCACGGGTGCAGGCGGTGCCGTAGGGTCGCTGGCAGGTCAGCTTGCCAAGATCCGCGGATGTCGCGTCGTCGGCATCGCCGGGAGCGACGCGAAATTGGACCATATTGTGAATGACCTCGGCTTCGATGCCGGGATCAACTACCGGACAACCCCCGACCTCATGGCCGACCTGCGCCGCACGTGCCCGGCGCGCATCGACGTCCATTTCGACAATGTCGGCGGCGATATTGCCCATACCATCTTGCATCACCTGGCCCGCGACGCGCGCATCGTGCTTGTCGGCAACATTAGCCAAAATAATCTTGCGGAAAGACCGCTCAGGGCCGATACGACCGGGCTTCTGATGACCGCCCGGGCGATGACCAAGGGCTTTATCGTGTACGACTACGAGGCTCGGGCCGATGAAGCGCGAAGGGCCATTGCCGGCTGGCTGGCCTCCGGAAAGATTCATTACCACGAGACGATTTCCGACGGGATCGATAGCGCTCCGGCAGCGTTCATATCGATGTTGCAGGGCGGCAACATCGGCAAACAACTGATCCGCCTCGACGACCTCTAATCGGCAGGGCGCAGCAGGAATTCCCGACCGACCTTCACCGACTTCGTTCCGTTGTAGTCGATGACGTCCGCAGTCGCATAGGTTTCGTCCCATCGCTCGGGCAAATAGGACCCGGTGCCGATCACATCGATCGGCGCGTTCACGCTTGCCATGACCTTGCATTTGGCCGGACCGAAGCCGGAACTGGCGACAATCGCCACCTTGTCGAAGCCCGCTTGGTCGAGGGATTCCCGCATTAAATAAATCGCCGCCGCGGTAACGCCGGTGCCGACCAGCCAACGTAGCTCCGGTTCGGAGCGATACTGCCGCGTGCTCTTGGGAACATGCCGTTCGAGCACCGCATAGGAGCCCTGCGGGTCCAAGCCTTCGACAAACCGACCGCCATGCGTATCGAGCCGTACTGACAACGACCCGGCGGCCGCTAGGTCCGGAAAGCGGTGGCAAACCTCAAGCGCATCGGTAATCTCCTGGCCATAATAGTCGACCAGGATCGTCATTGGGTCGTCGGGAAATGTGTCATGGAACATTTCAGCGGCGCGCACTGTCGACCCCGCGTAGCCTATTAGAGCATGCGGCATCGTTCCCATTCCGCGGTCCTTGCCAAAATAGTGCGCCGTTGCGTCGGTGGCATTGCCGATAAATCCCACCGCCCCCACCTCGGCCTTGGCGGCATTCGATCCGACACTTGCGGCATAGGCCATCATCTCGGCCATTTCCGCACCGGCGCAGTGCCGGGCATCCATTGCCAAGAACGCCACTTTGGGCAAATCGCGGCACATCGAGTACGCGTTGTAAGCGGCAACGCAGGCCGGCCCCAAACGCTGCAAATAGATCGTCTCGAGATCGACCAACTCGGCGAGGGATCCGGAGATATAGATCAGAGGGTCACCGGCCCCCACCCAATCGCCTTCCCTATAGCGCAGTTCAATGTCGTACTTGACGCCTCGGCGCGCCGCGACGGTTTCCAACACATCGACCATAAGGCGCGGTGTGAACAGTACCGGGCGACGCATGAACACGGCGTAGGTGACACGCTTGTCGCCAAAGCGGCGAACCACGCTCTTGGTGCGGTTGAAATAGTGATCGGTGTGGCGTTCGATCGCTGCATCCGACTGGACGACAGAAAACGGCATGACTCTGGCCTCCCGGCGAATCCTACGCCGCCGCCGGTTTGATTTGGCTAGCGGACTTTCGGTGTTTCAACATATCCGCCACCAAGAAGGCGAGTTCCAACGCCTGTGACGCGTTCATCCGCGGATCGCAATGCGTATGATAGCGATCCGACAGGTTCTCCTCGCTGATCTCCTGGGCGCCGCCCAAACATTCGGTCACGTCGGCACCGGTCATCTCGAAGTGCACGCCACCGGCGTAGGTTCCTTCGGTTTCGTGAATGGCGAAGAAATCTCGGACCTCGGACAGAATCCGGTCGAACCGCCGGGTCTTGTACCCCGTCGAGGACTTGATCGTATTGCCGTGCATAGGGTCGCACGACCACACGACATGACGGCCTTCGCCGGCGACCTTGCGAATCAATTGCGGGAGGTGATCGGCGACACGATCCGCCCCCATCCGCGCGATGATGGTGATCCGTCCGGGATCGTTGTGCGGATTGAGCAGATCGATCAGACGCAAAGCATCATCGGCCTTGAGCGAAGGTCCGGCTTTGAATCCTAAGGGATTGCCCACACCGCGCAGGAACTCAACGTGGGCGCCGTCCAGTTGCCGCGTCCGGTCGCCGATCCAAAGGAAGTGCGCCGACGTGTCGTACCACCGGCCGCTGGTCGAATCGACACGGGTCAGCGCCTGTTCGTACCCCAGGAGGAGCGCCTCGTGGGAGGTATAGAAATCCGTCTCGCGTAGCACCGCCGTCGTTTCGGCGGTCAGGCCGCACGCCGCCATGAAATCGAGCGATTCGGAAATACGGTCGGCGAGCGCGCGGTAGCGTTCGCCCTGCGGGCTGTTTTCGAGGAATCCCAAATTCCACCCATGCACCCGCCCGAGCGAGGAATAACCGCCGTGGGAAAAGGCGCGGATCAGGTTCAGTGTACTGGCAGACTGTCCGTAGGCTTGGAGCCACCGCGCCGGATCGGGCTCACGCGCCACGGGCGTAAATTCGATCCCGTTCACGATGTCGCCGCGGTAGCTGGGCAAGGTAACCCCGTCCTGAACCTCGTTGGCGTCGCTGCGCGGTTTCGCGAACTGCCCGGCGATCCGCCCGAGTTTCACGACCGGCACGGATCCGGCGAAGGTCAGCACGACCGCCATTTGCAACAAAACCCGGAAGGTGTCGCGAATGTTGTCGGGATGGAATTCGGCGAAGCTTTCCGCACAGTCGCCGCCCTGGAGCAAGAACGCCTTCCCGGCACTCACATCGGCCAGGTGGGCGGTGAGGCGGCGCGCTTCGCCCGCAAAAACGAGCGGCGGGTAGCGCCGCAACGTTGCCTCGACCTTTTCGAGCGCCGCTCGGTCGCGGTAGTCGGGTTGCTGCGCGATCGGCAGGCCCCGCCACGAATCAATCGACCAGTCCTGTGGCATGTCGTAACAATCCTAGGGCGTCAACGGCCAAAACCTAGGCTTATACGCCCCTCGGCCACCGTTATCCACGTTGTGGCTATTCCGCGGCTTGGGCCTCGGGGACGACGTAGCGTTCACGCATCGTGACGAATTCCTCGGCCGCGGTCGGATGAATGCCGACAGTCGCGTCGAAATCCGTCTTGGTCGCGCCCATTTTCACGGCAACCGCCAGCCCTTGGATGATCTCGGCGGCTTCGGGACCGACCATGTGGACGCCTAATACCCTGTCGGTATCGGCATCGACCACGATCTTCATCAGGGTCTTCTCGTCCCGGCCCGACAGCGTGTGCAGCAGGGGCCGAAACGTAGACTTATAGATATCGACGGCACCGACCTTCCGACGCGCGTCCTCTTCGGTCAGGCCCACCGTGGCGACGCTGGGCTGGCTGAAAACGGCGGAGGCAATCGTCTCGTGGTCCATGATCCGTTCGCGCCCCCCGAACACGGTGTCGGCAAAACAATGACCTTCGTTCAAAGCTACGGGCGTCAGGTTGACGCGGTCCGTCACGTCCCCGACGGCATAGATGTTGTCGATGTTGGTTCGCGAGTACTCATCGACGATCACCGCGCCGTTTTCGCGCTGCGCGACCCCCACCGCTTCAAGATTGAGCCCCGCGGTCTTGGGCGCCCGACCGGTCGCGCAGACGATGCAATCGGTTTCCAAGATGGTGCCGTCCTCGCAGGTCGCGATGAGCCCACTCGGAAGTTTTTCGATGTGATCGATCGTGGACTCGACCCGGATTTCGATACCCTTTTTACGCATCTCCTGGGCCAACGCGGCACGCACATCGCCGTCGAACCCCCTGAGTATCTGCTCGCCGCGGTAGATTTGGACGACCTCCGTACCTAGCCCGTTGAGAATCCCCGCAAACTCGACAGCGATGTAACCGCCACCCACAACGATTGCACGCTTGGGCTGCTCGCTTAGTTCAAAGAACTCGTTCGACGTAATGGCGTGTTCGACACCCGTGGTCTCGGGCTTAAACGGCCAGCCTCCCGTGGCGATCAGAATCTTGTCGGCGGTGATCTGGCGACCGCCGACGTCAACGGTGTGGCGGTCGACGAACGTTCCTTTTCCTTCGATGAGTTCGGCCCCGGCATTGTCGAGCAACCGGATATAGATCTTGTTGAGCCGGTCGATCTCCTTGTCCTTCGCCGCCATGAACTTGGACCAGTTGAAGCTGCGCGGCCCAACGGTCCAGCCGTAGTCAGCGGAGTCTTCGAAATGCTCGGAGAAATGCGACGCGTAGACCATGAACTTCTTTGGAATACAGCCTCTGATGACGCAGGTTCCGCCGACGCGGCTGTCCTCGCATACCGCGACCCGCGCGCCATGCTTTGCCGCGATCCGGGCCGCGCGCACGCCGCCGGAACCGGCACCGATGATGAAAAGATCGACGTCGTATTGGCTCATACCGTATTCCTTACCGATCGATTCCGCCGACGCAGAGGTATTTTGTCTCGACATATTCGTCGAGCCCGTACTTCGACCCCTCCCGGCCGAGCCCGGACTCCTTCATCCCACCGAACGGCGCGACCTCGGTGGAGATCAACCCGGTATTGATCCCGACCATGCCGTATTCGAGCGCCTCGGCGACCCGCCAAATGCGACCAATGTCCCGACTGAAGAAATAGGACGCCAAGCCGAATTCGGTGTCGTTGGCCATGGCAATCGCTTCTTCGTCGGTCTTGAACCGATAGAGCGGCGCTAGGGGGCCGAAGGTCTCCTCGCGCGACACCAACATCGCCGGCGTTACGTCGGCCAGGATTGTCGGCTGAAAGAAGGTGCCGCCAAGCGCGTGGCGCGCGCCGCCGCTTACCAACCGCGCACCCTGCCCGAGCGCGTCCGCGATGTGTTCTTCGATCTTCTCGACCGCGGCAAGGTCGATCATCGGGCCCTGCTCCGTTTCGCCCTCCAGCCCGTTGCCGACACGCAGTTTCGCGACGGCCGCACCGAGCATCTCGGCAAATCGGTCGTAGACCTTGTCCTGCACCAGAAGTCGGTTGGCACAGACGCAGGTTTGTCCGGTGTTGCGGTATTTCGAGGCGATCGCGCCTTCGACCGCCGCGTCAAGGTCGGCATCGTCGAAGACAATGAAGGGGGCGTTGCCGCCTAGCTCCAGCGACAGCTTCTTCATGGTGCCCGCGCTTTGGACCATCAGTTTCTTGCCGATTTCGGTGGAACCGGTGAACGACAGCTTGCGGACGGTTGGGTTCGACGTCATTTCACCGCCGATCTCGGTCGCCGACCCGGTGATGACGCTCAAGACCCCCGCAGGAATCCCGGCCCGTTCGCCCAGTTCAGCTAGCGCCAGGGCGGAAAACGGTGTCTGCGACGCCGGTTTGATCACCATCGGGCAACCCGCCGCCAACGCGGCACCGGCTTTGCGCGTGATCATGGCAGCTGGAAAATTCCATGGTGTGATCGCGGCGGTGACGCCGATCGGTTCCTTTAGCACGACGATGCGCTTGTCTGCCGCGTGGCTGGGGATCGTATCGCCGTAGACCCGTTTGGCTTCCTCGCCGAACCATTCGATGAACGACGCGGCGTAGGCGACCTCACCCTTCGATTCAGCCAGCGGCTTGCCTTGCTCGGCGGTCATCAGAATGGCCAGGTCGTTTTGATTCGCCATCATCAGGTCGAACCAGCGCCGCAGGATGATCGCGCGCTCCTTGCCGGTCTTGGCGCGCCACGCTGGGTAACTGGCGGCCGCGGCATCGATCGCCCGCCGCGTTTCAGCGGTGCCCATTTTTGGCACGCTGCCAAGAATTTCGTCGGTGGCCGGATTGTTGACCGGAATTGTTCCACCGGCGTCGGCATCCGCCCATTGGCCCGCGATATACGCTTGCTGGCGGAAAAGTTTGGGATCGGCGAGTTTCACAGGAGGCTATCCTTCAGGTATGGCGGGGAACGGACTATATCAGGCCGCGACGGCGCCCTCGCAACCCCCCGGGTTTGCGGACTTACTCGACCGTAACCGACTTCGCGAGGTTGCGCGGCTGATCGACATCGGTGCCCTTCAGGACGGCGACGTGATAGGCCAGCAGTTGCACCGGAATAGCATAGAGAATCGGGGTCACGAATGGGTCGACGTCGGGCAAGACGACCGTCGCCCAAGGCTCCTTGCCGGCTCTTCGCTGTCCTTCGCCATCGGTAATCAGCACCACGCGACCCCCGCGGGCCGCGACTTCGCGCAAATTCGACATCGTTTTGTCGAACAACGCGTCGCTCGGCGCGATGACCACGACCGGAACGTCTTCGTCTACTAGCGCAATCGGTCCGTGTTTGAGCTCGCCCGCGGCGAACCCTTCCGCGTGGATGTAAGAGATCTCCTTCAACTTCAACGCCCCTTCAAGCGCGATCGGATAGGAAAGGCCGCGACCGATATACAGAATGCTGCGGGAATGAATCATCGACTCGGCCAACGTCCTGATCGCGGCATCGTGATTGAGGACGTCGACCGCACGCGCGGGCACCTCGGCGATGGCGTGCGACAACCGGGCTTCATCGGCCTTGGAAACCGTTCCCTTCGCACGGGCCAAGGCAATCGCGAACGCCGCGAGCGTGACAAGCTGGCAGGTGAAAGCCTTGGTCGACGCCACCCCGATCTCCGGGCCCGCGTTAGTCATGAGGATCGCGTCGCTTTCGCGCGCCATCGTGCTCTCGGGCACATTCACCAGTGAGATTGTGTGCTGATTCTCGGTCGCGGCGAAGCGGAGCGCCGCCAGGGTGTCCGCGGTTTCACCGGACTGAGAGATAAACATCGCCAACCCGCCGGGCGGCATCGGTGCGTGACGGTAGCGAAACTCCGAGGCTATATCGACCTCCGCCGGCACCCGCGCATAGTGTTCGATCCAGAACTTGCCGATCAGCGCGGCGAGGTACGATGTCCCGCAAGCGACGATGGTTACCTTGGGAACGTCTTCTAGGGCGACGCCGAGACCGGGCAACTGAATCGTCCGGTCGGTCGGATTGAAGAAACCGTTCAGCGTCTCACCGATCACGGTTGGCTGTTCGTAGATCTCCTTTTCCATGAAGTGCCGGTAGTTTCCCTTACCGATAAGCGCACCCGACGCCGCGCTCGAGCGCACTTCGCGCTCGACGATGCCGTCTTCGGCATCGTGAAACACCGCGCTGTTTCGTGTGAGTTCGACCCAGTCGCCGTCTTCGAGGTAGGAAATCCGATTGGTCTCGGAGGCAAGCGCGATCGCGTCCGAGCCCAGGAACATTTCCCCCTCGCCCCAACCGACCGCCAGCGGACTGCCGCGCCGCGCGCCGATCAGGAGGTCGTGTTCGCCGGCAAAGACGATCGCGAGGGAAAACGCCCCCTCAAGCCGCTTGAGCGACCGCTTTACCGCCGTCTGGGGGCTGTCCCCTTTGTCTAAGTAGGACGAAATCAAGTGCACGACCGCTTCAGTATCGGTCTCGCTTTCGAATTGGCGCCCCTCACCGACCAATTCACTCCGGAGTTCTGCGAAGTTCTCGATGATCCCGTTGTGAACCGCGGCGACCGTGGACGTCGCGTGGGGATGGGCGTTAATTTCGTTGGGCGCGCCATGGGTGGCCCAACGGGTATGACCGATCCCGATATCTCCCGGCAGGGGATTTCGCCCAAGAAGCGCTTCGAGTTCGCCGATCTTTCCTTTGGCGCGACGCCGTTCCAGCGTCCCGTCGACGACCGTCGCGATACCGGCCGAATCGTAGCCCCGGTATTCGAGACGCCGCAGACCGGCAAGCAACCGCCCGGCTACGTCGCCGCTTCCAACAACGCCGACGATTCCGCACATCAGGTCTTCCCCTTTGCGCGGTCGCGCTTTTTGATCGACCAACCCTCGCGGGTAGCCTCGATTCCGCGCGTGTCGGCAACGCGTAAGGCGTCGGCCGGTACATCCTCGCGAACCACAGTGCCCGCCCCCACCGTCGCGCCCCGCCCGATCTTCACCGGGGCAACAAGGACGGCGTTCGATCCGATCGAAGCGCCTTCGCCGATTTCGGTTCTCGCTTTCGTAAAGCCGTCGTAGTTCGCTGTAATCGTTCCAGCGCCGACATTGGCATGCGCGCCGACCGTTGCGTCGCCGACATATGTCAGGTGGCTGACCTTCGCACCCTCATGCACGTCGGAATTCTTCACCTCGACGAAGTTGCCGATCTTCGCGCCGTCGCCGATCACCGTACCGGGGCGCAGTCGGGCAAAGGGTCCAACGACCGAACCCGCCCCCAACGTGCACCCCTCGAGGTGACTGAACGCTTTGATCGTCACACCGTCGGCAACCCGCACACCGGGGCCAAAGAAGACATTCGGTTCGATCGCGACGTCACGGCCGAGCTCCGTATCGAAGCTGAACCAGACCGTTTCGGGCGCCGTCATCGTCGCACCGGCCGCCAGCGCCGCCAAACGAGCGCGCGTTTGGAACGCCGCCTCGGCCCGCGCCAAATCGGCGCGGCTATCGATGCCGATCAGTTCGGCGGGATTTCCTTCGACCACGACGCAGTCGTGGCCGGCGCCCCGGGCCATGCCGACGACATCCGTCAAGTAGAACTCCTGCTTTGCATTCTTGTTTTCAAGTCGGCCCAATAGTGAAAACAGGATCGCAGCGTCCGCCGCGAGAACGCCGGAATTGCACAGGGAAATGGCGCGGGTTTGCACGTCGGCGTCCCAGTATTCGACAATGCGGTCGAGCCGGTTTTCGCCGTCGACGACCAGCCGACCGTATTGGCCCGGATCGTCCGGTACGAAACCTAGGACCACTAGGGCCGGTGGATCGGGCACCTGCCGGGCGGCGATCAGGCGCGAGAGCGTTTCAACCGACACCAATGGATCTGCGCCAAACAGGACCAGGACGGTACCGTCGAAGCCTGCCAACGCGGGAATCGCGCTCTTCGCCGCGTCCCCGGTGCCCAGTGCCGCATCTTGTACCGCGATCGCTGCATCCCCGACGGCGCCCGCGACCATCGGCATGTCGGGACCGACGACCACGACGACCTGCCCGATCCCCGCCTCACGC
This sequence comes from Alphaproteobacteria bacterium, assembly GCA_040216735.1. NCBI lineage: Bacteria > Pseudomonadati > Pseudomonadota > Alphaproteobacteria > Alphaproteobacteria bacterium. Next base: position 9,342 of record JAVJOO010000003.1, on the reverse strand, counting down.
ACGGTCTGAATCAAATGACCGATCATCGGGCGGCCGCCTAGCGGGTGCATAACCTTGGGCAAGGACGAGCGCATGCGGGTTCCCTTGCCGGCGGCAAGGACAATGGCGGCGACTTTGTGGGAGTCCATCGACAGGTTCGTTCGTTTCGTTGGGCGGCGGTGACGATGCCACACCATCGCGGCGCGACCAAGTAACGAAGTCTTACTGTATTTTGCAACCGATTCAGTGATTTAGACGGTCGTGGCGGAGGGTATGCGTTACGTCGGCTAAGGCCTTGCCCTGCTCAAGGCGCCAATCCGAGCGTCTTGACTTGCGGAGGTCGCAAACCTATTACGACCAACGGCGGGCGCGTAGCTCAGTGGTAGAGCACTACGTTCACATCGTAGGGGTCGTTGGTTCGATACCATCCGCGCCCACCATTGCCCTCCGGTCCGATCAGCCGGTCCGGTCCGGGCATCAGCCAGGGCGACCCCGCACGCCCGAACGCGAAGAGGTCGGTGTTTGATGGACTCCGCTCCGCCACCCCGGTCGTGCTGCCCGATGCTCCGCGCATGCCCCCGATGAATCCGCGCCAATTCCTGAACCGGAAGCCGCGAACCGTTGCCACAGCGGGCTTCATTGTTTTGATCGTTCTGGCAGCGGTCGCGACACGGATCTACCTCGACACCCGCTGTTCGGCATGTGCGCCGGTCGGCATCCACGACATCCCGCCTTCCAACTTCGCGCTGATACGCGGTTCCGTCGAACTCGAAACGCGTTTTACCGAGGCTGGATTCGATCCTGCAGCAGGCCATCCGAAGGCCTGGCCGCGCATCTACGTTCGCTCTCTGCCCACCGATCTCGGCGCGGTCGGCGATCTGGATCGCCGCAAACAGCTCTTCACACTCATCGTCCTACCGCAGGTCCTACGTCTCAACGAGGCTATTCTCGCGGACAGACATCGCATGGTGTCGCTCTGGAAACGAAGCGACGCCGGCGAGGATCTCACGGACGACGATTTCCGGTGGATGGCGGCGACAGCCCGACGATACGGTACACCTCCGGACGATCGCCGATCGCTCCTTCGCCGCCTCGACATTGTGCCCCCGGGGCTTGCCCTCGCGCAGGCATCGATCGAGAGCGGGTGGGGAACGTCGCGATTCGCCCGAGGCGGCAATGCAATCTTTGGCCAACGCACCTACGATCCTGACGGGTACGGGATCCGGCCCGACGACGTCGAATCGCCCGCCTTCAAGGTTAAGGCATTTCCGTCGCTGATGCGTTCGATCTGGGGCTATATGCTGACCCTCAACATCCATCCCGCGTATAGCGATTTTCGCGACGCACGGGCGCGGGCGCGTCGCACGAACGATGCTTTCGATTCGATGGCACTCGCGCGGACCCTGACGCGGTATTCTGAAAAGGGCCAAACGTATGTCAACCTTGTGCGGGAGGTGATTGCCGTGAACGACTTCGCCCGGCTCGATTCTGCTCACCTGACGCCCGCGCCGCCGCCCCGCTGAAGGTCGTGGCGGACAGCCAAGCTCTGTGCCGCGATTGCGGGCACGACTTCCCTACACCGCCCGTGGAGCGGCGCTGTCCGGCGTGCGACTCGCCGCGGATCGTCGAACACCCCGAACTCGAGAATCTCTCTATCGCGCACCTGGATTGCGATGCCTTTTACGCGACTGTGGAGAAACGCGACGATCCGAGTCTTACCGACAAACCGGTCGTCGTCGGCGGGGAAAAACGCGGGGTCGTCGCGGCCTGCTGCTACATCGCCCGGCGCTATGGTATCCGCTCGGCAATGCCAATGCGGCGGGCGCTGGAACACTGCCCGCATGCGGTCGTCGTCAAACCGAACATGGCCAAATACCGGGACGTCGACCGTGAGGTTCGCGCCCTCATGAATGAAACGACACCACGGGTCGAACCGATCTCGATCGACGAAGCGTTCCTCGACCTTTCAGGTATGCGCGCGGTCCACGGTACTTTTCCGGCCCGCGTCTTGGACAGCTTAGTACGCCGAATCGAACGTGAAATCGGTATCACGGCGTCGATCGGGCTGAGCTACAACAAGTTCCTGGCCAAGATCGCCTCGGACCTCGACAAGCCGCGCGGCTTTAGCATCGTCGGGCGGGCCGACGCCGTTCCCTTCCTCACCGACCAGCCGGTGTCGCTGCTGTGGGGCGTGGGACCGTCGTTGGAGGCCCGCTTGAACCGCGACGGAATCATGCGCATCGGCCAACTCCGCGAAACGTCCGAACGACAATTGGTGGCGCGGTACGGCGTAATCGGCAGCCGGCTCGCGCGTTTCGCAATCGGCCAGGACAGTCGCACCGTCGACACAAGCGAGGTGCGCCGCAGTATTTCCGCGGAGACGACCTTTAGTACCGACATTCGCGAAGAAGCCGCATTGTTGGAGAGACTTTGGCCACTGTGCGAGCGGGTCGGAAACCAAATGAAGGAGAAACACCTAGTCGCCGGCTCCCTGACCTTGAAGCTCAAGACCGCAAGCTTTCAGTCAATCACGCGCAGCCGCAAGCTCGCCCGCCCAACCAACTACGGAGCCGACATCTTCACGGTTGCCAAGTCGCTGCTTGCCCACGAAGTGGGCCAGCGAAAGTTTCGCCTCATCGGAATCGGCGTCAAAGACCTGGCACCGTCCGAAGGTGCGGAGTCGGCCGATCTCTTTGGCGCCACCACCGATCACGCCGTGGAGAATGCGGTCGACAAGGTCCGGCAACGGTTCGGGCAGGACGTCATCAAAAAAGGCCGCGGGTTCGCACCCTAATTGACTGCCGCGTCGGCAAACAGGTTTCGCCCCGAGACCTCGGCGCCCGACGGGAGCGGCGCCAAGGGATCGTCGATCCAAGCCAAGACATCCGCCCACACCGTTTCGGCCTCGAGACCCCGTAGGAGCATGTGGTATCCCCCGGGGTAGACGGCAAACCGGCTTTCGCCGTTCATCCGCGCCGCCATCGCCGCGGTCGGACGGCGCGGAATGATCGCGTCCTTTGCCCCGTACATAACCAAAACATTGCCGCGGACTCCCGCCGCAGATCGTTGCGCCGCGCCCATCAGGCCGACGAGCCCATAGAGCGAATCGATCCGCGTTGCCTTGATGACCAAAGGGTCCCGACCGAGCGCGCGTAACATGTCGATGTTGTCGGACGGAAGCACGCCTAGACCGCGCCCGGTGAGATGGCGCGACGGCGCGGTGTGTGCTGCGATCCACAGCGATGCGCGGTAGATCGGGCTCATTGCCGCGCCGCCCCACACCGCGGGCGCGGTGAGGCTCGCCCCCTGGATCGCCGCCAGCGGGGTACCCGGGCCACGCCGTTCCAACGCCAGGAGAACAACCGCCCCTCCCATCGAGTTGCCGTGGACAAAGAGCGGAACGCCGGGATGACGGTTAGAGACCGCAGCCACAACATCCTCAAGATCGCGGATAAGGCGTTGCTGACCCGGCCAGGTTCCCGGCTCCGGCGCCGCGCCAAAACCGCGTTGATCGTAGGCATAGGTGACGATCCCGTGCGCCGCCCACCAGCGGCCCGGCGCATCGAACGTATTGGAATAATCGTTGAAGCCATGCACACCGACGATGACCGCCCGTGGCTGGGCGCTCTCGCCGCGCTCGACCGGCGCCCAAACGCGTAACGGCAACGCGGCACCGTCCGAAACCCGGACAGTCATGGTGCCGTCCCCCGGGTTGCCGTTCGTCTGCGGCACCACGGACTGCCCCCCCGGGGCCTGCACATAGGGCGACGCGCAGGCCGTCACGAGGACAAGGGCCAACACGGCGATGCACTTCACGGCGCTCACGACCGCGCCAGAACCCGGTGGACGGTCCTGCGCATCGCCGGAACCAACTCACGTTCGAACCACGGGTTGGCCTTCAGCCAATGGTTGTTGTGCCACGACGGATGCGGGAGCGGAAAGACACGGGGGTGGTATTCCAACCAGGCAGCGACGGTCGCCGTCAGCGTTTTCTTTCGGCGACCTGCCAGATGGTAGGCTTGGGCATACTGGCCCGCGACAATGAACACCTCAAGCGACGGCATCGCCGCCTCGAGCCGGGGATGCCACGTCTGAGCGCAGATCGGCGGCGGCGGCAGATCCCCATTGGACCCCTTGCCCGGGTAGCAAAACGCCTGGGGCATGATCGCGATCTTGGAATCGTCGTAAAACGCAGTATCGGACAAGTCCAGCCATTCCCGAAGACGCTTGCCGCTGGCGTCGTTCCACGGGATCCCACTGTGGTGCACTTTCGTTCCCGGCGCCTGACCGGCAATGAGTATCCGGGCGGTCGCCGACGCCCGCAACACTGGCCGCGGCCCAAGCGGCAGGTCTGCGGCGCATAGCCGGCACGCCCGCACCTCGGCCAACAGGCGTGCTAGGTCGTCGGCTTTCTGCGCGTGCGCCAAATCTTGAACCTTCGCTGTGGACTACGTAGGGTCGTGTCGTTTTCACAGTATCGGCATCGCATATGAGATTCCAAGGCACCGAGCGCTACGTCGCAACGGACGATCTATTGATGGCGGTCAACGCCGCGATCACCTTGAAACGCCCCCTCCTGATTAAGGGCGAGCCGGGAACGGGGAAAACCGTTTTGGCGGCCGAGATCGCCCAGTCCCTAGGCATGGACTTGATCGAATGGCACATCAAATCGACGACCAAGGCACAACACGGGCTTTACGAATACGACGCCGTCGCCCGATTGCGCGATTCGCAACTCGGCGACGACCGCGTCAAGGATATCGCCAACTACATTCAGAAGGGCAAGCTGTGGGAGTCGTTCGTCGCCGAGACGCCGCCGGTCCTCTTGATCGACGAAATCGATAAGGCCGACATCGAATTTCCCAACGATCTTCTTTTGGAACTCGACCGGATGGAGTTCCATGTTTACGAAACCCAAGAAACCGTGCGGGCCCAACAGCGGCCCATCGTGATCATCACGTCGAACAATGAAAAGGAACTGCCCGATGCGTTTCTGCGGCGGTGTTTCTTCCACTACATTCAGTTTCCCAGCGCCGAAACGATGGCCGCGATCGTCGATGTGCATTTTCCCGGTATTCAGAAACGCTTGATCCGCGAGGCGTTGAACGCGTTCTACGAGTTGCGGGAGGTGCCGGGCCTCAAGAAACGTCCGTCGACGTCGGAGCTGCTGGATTGGCTGAAGCTCTTGGTCGCCGAAGACATCCCGCCCGAGGCGTTGCGGTCGACCGACGGGCGCACCGCGATCCCCCCGCTTTACGGCGCGTTGCTAAAACACGAACAGGACCTGCATCTGTTCGAACGGCTCGCCTTCTTGCAGCGCCGCCAGTAGCTCGAGCGACGCACGTGTTCGTCAATCTGTTTTTGGAATTGCGGCAGTCCAAAGTACCGGTTTCGATCCGCGAGTACCTCACGCTGATCGAAGCTGTCGACTCAGGACTGGCCATATTCGACGTCAATCAATTCTACTACCTGTCGCGCTCGGCATTGGTCAAAGACGAGCGCCATCTCGACCGCTTCGACCTGGCCTTCGCCAAAGTCTTCAAGGGTCTTGAGAAGGAAGACGGCCAAGAGGCGATTGCCGCGGAGATTCCAGAGGAATGGCTGCGCCGCCTTTCCGAGCGCCACCTGACCGAAGAGGAAAAGCGCGAGATCGAGGCGCTCGGCGGATGGGATAAACTGATGGAAACCCTGCGCGAGCGGCTCGAGGAACAGAAAGGTCGCCATCAGGGGGGAAGCAAATGGATCGGGACGGCCGGCACCTCGCCGTTCGGCGCCTACGGCTACAATCCCGAGGGCGTTCGCATTGGCCAAGCCAAATCCCGGCACCGCCGCGCAGTGAAGGTTTGGGACAAGCGTGAATTCCGCAACCTCGACGACTCCGTCGAAATCGGCACCCGCAACATCAAGGTCGCGCTCCGCCGGCTTCGCCGGTTTGCCCGCGAGGGGGCGCCTGAGACCCTGGACCTTCCCGACACGATTCGCTCCACCGCGCGCAATGCGGGCATGCTGGACCTCAAGATGGTGCCGGAGCGCCGCAATACCGTGAAGGTGCTTCTACTCCTCGATATCGGCGGTTCGATGGACGACTGGATCAAGGTTTGCGAGGAACTTTTTTCCGCGGCGCGCGGTGAGTTCAAACATCTCGAATACTATTACTTTCACAATTGCCTCTACGAACGCGTCTGGAAGGACAATCGGCGGCGTGATCAAGAAAGTACGAGCGTGTGGGATCTCCTGCGTACCTACGGATCGGACTACCGCGTTGTTTTCGTCGGCGATGCCAGCATGAGCCCTTATGAAATCACCTTTCCGGGTGGTAGCGTCGAACACTGGAACGAAGAAGCTGGCGCAGTCTGGATGCATCGCTTCCTCGACACCTTTCCCCACGCAGTATGGCTCAACCCGGTCCGCGAAGATCACTGGCGCTACACACCATCGATCGAGTTGATGCGTGAACTTATGGCCAACCGCATGTACCCGTTGACACTCGACGGGCTCGACCGTGCGGTGCGGGCGTTAAGCCATTGAGCGGCGCCAGCCGGTTCGCCGAAGGCTGCGCGTACCTCGCCGGCGCCTACGTTCCCATCGCCGAAGCCGGCATTCCCATCCGCGACTACGGGTTCTTGCGCTCCGATGCGACCTACGATGTCATTCACGTGTGGGACGGCGCATTTTTCCGTCTTGACGTTCACCTCGACCGATTTTTCCGCAACGTTGGGCGTTTGCGGATGACCTGTCCGCTGTCGCGCGACTCGGTTCGGGACGTGTTGATCGAGTGCGTCCGCAAAAGCGGGTTGCGGCAGGCCTATGTCGAAGCGATTTGCACCCGCGGCGAACCGCCGCCGAAGACACGCGATCCGCGCGAGGCTGTGAACAGTTTTTTTGCGTTCGCCGCCCCCTTTGTGCCCTATGCGGACGCAGACCTGAAACGCCGCGGCCTCCACCTTGTCGTGGGAACGCCTCGGCGCATTCCGCCGGAGTCGATCGACCCGACCGTCAAGAACTATCATTGGCACGATCTCACGGCTGGCCTCTTCGAGGCCCAGGATCGTGGGGCCGACAATGTGGTGCTACTGGACCTCGACGACAATGTGACGGAGGGACCAGGCTTCAACGTCTTTTGCATCGAGAACGGCCAGGTGCTGACGCCCCGGCACGGCGTCCTGGACGGGATCACGCGGCGGACGACCGTTGAGCTGTGCGCTAGCTTAGGAATCCCGTGTGCCGAGACCGATATTGCCGTGGACCGGTTTGTCGGGGCCGATGAAGCCTTCATCACCTCGACCGCCGGCGGCATCATGCCAGTGACCCGGATCGAAGCGCGGATCCTCGGCAACGGTGCCCCGGGCGCCGTGACGAACCGGCTCGCCGACGCCTATATGGCGCTCCACCGGGACGAACGTTACCTGACGCGGGTGCCCTACGAGGACTAACAGCGGCGTCTAATGGAAGTCCCGGGACTGGATCAGTTTCTGCGGCACCACGCCGCTCCTTCCCTGGCCGTAACGAATCTCGTCGGCACGACTGTAAACCCCCTCCAGATTGACCGAATCGTTGTTGGCGCTCCCCCACGGCTGCGCCGGTGCGGCGCGTTCCAGCGCCACCGGCAAGCCGGTCTGGACGGGACGCCGCTCGTGCGAGGGCAATCGGTAATCCGCGAGCGACACGAGCGAGGCGGAAAGATCGACGAGGTCCGATGCGATGACGTGTACGACCAAACCTTCGCGCTCCACTTTACCGCTGACTCCCAGTAGCCGCGAGCGCAACACCTGCTTGCGGAACCGTTCGAACATCTTGGGCCAAACCACGATATTCGCGACACCGGTATCGTCCTCCAGCGTCATGAAGATCACGCCGCTCGCCGTACCGGGGCGCTGGCGACAGATCGCCAAACCCACCACATGCACCCACTCGCCCGTGTTTCGGTGTACGAGGTCGGCCGCGTGCATGTAGTTTTTCTTGAACCCGCCGCGCAGCAACGCGACCGGATGCGCCTTGAGGGTCAACCGAAGGGTCGAGTAGTCGCAGATCACTTCTTCGCCGATCGTCATGTCGGCAAGGACGACGCTCGGTTCCTTCATCAACTCGATGGGACGCCCGCTCTCCCCGCGTGCAGCGGCGGCATTGTCGAGCCGCCGCTCCGCCGCAGCAAAAAGCGGTAGAGCCGAATTCCGTAACCCCTTGACGGCCCACAACGCCTGGCGCCGTTTCAGCGCGACGGAGTTGAAGGAGTCCGCGTCCGCCAGCTTCTCGATCCAATCGACGCGCAAGCCCGTCCGCCGCCACAGATCGTAGACGTCGCGGAAGGGATGTGCGGCGCGGGCTTCGCAAATCGCCTCGGCCGCTTCCTTGGGAAATCCTTTCACCTGGCGAAAACCCAGCCGCAGCGCATAGGCCTCGCTGTCTTGCACACGTTCCAGCGCACCATCCCACCGACTGTGGTTGACATCGACCGGGAGGACGACGACTCCGTGATCGCGGGCATCCCGGATGATCTGGGCCGGTGCGTAGAACCCCATCGGTTGGCTGTTCAACAAGCCGCAGGCGAAAACCGCGGGATAGAACCGCTTGAGCCACGACGATACGTAAACCAGCAGCGCAAAGGACGCCGCGTGCGATTCGGGGAACCCGTACTCCCCAAACCCTTCGATTTGCTGGAAGCACCGTTCGGCAAAGTCGCGGTCGTATCCCTGCCCCACCATGCCGTCGATGAAACGTATTTTATAATTATGAATCGTTCCGGCATGCCGGAACGTCGCCATCGCCCGGCGCAATCCATCCGCTTCGCTCGGCGTGAATTTTGCCCCGACAATAGCGATTTGCATCGCCTGCTCCTGGAACAACGGCACCCCGAACGTCTTTTGCAGCACCGCCTTGAGTGCCTCGGAGGGATAGGTAATCTTCTCTTCGCCGTTACGGCGCCGCAAATAGGGATGGACCATGTCCCCCTGAATTGGTCCCGGCCGGACGATCGCGACCTCGACGACCAAATCGTAGTAACAGCGGGGCCGCAGCCGCGGCAGCATGGTCATTTGCGCCCGGCTTTCGATCTGAAAAATGCCGATCGTGTCGGCCTTGCACAGCATGTCGTAAACCGCCGGATCTTCGGTCGGCACCGAACGGATCGTATGATCGATCCCGTAATGCACCGATAGAAGGTCGAGCGACTTTCGAATGCAGGTCAGCATGCCCAGGCCCAGCACGTCGATTTTAAGGATACCCAGCGCGTCGATGTCGTCCTTGTCCCACTCGATCATCGTGCGATCTTCCATCGCGGCGTTGGCGATCGGCACGACCTCCGACAACGACCCGCGGGTGATGACAAATCCGCCGGGGTGTTGCGACAGATGGCGCGGGAACCCC